>JBIOII010000005.1:0-48965 GCA_044449785.1 Candidatus Limnocylindrales bacterium
CGAGCGCCTCCAGGTCGGCGGAGCACCCGTCGATCCCGACACCTTCGCCCGGATCGCGAGCGAGGTCCTCGAAATCGCCGACGGGGTTGCTCGGCGGCACGGCGAACCCACGGAGTTCGAGCTCCTGACGGCCATCACGTTTCGCTGGTTTGCCGAGGCGGGCATAGATCTGGCGGTTGTCGAGGTCGGATTGGGCGGCCGGCTAGACGCGACACACGCCTGGGACGGCGGGGTGGCGGTCGTGACGAACGTGACCCTGGACCACATGGACCGGCTCGGTGCCACCGTCGAGGCGATCGCGAGGGAGAAGGCCGCGATCATCATGCGCGGCGACCTGGCGGTGACGGGCGCATGGGGTTCGGCGCTCAAAGTCATCGAGCGCCGAAGTCGGCGAGTGGCGGCTCCCCTGGTCGTGCCGCCGCCGGCGCAGATCCGCACTTTCGATCGCGACGGGATCCAGGTCGAGCTGGGGCGGCTGGGTCTCGTTCGGGTGGGACTACGAGGCCGCCACCAGGCGGCGAACGCGGCCGTCGCCGACGCCACGCTCGACGCCCTCGAATCGGCGGGGATCGCCCGTGTCCCCGGGGAGGCGCGCCGGGCCGGCTACGCGGCGGTTCGCTGGCCCGGGCGGCTCGAGCTAGTCGAGGCCGGGGGCCGCGAGGTCCTGATCGACGGCGCCCACAACCCGGCCGGCGCGGCGGCACTCGCCGAAGCGCTCGACGACATCGTCCCGCTACTGGCCCCGGGCCGGCCGACACTCGTCCTCGCCATCATGGCCGACAAGGACGTAGACGGCGTGATCAGGGCGCTGGCCGGGGCCGCAACCCTGCACGGCGCCAGGGTCATCTGCACCGCTCTCGCCGGCGGCCGGGCGCTGCCGGCGGACCTGCTGGCGGCCCGCTGGCGGGCGCTGGCGGGGCGGGCCGCAGAGGCGATCTCAGAGCCGGCGGCGGCGCTGGACGCTGCCGTTTCCGCGGGGAGTGGCGCGGGGAGTGGCGGGCGAGGCCTCGCCGGCCGCGACGGTCCTGTGATCGTGGCCGGTTCCCTCTACCTGGTTGGAGCCGTGCGGGCGATACTCGTCCGGGATCCGATCCTCGCACCCGATCCACCACTGCCGCCACTGGAGCCCGCGCCGTGACACCAGCCGATCGTGCCGCCCAGCCGCCGGCCGCGCCGCTGCCGCCGACTCGGATCGGCCAGCGCCTCTTCGAGTGGGGCAGCCGGACCTACGTGATGGGCATCGTGAATGTGACCCCGGATTCGTTCTCGGGCGACGGGCTGCTGGCAACCACGGCCGGCCGCAAGGGCGCGGTCGTCGAGGCCGCCGTCCTCCAGGCACGGCGCATGGTCGAAGACGGCGCCGACATCCTAGATGTGGGCGGCGAATCCACCCGACCGGGCCACGATGTCGTCGCCGAGGGCGAGGAGTCCGACCGAGTGGTTCCGGTGATCGTCGCGATCCACGCCGCGCTGCCGGAGGTGCCCATCAGCATCGACACTTCCAAGCCCGGCGTGGCCGAGGCCGCTCTCGACGCGGGAGCTTCGCTGCTCAACGACATCTGGGGCATCTCGACCGACGGCGCGATGCGCGGCCTGGCGGCCGAGCGCGGCGTACCGATGGTGGTAATGCACAACCGCACCCAGCCCCGCTACAACGACTTCGTCGCCGAGCTCATCGACGACCTCCGGGCCGCCGTCGAGCGGGCCGTGGCCGCCGGTGTCCCGCGCCGGGACCTCATCGTTGACCCGGGCTTCGGCTTCGGTAAGACCGCGGAGCACAACGTGATGGTCATGCGGGCACTGCCGCAATTGCGCGGGCTCGGGCAGCCGGTCCTGCTCGGCACATCGAGAAAGTCGACCATCGGCCGTCTGCTCGGCGGCCTTCCGCCGGAGGAGCGGCTAGAGGGCACGCTGGCGACCACGGCGCTTGGGATCGCCGCCGGGGTCGACATGGTGCGGGTCCACGATGTCCGGCCCAACGTTCGGGCGGCGCTCGTCGCCGACGCAATCGTCAGGGACAAGCTGACGTGAGCGATCGGATCGTCCTGATCAACATGCGATTCGAGGGCAGGCACGGCGTCCTGGGCGAGGAGCGCCTCAACGCCCAGCCGTTCGAGGTCGACGTCGAGCTGGGCCTGGACCTCGCCCCGGCCGGCTCTACGGACGACCTGTCGCAAACGATCGACTATCGCGTGGTCTTCGGGATCTGCCGCGACGCGATCGAGGGGCCGAGCGTGCGGCTGATCGAGGCGCTCGCGGAACGGATCGCTGCCCGGTTGCTCGCCGCGTTCGAGCCGGCGGCACTCTCCGAGGTAGTGGTCCGGGTCCGCAAGCCGCGAGTCATGCTGCCCGGCGCGCTCGACGGCGCCGCAGTCGAGATCACGCGCCGGCCGCCGCCGCGGACGTCCTAGCTCGTCGAGTCGGGCCGCGTCCCGAGCGTGACCATGAGCGTCAGGTAGCTACCGCCGCGGTAGACCTCGAGGCTCACGGTTCGGCCGGGTGCGTACTGCACGAGCAGGTCCTCGAGCTCGTGCGTGGAGTCGACCGCCTGGCCCTCGACCTTGGTGATGATGTCCCCGGTCTTGATGCCGGCGTTAGCGCCGGGGCTGCCGGCCACGACGGCCTCGATCGAGTTGCCGGACGCGTCCTCGTTGTGGACCCACGCGCCCTGGCTCAGGGGCAGCTTGTATTGCTGTTGCAGGCCCTTGTCGATCGCGTCGTAGCTGACGCCGATGAAGGGCCGCGACAGCTTCTCTCCGGCCAGGGCCTGTTGCATGATCGGCTTGGCCACGTTGATCGGGATTGCGAACCCGATGCCCTGCGCGATCTGGGCTTGCGCCGTCGCGATGCCGATGACCTTGCCGGTGGCATCGATCAGCGGCCCCCCGCTGTCACCTGGGTTTATAGCAGCGTCGGTCTGGATCAGCCCGTGGAGGTTGGTCGTCGCGGCCGCCGCGTTCCCCGTTATCGAGATGTCCCTGCCAAGGGCCGAGACGATGCCGCTCGTGGCGCTGTTCGCATACTGCTGTCCCAACGGGCTGCCGATTGCGATCGCCAGCTGGCCGACCTGCAGGGAAGACGAGTCGCCGACCGGCGCCACCGCCAGACTGGAACCGGCGTCGATCTTGACGATCGCCAGATCGGTCAGCGTATCGAGGCCGTAGATGGTCCCGGCCAGCTGGCGGCCGTCCTGAAGCTGGACCAGAAGGCTCGTCGCGCCCTCGACCACGTGTCTGTTGGTCAGGATCCAGCCGCCGGAGTCGTAGATGACGCCCGAGCCCACTGCCGTACCGCCCGCCCCGCCGGAAGTGACGATCTGCACGACGGCCGGCTCGACCCGGTTCACCGCCGCGATGATCGTCGATTCTTCGGACTGGACCGAAACCACGGGGCCGGCCGCCGGCGCGGGCGTGGCTCGGTTCAGCGCGCCCGACACCTGCAGCACGGCGTACGTTCCACCGGCGCCCACCAGGGCGGCGATCAGCGACGTCGCGAGCACGAGCGCGACCACTCCCCGGCTGATTCCGGCGTTCGGCTCGTTCGTGGGCGGGCGTTCGGGGGATGGCGCCGGCGGCAAGCCAGGCTCGAACCATCGTTCGGGGGTCGTGTCTTCGGGGCCCGCGCCGCCGGCCGGCCCAGATTCGTATGGCGCGCTCCAGTAGTGGCGTGGCGCGGGCAGGGGCTCGAACCGCTGGATCTCCGGTGAGCTTGGGTCGGACATTACGGTGGTGATTCCGGATTGCTGGATGGCCAGGCGGGAATGCTAAGCACAAAGCCCCAAACGCGCCTGAATGCACGTGTGCGGTACAAGCGGCGCGACCGCCGAAGCTTGCGGCGGCCCGCGTTCACGTACCAGGTGCGGGACGGTGAAGATTCCGCCACCGATCGGAGCCCGCTAATCGGCGTCGACGCGGCCCCCGGCCTTGACCGTGGCATCGGCGCCCGAGGCGGTGCCGGCGGCGCCCGGCGTCTGCGCTCGATCCGCGGCTGCGGGCGTCCCCTTGGCGGTCCGGCCGGGGCCGGCTGATGCGGCCTCGGTGCTGCCCAGCGGATGGACCGCTCCGGTGGCGACTGCGTCGGCCGAGGTGCGCGGGTCGAGTGGCAGCGTCACGGTGAATGTGGACCCTGACCCGACGCGGCTCTCGACCATGACCCTGCCGCCGTGCATCTCCACCACCGACCGGACGATCGCCAGCCCGAGCCCGCTGCCGCTGCCGCGTGCTTCGTTGGCCCGTGAGCCGCGGTAGAAGCGGTCGAAGATATGGGTCAGTTCGTTGGCGTCGATGCCGACGCCGGTGTCGATGACCTGGATGCGGGCTCCACGGTCGTTGGGGCCGAGCGTGACCCGGACCGATCCGCCTCGCGTTGTGAACTTGAGGGCATTGCCGATGAGGTTGGTCAGGACCTGGCCGAGCCGCTGGGGGTCGTGCCGGGTGACCAGCGGCGTCTCCGGCATCTCGGCGGTGAGGTTCAGGCCGCGGCGTTTCGCGGAGACTTGCGCCTGTTCGACGGCCGAGAGGATCGTCGCCCGCAGATCGTCCGGTCGGAGGTCCAGGCGGATGAGTCCGGAATCGAGCTTCGACAGCTCGAGCAGGTTCTGCGCAAGCCAGTCGAGCCTTTCGATCTGCTGGGCGCTGGATTCGAGGAACTCCGTCCGTGCGGCCACGTCGTCGCCTGCCTTCTCCTGAAGCAGTTCGTTGAAGGTGCGGAGGGCGGCCAGTGGGGTCCGCAGCTCATGCGACACGTCGGCGAGGAACTCCCGACCCGCGTCGCGGTCGCGCCGGATGACCTCCATCGTTTCCTCGACCTGGTCGGCCATGGCGTTGAACTGGCGCGACAACTCGGTGATCTCGGCTCCGCCGGTACGGGCCCGGTCGGCCGGTACGCGGCGCGCCAGGTCTCCCTCGGCGAGCGCCTGGGCCGCTTCAGTCAGGCGCCGCAGCGGCGTCGTGAAGCGCCGGGCGAGTATCGACGAGACGACGATGGCCAGCAGCAATGCCCCGATCGCGGTTATCAACAGAAATCCGATGACGCTCATGATCGTGCTGCTCCGCGTCGTATACGGCGCGGAGAGGCTGACCTCCAGCTCCCAAGTCGGCTTCACGCCGTCTGGGTCGACGAACGTGAACACCGAGGTGTAGCTGATCGAGTCGCGGGCCTGGCCCCGCCCGGGCTGGGCGGTGAGAGGCGCGCTGAACGTGGATGCCCCCGTGGCCGGGATGAACTCCGTTCCGCTGGACGTCTCCGAGTTGAGCCCGATCCTGAGCCTGAGGTCGGCCTGGGCGACGTTGTTGGCGTAGTTGGTCATTGTGGCCTGGTTGCCGATTGCGGCGACCACGTTGAGGTTGATCGCTCCGCTGGCGGAGACGACCGTGATGTTGGCCGGGTCTTGTGCGGCGGCGGCCTCGGCATTGACTCTCACGACCGCGGCCACGGCGTTGGCCCGTGCCTCGAGGTTGGTCATCTCCTGCTGGCGAAGGTCGTTGTCCAGGACGAAAACCGTGAGCACCGACACGATGCCGACGGCAAGCGCGAACACCATGACGAAAGCCAGCGAGAGGCGACCCTGGAAGGTCCTCGGCAGCGCTCGGGAAACCGGGACGGACAGCCCACGGCCCGCTCTCGCCGCGCCAATCGGGAGCGTTGGTTCGGCAGGTGTGGCGGCCGAAGCTCTCGATGCGCCCGCGGCGGCCGCACGGCCGGACTTGCCCGACCTGGCGTCCCGCTTCTTGCGATTTCGGCCGGGAGGCATCTCAGCGCTCCGCGAAGGCGTACCCCGCACCACGGACAGTCAAGACGAACCGCGGGCTGGACGGATCGTCTTCCAGCTTCTCGCGCAGGTGGCTGACGTGGACGTTGATCGTCTTCTCGTCCTGGTCCAGAGCTTCGTAGTCCCGGATGAGCTCGAGCAACTCGCGGCGCGAGTAGACCCGCCCGGGCCGGCTGGCGAGGTGCCTGAGGATCTCGAATTCCGTTGCGGTGAGCGCGATGCGGCGATCGCCGCGCTGAACCCGTCGCCGCTCCAGGTCGATCAGCAGGTCGCCGTGGCGGAGCAGGCGCCCACCGCCGGCATCGGCAAGATCGCCGTAGGCCCGCCGCAGCAAAGCCTTGATGCGGCTCATCAGCTCCCGCAGCCCGAACGGCTTGGTGACGTAGTCGTCGGCGCCGAGCTCGAGGCCTATGACCTTGTCCATCTCCTCGTCGCGAGCGGTCAGGATCAGGACGGGCGCCTTGGAGCCGCTCGTGCGAAGCCGTCGCAGGACTTCGAAACCGTCGATCCCGGGTAGACGCACGTCGAGGACCACGAGGTCGGGGCCCTCGCGCAACGCGAATTCCAGGCCTTCCTCGCCCGACCGCGAGACCGCGACCTGGTAACCCTCCTGCTGGAGGGCGTACTGGATGCCCCTCGCGACGGCGTATTCGTCCTCGACGACAAGGATCGTGGCAGCCACGCGGCGATCCTACACCCCGGCCCATGCCGCGGGCGAGCGGGAGTGGCCCTCGGTCCGCGGGTATCGGTGGCTTCGGGCGGCCGGTATTGGCGAGGAGCGTTCGCCGCCGCGGTTGCCGCCGAGGAGCGCCGGAGGGCCCCGACCACGCCCGAATGCGTGGCAACCGGCGCGTGACCACCCGGCCCGTGGTAGGCTCCTATGCCGAAGCGCCTCCGCAACGGTCAGTGCGCTCGATGGACCCGCGCAGGGAGGTTCCCAGTTCTGTGTCATCCCCGTCCGTTCTCACCGCCACCCGCCGAACCGAGATCGGCAAGTCGGTTTCGCACCTGCGCAAGGCCGGCCGCGTCCCAGCGGTCGTATTCGGGCACGGGCTCGACTCCATTGCGGTCTCGCTCGATTTCCATGAGTTCGACAGAGTCCGTCGGGCGGGCCATGCCAACGCGATCCTGGAGCTCAAGATCGACGGCAAAGATGTCCATCGGGTCATGGTCCACGGGATTCAGGTAGATCCGCGGTCCCGCCAGCTGCTTCATGTCGACCTGTTCGAAGTGAAGAAGGGCGAGGAAGTCACGGTCGATATCCCGCTCCACGCGATCGGCGAGTCGTACGCGGTGGCGCGACTCAGCGGAACGCTTCTGCACAACATCGACCACGTCCGTGTCCGCGCCCTGCCGGAGAACCTTCCGGACGCCCTCGAGTTCTCGATCGAGCCGCTCAAGGACTTCGACGTGGCCATCCACCTTCGTGACGTGGCGTTGCCGGCCGGCGTGGTCCTTCTGTCCGAGCTCGACGAGGTCGTGGCCAAGGTGGCTGCGCCGCACGTGGTCGAGGAGGCCCCGGTCGTCGAGGCCGAGGCGCCGGCTGAAGCGCCGGCGGATGAGGCCAAGACCGAAGCCTGACGGCTGCGGCCGGTCGGTCGGCAGCGGCCGCCCGAGACCAGAGGGCGGATATGGCTGGCGCGCGAGATTCCGGCGATGTGAGCGGTGCCGCTTCGTCGGGAGGCGGCGGTGCGGTTCTCCCCGACGACCAGCGCAGGGCCTTGCTCAAGCGTGCCGTGTTCGACCTGACGCGCGAAGCCCGTGCCCAGGTCAGGACCCAGGGTGAGTTCGATGCGCTGGTTGTTCGTGGCGCGCCGGTCAACCACCGTCTCCACTTCGTGGCAGTGATGGTCATGGCCGCCCTGGCTCTCGCGGTCGGCGAGGGCCTCGGCGCCGGCCCTTCTGGCGTGGCCGCGCTGCTCGTCGTTCCGGGCGCCTACGCGCTGTGGTGGCTCTTCCTTGCCGCAACCGGCGGCGAGGAGCTCGAGCGAATATCGATCGACGAGAGCGGCAAGATCGACAGGGTCAAGTCGGGCCGGGACGTGGAGACGAGAGGGGACTTTGCGCGGGTGGCAGTGCCGCTGGCGGTCATCGCGGTTTCCACGTGGACAGCGGTCGGGCTCACCCACGACATCGCCTTCCCGCCGCCGCCCAACTGCAACGCCCCGGCGTCGAGCGGCTCGGACGCCTGCCTGCTCCTGCCGAATATCGAAACCCTGACCAACGCGAGCGCTCAGCTGATCAGCCAGTCGCCGGGTCCCGTCCGTGGGACCGCCTCGCCGGCGAGCCCGTCCGCTGCTGCCAGCGCGCCGATTCCCGCCGCTTCCCCGTCGACGGCGGGCGGGTCGGGGACTGGCGCCTTGAGCGTCGACGACACGAAACTGCTGGAGCGGGTCATCCGGAGCCTGCAGCTCGTGGCGGCCCTGGCATTCCTGCTGGGCTCGATCTGGTTCCTGCGGCGGATGCTGGCCGGCCGTTGGGTGGGCTTCATCCGGCCGCTGCACCGCCACATGAAGGACGAGTAGCAAGGGCCGGGGCGGGCCACCGGGCTTCGCGCATTGCCGCCCGCCGGCAGCGACTACGATGGTCGCGTGACCGGCCTTTCGATCTCCCGCGTCGGATTGCGTCGAACCGTTCCGGTCTTCGGCGCGTTCGTGGTTGGAGCCGTCGCATACGCGCCGCTCTACTGCTACCCGCTGCTGGCGCCGCAATTCGAGGCTGCGTTCCATACCTCGCGGGAAGTGGGCCAGATGCCGTGGACGATGTTCCTGCTCGTATCTGCGCTCTGTTCCCCGCTTCTCGGCCGCGCATTCGACGTCTTTGCCGACCGGTTTCTGCTCTTTGCCGGCGCCATCTGCCTTGCGGCCGGCTGGCTGGTGGCGTCCGCGGCTTCGGACGTGGCGTTCCTCATCGCGGCCTACGGGGCGCTGCTGGCCATCGGCGTACAACTGGTATTCGTAGGAACGACCACCGCGATGGCCCGCCGGTATGCGGGCGTGGCGGGGCTGGCGCTCGGCATCGCGTACGCGGGTCCGGGCATCGGCGTCGCTCTGGCATTGCCGATCGCCGCGACCGCCATACCAGACATCGGCTGGCGCGCCACGGCAGGCTTCTTCGCCGTTCTCTCGCTGGTGGCAATCCCATTCGTGTGGGTTATGACGACCGGCTCGGAAGTGCTCGTGCCCGGCGGCGGCAAGGGTGTTAAGAACGCCAAATCCACCTCCGGAAGCGGGGCGCCGGGAGCGGTCCTCCACGAGACGTCGGCCCCGGGCGCGATCGCCGCTTCGCAGGAGCCCCTTCCGCCGGGCAGCCGTTCCCGGCCCGACGCCCTCCGCCGCACCGTTCGGACGCGCCGGTTCCTGATACTTCTCGTTGGCGCGGTCGGCATCGGCTGCATCGATGAGGGCATCTTCCAGACTTCGGCGCGCCATGCCGTGAATCAGGGGATCGATGCCGGCTTCGCGGCCACGCTACTGGCCCTGCAGTGCTACGCCTACGTTGCCGGGCAAATAGTCGGCGGCGGACTCTCGGACCGTTTCGGGCGGCGCTATGTCGGCCTTCTGTGTGCAGGGCTGATCGCGATCGGCGCCACCGGAATCTTCGCCGCCAGCGGCTCCTTCCTCGCCCTCGCGGTTGCCGGAAACGCGATCTACGGCTTTGGCATCGGGGCGACGATTGCGATACGGTCCGCCGCCTTCTCCGACGTGTTCGGCGGGCACAACTTCGGCGCCGTCTTCGGGATCACGGCGGTGGCGTACCCGGCCGGCGGGATCATCGCCATGAATGCGGGCGGGATTATGTACGACCGAATTGGCAGCTACTGGCCGGTGTACTTCATCGCCATGATCTCACTGGTTGCGTGGACGACTGCGCTTGTCATAGCGGGGCCGCGTCGCCACGGCCTCCGCTCCCGTCTCAGGAGCGCCAGGTCACGTATCCCGGTCTAGGCCGGCTCCCCCGCTCAAGGCCGGATCTCTTCGGCGCACCCAGCCTGCCAGGCCGGACGCGGCGCCAAGGCTCGGTTCGCGGCGACCACGGGCCGCCGTGCCCGCCGGCCACCCCGCTTACGCCACCTCCCGCCGGATCGTGGCCGCCGCCAGCGCCACGAAGACAGCGGCTATCCCGACCAGAACGCCCAGATCGAGGAGCACGTTCGGCGACGAAAGGTCCGCGCCGGCGATCATCACCTGCCGTAACCCGTCGATGGCATAGGTGACCGGCAGGATCCGCGCGACCGGCTGGAGCAGGCTCGGAAGCTGGTCGATGGGCCAGAAGAACCCGCCGAGAAGACCCTGCGGCACGATCACGATCGGGATGAACTGCAGGATCTGGAGCTCCGTCCGGGCGAACGTCGACAGGAAGATCCCCAGCGACACCGCGCCCAGCCCGAGCACGAGCACCAGCAGGTACGCGATCAGCGGGTTGCCGATGGTTCGGACGCCGAGGCCAATCGCGAACGCCGGGACGGGCCCGAGCGCCGGGATCTCCAGGCGACCCAGGACAAAGGCGAGCACCAGGGCGACCTGGACGGTGGCGAAGAAGCCGAAGCCGAGGCTGTAGCCGACGACGATCTCGGCTCGACTGACCGGGGTCGCCAGCAGCCTTTCGAGCGTGCCGCCGATCCGCTCGCGGAGGAAGCTGATGCCGGTCAGGATGAACACGAAGAAGTAGGCGAAGAAGCCGACGACCACGGGTGCGAGCGAGTCGAGCTGGGTCGCGTCGGGCGAGCCGTAAACCGTGGCGCGCTCGATGGTCGGGAGGGCGGCGCCGGCACTCACGGCCACGACATTGAGCAAGGCCTTCTGGATGGCGGGCAGGGCCGCGGCCTCGCCCGTGGGATTGAGCCCGAGCGTGAGCAGCTCGATCTTGCGGTTCCCGGTGCTGAAGTCGCCGTCGAGAACAACGACGACGTCGAGCTTGTTGTCCTTGAGCATCTGCCGGGCGGTCGAGTCGTCGCCGACCGATCGGACGAGGACGATCCCAGGCTGGCCGTCGAGGGCGGATTCGAGCTTGGTCACGATGGCTGCACCGATCGAGCTGCCGGATTCATCGAGCACCGCGACGCGGGCCGAGGTGGCGCTCTGGCTGCTCAAGACCCAGCCGAGCAGGGCGATGATCGCCAGGGGCGCTACGTACAGGAGCGCCAGCGATCGGGGGTCGCGGCGGAATTGCGCGACGATGCGGCGGAAGACGGCGAGAACGCGGAGCGGGTTCATCGGGCGCCCTCCGACGAGCCCGAATCCGTGGTCGCGGCAGACGCCGCACCGGGCCCACCCGAAACCGTACCGGCCGACTGCGTGGCGAAGCTGAGGAATGCGGTTTCGAGGTTGTCCGTTCCTGCCCGCCTCCGCAGGTCTCCCGGCGTCCCCTGGGCCAGCACGTGTCCGTCCCTGATGAAGAGCAGGACGTCGCAGCGATTGGCCTCGTCCATGACGTGGCTCGAGACGAGGAGCGTGGCTCCGTTCGCGGCGAGCCGATGGAAGTGGTCCCAGAACTGCACTCTCAGCGCCGGGTCCACACCGACCGTGGGCTCGTCGAGGAAGATGACCTGCGGGTGATGAGCCAGCGCGCACGCCATCGAGAGGCGCCGCCGCATGCCGCCGGAAAGCTGCAGCGCCGGCGTGCCCAGACGCGTGTCGAGCTCCACGAGCCGGAGGGTTCTCACGAGATCGACGCGGTCCGTCTGCCCGTATAGCGCCGCAAAGAACGACAGATTCTCCCAGACCGAAAGCTCGGGATAGATGCCGTCGGACTGGGTCATGTAGCCAATCCGCGCCAGGTTCGCGCGCGACGGCATCGTCACTCCCAGAACACGGACGGTGCCGCTCGTCGCCGAAGCGAGACCGGTCAGCAGTCGGATGAGCGTCGTCTTGCCGGATCCGTTCGGCCCGAGCAGACCGTAGATTTGCCCAGGCGCGAGGCTCATGTCGATGCCGTCGACGGCGTGTATCGGCCCGAAGTCCTTGCGGAGCGCGACCGCCTCGATTGACGGCGGTGGCACCGAGAGCGGCGCGGCAGCGCCGGGCAGAGTTGGGGCGGCGGCCATCTAGATACCTCCTGGTCTGCGGTCGGGTTGCGCGGCGCCGTTGAGGATCAGATCCACATACGTCTCGACATCGTCGATCGCCGGATGGATGCCGATCCGGCCGAGCTCGTCGAAGACCGTCGGTCCGAGAACGATGAGCAGGAAGACGGGCCCGAAGAGGGCTTGAATCAGCAACGCGGGATCGATCGGGCGAAGGTTGCCCTTCTGGATCTGGAGCGCGACCCAGGCGATGATCATCGGCGCCCCCTGGCCGATGATCTCGGACATCACAACCCGGGCGAGCTCTGGATCCTCCGAGGAACCGGCGCCGAGGTTCCGGACGAGGTCGGCCCTCTGCCTCATGGCCGAGTAGTAGGCGCGGGCGATGGCGATGAGCCCGTCGCGCGCAGGCAAATCGAGCGACGGCTCGATCTGGGCGCGCATCTCGTCGACCGGGCTCACGCGGCGGGCGACCGCGCGGAGCAGTTCCGCTCTGTCGGCGAAGTGGTGGTAGATGGCGCCCTTGGTCATTCCCGCTTCGGCGGCGATCGCCTCGATCGAGATCGGCCCGGCTCCCGGGCGAGAGAACAGCCGCACCGCGGCGCCGATGAGTCGGTCCCGAGTCGGCTCGTCCCAGGCGGCGGCGACGTCGATACCCTCGGCCGCTAATGCGGATCTCAGCCCCCGCAGGCCGCCGAAGTAGTGGTGGACGGTCTGGCGCGAGACGCCCGCCTCAGCGGCGATGGCCTGGATCGAGAGTCCCGCCGGATTGAGGCCGACCTGGCGCCGGGCCGCTCCCAGGATGACCTCGCGAGTCGCGCGGGACGCCGCCAATGCCAAGTGGTCAGACATGCGTACCAGTATGCATGTCGTGTCAAATGCGCTTCGTCCACGAGGCTGAGCAACCGTGGCAACGCTCGGCGGCTACGGGGCGCTAATTGTCGTAGGAACGGGCCGGCGAACCACGCGCAGCGAGACCATTTGGACCGCAATCGCGGCGATCAGTCCTGTGCCGAAGGCGACGGCGATGCCGAGCCGGTCGATCGTCCCCGTGACTACCAAGAAGAACACTATCGTGCCGAACAGACCGATCTGGAGTCCGCGCGCGACGCTCTTCGCCTGTTCGGGGCCTTCGAGCCGGTGGGCAAAAACGGCCAGGATCGTGACGTAGACGGGAAAGGCGGCGAGGATCCCGCTCAGCTGCGGACCGAGCACCGTCGCGGCCTCCGTGACGGCCAAGACGATCACAGTCCCCACGATCATCCTGGCCGGGATATCCCAGGCGGGAAGCGAAACCGCCCCGGCGGTGGCGGTCGCGGGCGGAGCGAGCCGCAGGCAGGCAGCCATCGCCGCGGCCACGATCGCGAACAGCACGATCGCCGGCCCCGTGACGAGCGGCTGCACCGCGATGGCCGTGAGAGCGAATGCGGCGAAGCCCCCGAGGACCGACCCGCGCCAACCGAATCGGGTGGCCAGCCAGCCATATGCGAGAGCGAACGTCGCGTCCCCCAACAACCCCCCGATCGACCCCTCCGCCGTGCCGGCCGCGAACGCAGTCCCGCGATCCAGGGCCAGGTACAGGGCGATCGGGCCAGACGTGAGCGGCAACGCCACGATCCAGCCACCGACCGAAGGCCCCCAGCGGCGGGCCGCGAGGCTCGCGCCGCCGATCAGGATCGGGGTGAGCAGCAGTTTCAGCAGGAGCAGGGCCATCGGGGCAGGGTATCGCGCCGCGAAGGGCTCCGCCGCTCGTCAGCGTCAGTCCCCGGCGAGCCTCCGGATCTCGGCTGCGATGGCCGCGGCGAAGGCCGGCAGGCCGGCCTCGACCGCCGGCGACAGCCGCTCCCCAAAGTCAAAGTCCGCGGCGCCGATCCCCACGAAGCTGCCGCGCAGCGGAGCACCCCGAATCTCCGCCGCGAGTCCGACGACCTGGTCGGGAGGCAGTGCGTGCGACGATGCCGGCATGGCACCTTGCGCGCCGGCGACCACCTCGATCGGGAGCGTGACCACCCCGCCCGCGAACACCCCAACCGCGGCGTCGACGACGACCACTGCCACGTCCCCGGGTACGTCAAGCAGCGCTTCAACCGACAGCTGGCCGACCTCCACGACCTCGACGAGTGATCGCGTTTCGGCGTCCAAGACCCCGATCGCGCGTTCGGCGGCTCCGTCGTCGCCCCGCAGCCGCTCCCCGCACACGAGCACTCGAACCGCGGGCCGGAGCGGGAAACGCCATTTCGTGGCCCAGCGCTCGTCCTCGAGAGCGATCAACTCCACCGAGCCGGCCGCGCCCGTTGCCGGCATGGATGCCCAGGCCGGGCTGGCTTCGAGCCGGGCCAATCCGGCCGGCGCCCCCTCGGCAATCGTCACGTGGGGTTCGAATTCCAGGCCGCCGCCGTAGATCGGGAAGCCCGGAAAGGCAGCAGCGAGGTCGCGATAGATCGATCGGAACGGGCCTTCAGGCTCGACTGACGCGAACAGGACCTCGGGCCGGCGGGCGGGGCCACTCAGCCGGTAAGCGAAGGCGCGGTGGGGCTCGACAACGCGGGCCACGGCCGATCTTAGCTGGCCGTCCAATGCGGCCGGCCGGGCGAACGGATAGAGAAGCGTGACGTGAGCCGGCAGCCCACGAGCGGGGTTTGGAACCTCACCGAGCCGCAGGGCTTCGAGAGCTTCCGGCAGCCGGACGCGGACGATGATCGCAGTCTCGGCTGCGATGGGAGCCGCTGTCACTCGGCCGCCTCCGGGAGCGCCAGATCGGCCGAGGCGTCCGCAGCGAGGCCTGCCCCAGGCCGGCGGGACCGCAGAGCCGACCGCACCTGACCACGCATCGCCGTCCGCCTACAAGTGTCAGCCGCGTTCGACCTCGAGCTTTAGGAAGTGGGTAGCGCAGCTGATGCAGGGGTCGTAGGAGCGGATCAGCTGCTCCAGACGCACCGTGGCCTCGGAGTGCGAAAGCGGCAGAACCTGAGGCGCAAACTCGGTCAGGTCCTGCTCGATCATGCCCTGGTTCTGGCCCGTCGGGGCGATGATCTGGGCCGCGGTGACTCGCCCGTTGTCGTCCACATCGTAGTGATGCCAGCAGATGCCGCGCGGCGCCTCGGTGCCCCAGCCAGTCTCGCCGGAGCGCGGCGTCCAAGGCGTGAACGGCCGGGCCGGCTCCTCGTACGAGTTGACGATATCGAGAGCGCACGCCGAAGCGTGGATCAGCTCCACCGATCGGGCCGCGATCGCCCAGTACGGGTTGCGGGCGATCTGCCTGGCCAGGCCGCTGGCCCTGAGGGCTTCCTGCGCCAGGGGATGCAGCTGGTCGGCGTTCAGGGTGACCCGCGCCGACGGGCCAAGCATGTATGTCCGACCGTCGATCGTTCGAGCGTGGAGGGCGTTGGTGCCCTCATGGTGCTCCTCGCGGAAGGCCTCTCGCCAGCCCCACAGTGGGACGTCGATTCCGTCGCTCGAGACGATCCGGCCCTCGTTGAGGCCGTACTCGATCGGATGCTTGATCGCGACGTAGAGCGGGTCCCGCTCGAACTTGGGCGCCTTGAACGCGGCGACCAGCTTGAGAGTGGCCTGGGACAGAGCCAACGCCTCCGTGAGCGGCGCACGTAGAGCATCGATCTGGGCCCGCGTGGGTGTCCTGGAAAAGCCGCCGACGCGCATAGAGACCGGATGGATGGCCCGGCCGCCGATGAGCTTCATGATCTCGTTGCCGGTCCGCTTGAGGCGAAGTGCCTGCTCGACAACCGGCTTATGGTCGCGAGCCATCGCAATCGCGCTCTCGTAGCCGAGGAAGTCCGGGGCGTGGAGCATGTAGACGTGAAGGGCGTGGCTCTCGATCCATTCGGCCCAGTAGAAGAGCTTCCGCAGCGCTCGCACCTGCGGGTCGATCTCGACCTCGAAGAGATGCTCGAAGGCCATCGACGCGCTCATCTGGTAGGCGACGGGGCAGATGCCGCAGATCCGCGTGACGATGTCCACGACTTCGTTCGGCGTCCGACCGACGACCAGCTTCTCGAAATAGCGTGGCGCCTCGAAGATGGACAGCCTGGCCTCGCGGACCTCGCCGTCGGTTATGCGCAGCTTGAGCGTGCCCTCGCCCTCGACTCGCGCGATGCCAACGACCTCGAAGTTGTACTCGCCGGTCGCCGTCTCTGCCTTGGCCATCGTCATTCCACCTGGCTGCGTTCACCCCTGCCTGGACTCGGGCTCTCGGAGACTGCCGGATTCCCCGCTCCGCGGCATAGGGCCGTTTGTCGTCACGGACCGTGCCGGCCGTTCCGCCTCAACGGCCGATCGGGTGGCTTGCCGCCGCCCGGGCGGTATAGTCGCCCCATGGAACTGCCGTTTCAGCCGCCGATCGAGCCGATGCTCGCCAAGTTGACCGACTCGATCCCGACCGGCGAAGGCTGGCTTTACGAGCCGAAGTGGGACGGCTTCCGGGCTCTCGTCTTCCGCGACGGGGACGAAACGTACATCCAGAGCCGTGACCTCAAGCCGCTCGACCGTTACTTCCCTGAGCTGCCGCCCGCGCTCAAGGCTGCGCTGCCGGAGCGATGCGTCCTCGACGGGGAGGTCGTGATCGCCGGACCGCGCGGCCTCGACTTCGAATCGCTGCTGCTGCGCATCCACCCGGCTGCGTCGCGGGTGAAGCTGCTGGCAGCGCAGACGCCCGCCAGCTACGTGGCCTGGGACTTGCTTGCTCTCGGCGATCGCGATCTCCGAGCCACTCCCGAGGGGGAGCGGCGCTCGCTGCTGGAGGGCGTGCTCTCAGGCGCGAAACCGCCGGTCCATCTGACGCCAGCCACAGCCGATCCGTCGGTCGCAGCCGACTGGTTCAACAGGTTCGAGGGTGCCGGCCTGGACGGCGTGGTCGCCAAGCGCACCGCGGACTCATACATGCCGGGCAAGCGTGGCTGGGCCAAGATCAAGCACGCCCGCACCGCAGACTGCGTAGTCGCGGGCTTTCGATGGCACAAGAACGGACCGGGAACGCTGGTCGGCTCCCTCCTGCTCGGACTCTTCGACGACTCCGGCCGATTGAACCACGTCGGGATCACCGCCAGCTTCACTGCCGATAAACGCCGCCAGCTCGTAGAAGAGCTGGCCCCGCTACGCGAGAGAGCGCTCGAAGGCCACCCGTGGGCCGAGTGGGCCGAGTGGGAGGAAGCGGCCCGAGCCTCCGGCCAGCGCATGCCCGGCGCGACGAGCCGGTGGAACCGAGACCGCGACCTCTCCTGGGAGCCGCTCCGGGCCGAGCGTGTTTGCGAGGTCGCCTACGATCACCTCCAGGGCGATCGCTTCCGACACGCCACGACCTTCCTGCGCTGGCGCCCCGACAAGCGCCCGTCCGACTGCCGCTACGACCAGCTCGAGTCGACGGCACCGTACGAGCTGGCGGCCATCTTCGGCCGATAGGAGACGGGTCAGGCTGTCGTCCGCTTCTTTCGGGGCGCGCGAACCAGCTGCCCCGATCCGTCGGGCCACTCGTAGCCGGCCCAGGGGTCGTAGTCGACTTCGAGCGGCTCCTGAGCCGGCCGCTTCTCCACCGGCACGTGCTCCAGGTTGACGCGGATCCGGTACCAGAGCTTGTATCGGCCGCGCATGCCGTCGACCAGGACGTCGAGCGGTTCGAGGTAGCCGGCGACGGCGGCGTGGCGCGACTTCCACCGCTCCAACCCGACCATCGCCTCATCCCTGGTCTCCGCTCGGGCGATCTCGATCAAAGGCTTGGTGGATACGCGGCGCCCCGTGGCGGCGGGCGTGGTGGTGCCGGCGCCTCCGTCGGCGTCGACCTTTCGGGCTCGCGACGGCATCACCCGTGCCGGTTCGCCGGCCGCCTTGGCGTAGTGTGGCGGCCACGGTGCATCGCCTTGGCCTTCGCGCTCCTGCCGCGCCGACAGTTCCAGCAGCGCGTCGAGCGAGCAGACGGCCTCGTCGATCCCGACGCCCGGGTCGCCAACGCGGCGAAACCGCCCTGGAACAGTGGCCAGTGTGAAGTCGCCGAGCTCGCACTCCGGTAGCTCGTCCCAGGTCACCGGCGCCGAAACCCGCGCGTCGGGCACGGGCCGGACGGAATAGGCCGAGGCAACCGTTCGATCCTTGGCGTTCTGGTTGTAGTCGAGGAAGACGCCGTGGCGCTCCTCCTTCCACCACTTGCTCGTCGCGATCGAAGGGGCGCGACGCTCGACTTCCCGGGCCAGCGCCAGGGCCGCCCGCCGGACCTCGTCGAACGTCCAGCGGCGCTCGACGCGGACGTTGATGTGGATCCCGCGCGAGCCGGAGGTCTTGGGCCAGCCGACGAGCCCCTGATCCGTAAGAACCTCGCGGGCGACGATCGCCACCCGGCGAATGTCGTCCCAGGCCACGCCCGGCATGGGATCGAGGTCCACGCGCAGCTCGTCGGGGTGGTCGAGGTCGTCGGCCCGGATCGGGTGCGGATTCAAGTCGATGCAGCCGAGATTGGCCACCCATGCGAGCCCGGCCGCATCGTCGAGCACGACCTCGTTCGCCGTCCGGCCGGACGGAAATGACAATTCGACGGTCCGAAGCCATTCAGGACGTGAGTCGGGAGCTCGCTTCTGAAAGAAGTACTCGCCAGCGGCGCCGTTGACGAAGCGCTTCATGGCCATCGGCCGGCCGCCTGCGCCGCGCAGCGCCCCGTCGGCCACGGCCAGATAGTAGGCGACCAGGTCGCGTTTGGTGTAGCCCGGACCGGCGAAGAAGATCTTGTCCGGGTTCGAGATGGCGACCTGTCGGCCCGCGACCTCGACGACCTCGCTCTTGTCTGGCATGGGCGAACGATAGCGCCCCGGCCCGCGACGGCTCACCGAACGGGACGGTTGGATCCGGCCGCGACCACCAGACCGGGCGTCGGGCGCGCTCAGCGGGCGAACCTCAATCGATCGCGGCGGTTCGCTCCATGAGCTCGGCGAGGGTCTCCAGCTCGGCTCTTGTGAACGATTTGAGGAAGTAGCGTCGTACCGCGTCGAAGTGCCCCGGTCGCGCTGCCTGAAGGCGCAACCGCCCTTGGTCGGTCAGGACCGCGAATGCTCCTCTCGCGTCGGAGGCGCATTTCGCACGGCCGACGAGCCCGTCCGCAACCAACCGGTCCACGAGGCGTGTGATGCCGGCGCGGCTCAGCAAGACCCGGTCCGCGAGCTCGTTCATGCGGAGCCGCCCGCCGTCCGCCTCGCCAAGCTGGAAGAGGACGTCGAACTCAGCCAGGGGCAAATCGCTTCGAGCCAGAAGATCCGCTTCGAGCTGTCGGGCCACGCGCGCGTGCCGAGTCAGAAACGCCCGCCAGGCGCGATGCTCCAGTGCGTCGATCTCCGGTACGGGATCCACAGCCGCGGACGCCGGCGCCGCCATGGCGGCCGGCAGGGTCGGGGCGGTCTGAAGTTGATTCATGTTGGGCACTTGCAAGTCCTTGCTCATGCAACTACTATAGCAGATAGTTGCTTAGTAAAGGATCCGGTTTAGGGTCCGAGAGCACCGACTACAGGATCGAAACATGAGCACCTGGACCCTGGACCCGGCCCATTCGCAGATCGAGTTCGCCGTCAAACACATGATGGTTACGACCGTCCGCGGCCAGTTCCGCACCTTCGAGGTCGAAGTCGACTTCGACGAGGAGGACCCGGAGCAGTCTTCCGTCGTCGTGCATATTGATGCATCGAGCATCGACACGGGCATGGAGGCTCGCGATGCGCACCTGCGCAGCGCGGACTTCTTCGACGCGGGCGGCTACCCGGAGCTGACCTTCCGGAGCACGTCGATCGCGCCCACTGATTCCGGCTACAAGATCGACGGCGACCTGACGATCCGCGGCGTCACGCGGGCTGTGGCGCTCGAAGCCGAGATCGGCGGCGTCGTTGCCAATCTGCAGGGCGGGCGCAGGGCCGCCTTCAATGCCACGACCAGGATCAGCCGTAAGGCCTGGGGCCTGGCGTGGAACGTCGCGCTCGAGAGTGGCGGCTTCCTGGTCGGCGACGAGATCAAGATCTCGATCGACCTTGCAGTTCTCCAGGCTGAGGCTGCGGCCTCTCGCAACGAATCCGCAGTCGCCTGATCTGAAGCCGGGCGGCCGGAAGCCGCCGGGCGATTCCCGCTCCCACACCTGAACGGCCGCCGGTTCCCCGGCGGCCGTCCGATTCTCACGAACCAATAGCGCTAGTCGTCCGTGGGCATGTGGAGATACATGCTCTGGATGCCGATACGGCCCGGGCCGGTAAAGCGGTTGAAGACCAGATTGCCCGATCCGCCCAGGATGCCCATCCGCAGCCCGACCACCTTGATCTCCATGCCGACGCCCGGGTCCTTGTAAACCCAGCCGCCCGGCTCTACGTCGAATACCTCGCCGGGTCCCAAGACCTTCTCGAAGACGTTGCCAAAGCCGTGCAGCCAGATGGTGCCGCCGCTCTGGCCGCCGGTGAAGGTGTCGATGAAGAAGCCGGTGCCGCCAAACAGCATGTTGGCCACGCCGCGCATCCGGCGGAAGCTGTAGTCCACGTTCGCGGTCGCCGCGAGGAACTGGTGCTCGCGAACCTCGATCGTCTGGCCGGGGGCCAGCGGCAGATGGAAGACATGCCCAACGCCGTCGCGGCTGAAGGCGATCTGGCCTGCCCCCTTCGTCTCGGTCATGAAGATCGGCATTCCGGCCACGGCGCGCTTGAAAGCACCCTTCATCTGGTGGATCCCGACGTCCACCGACGGCGTCTTCCAGAGCAGGATGTGGTGCTCGAAGTAGACCGACATCGAGCCGTCCAGCTCCATCGTGAGCGCCGGAACCAGCTCGCCGTCGGTGCGGAACTGGACGCCGGGTCCCTGTCCCTCGTCGATCATGGTCGGGAGAAGCTTGGGGAGAAACTCGGTGTGCATGTGTCCCTCCATGTGCCCGCTCCATGGCGGTGCGACGCCCACACTGTAGGGCAGTGCAGGCGTCGCGGATACCGATCGCGTGGTCGCCGCAGGCGTCGCCCACTTCACAGCGTCGGCCGTCCCGGGCCCGCTGCGTGATACCATCCCGCTCGCGCCGACATTGCGCAGCGGTAGAGCAGTTGTTCGTAGGCTGCCACCGCGCTTCTGGCCGCCTTAGCTCAGTGGTAGAGCAGTGGTTTCGTAAACCACAGGTCCAGGGTTCGAATCCCTGAGGCGGCTCCACTTCCCTTGTGGATCGCAACCTTTCGGTCGGTCATGGTTGCGACGCTCGCAGTCTCACCCACAGGACGGTCCGAGAAGTCATCGGAGAGAGCGGCCTTGCGCGTGGGTATCCAGCGGCACTTGCCCGCCGCGCGCCAAGTCAGTGTGAGGTGACGACGGCATACCTGGCTTCTATCTGGTCGACTACGCGAGGCATCGAGTATCGGCTGTGAACGTGGTCGCTGGCCTGAGCCCCCATCGCGTGTCTGAGGTCTGGGCTTCCGAGAAGACGCGCCAAAGCGTTCGCCAGCGCGTCCGGGTCGCCGGGTGGCACCAGCAGTCCATCGACCCCGTCGTCCACCATCTGCGGCGCGGCCCCGACTGTCGTGGCGACGGCCGGCAGGCCGCAAGCCATCGCCTCCAGCAGGGCGTTCGACATCCCTTCGACATGAGAAGGCTGCACGAAGATGTCCGCCGCTCGATACAGCAACTCGGGATGGCTGGTCCAGCCACGGACTGTGACGCGCTCGATGCCCTCTGGGATTGGGTACGGATCGTTGTAGGGCACGAACCCGCAGAGGACGCAGTCCGCGTCGAACCTGGCTGCGACGCGGGGCCAGGCCGCAAGGAGATCGGCGAGGCCCTTTGAGCGTGCGAAGCGCCCGACGAACAGCACGATCGGGCGATCCTCCGGCCAGCCCAGCGTTCGACGGAGGGTCGTCCGCTCCGAATCGGACGCGGGACGGAAGACCGCCGGATCGAAGCCATTCGGGATAGCGGCGATCCTTTCCGGGTTCAGGCGGAGCCCGGCTAGTTGAGCCTCGATCTCATCGGAGATGGCCTGTACGCAGACCGCGTGACGGAGGCCGTAATGGTGGGTCATTCGCGAAATCATGCTCTGCTGTCCGATCTCGCCATGCGGGCCACCGGCTCCGACCTTGACGTAGAGAGGTCTGCGCCGCAATCGGCAGACCAGGGCCGCAACGTCGGCCCGTGCGTCGGCCAAGTGGACGTGCACCAAGTCGAACGAGCCGGCGTGGCGCAGCAGGAACCAGGCTAGCGATGTGCAGGCAGCTATCGTTTGGAAGGGCCGACGATTGATGTGCCACAGTCGAGAAACGGTGATACCTCCCACGGAGCCGGACCCCTCGGGGCCCTGGCGGGGGCAGACCACCTGTACGGCGTGGCCTCTTCGGCTGAGCTCCTCGGCGAGGAGCTGGGCCTGGTGCTCGGCGCCGCCGGCCGCGCGAGGAGCGTAATCGAGCGTGCAGTGGAGGACTCGCACGGTCGGGCTTACAGGGCCCCCGGACGAACTTCGGCGGCTCATGCGTCGACCTGATTCCGGGCCTCGTTCGGTCACTGTGCCTCCCGGATCCGCCGGTTCGTCGCGAGGACCTCCTCCAACAGAGTCGGCTCGTATCCGGCGCCACGGGCGGAATTGACCATGGCCTGGAGATCCTTCGGCAGACACGCCCCGCCAAAACCTCGATCCGAAGGGTAGACGAACGTGTGGCTGCGTCCCACCCGCGGATCGAGCAGCCACAGCTCGCGCAGCTCGTTGTAGTCGACCCCCAAGACACCTGCCAGATCGTAGAACTCGTTGCAGAAAGTGACCTTCAGCGCGAGGAAGCAGTTCTCCATGTACTTGGTGAGCTCGGCTGTCCGAGCGTCGGTTTGATGGACGTGGATTTCAGAGTTGAACACGGTCTTGTAAAGGTCTGCGACCGGAATTGTGTCGATCCGCTCGCCTCCCAGAATTACCCAGTGGATGTTGCGCAGGTCTTTGAAGGGGTGATCTGGAGTAGCCGCCGGTCCATACTCCGGCTGGAAGACGATGGACTTGCCGGTCTCGCGGCGAAGTCGATCGGTTGTCCCGACCGGGACGGTGGAGCGCAGCACGATGTGCTCGCATTCGATCCAGCCGACGGCCTCCTCGACTATCGACACGTCCGCCGAGCCGTCGGGCCGCGCAGGCGTGGGTACTGCAATCATCGCGAACTGGCAGGCGTTGACCTCCGCGCGACTCCCGATCGACTGCGGGGGATCGTAGGTGACGGCATCGGGGAACAACTGCCGTATTCCATGGCCCACAGCCCCGAAGCCGACTATTGCTACGGACGGATTTTTCACGTTCGGCTCACTCCCGGCTGTCGACTTGATGGCCGCACGAGTCCACGAGGTTGATGGAGTTCGCGCGGGCGCTGCTCCGCCAGGAGATTATCGCGCGCGGTCACTGGCTCGATCTTTGTCTCGGTCCTCAAGCCCTCTCGTCATGGCCATTGAGTTACCACGATGTCCGCATCGTCGAAGTGGCTAGCTCGGTGACGCTGACCCATCGGGCGGGAAGCCTCGGATTGAGGCAACTGTGGCCTCGGGTCGAGCGGTAAGGGCTCGGGTGGCGATGGCCTCGCCTCACGGATTGGCCTGGGCCGACGATTACAGCGGGCCCACACGATGAGACCGCCGCAGTTCGTGTCGGCTTACCGCTCCGGCCGCCCCAGATCATGCTGCGCTACGAAGCCCGCAACTTGCGCCCGTCTGTCGAGGCTCAACTTGTCCAGGATGGAGCTGACATAGTTCTTGATCGTCTTGTCTGACAGGAAGAGCGCCGCAGCGATCTCCTTGTTGGTCTGCCCCTCCGCGAGGAGCGGCAGGATCTCTCGCTCGCGCGCCGTTAGATCGTTGGCGCCTTCGGTGTCGGTGTTGTTCGCGATGCGGCGTATGCGTTCGAGGACCATGCCGGTGACCATCGGATCGAACAACGACTCGCCGCGTCCGACAGCCTCGAGTGTGCGAATGAGCTCCGCCGAGCGGGTCTGCTTGAGCACATAACCACGCGCCCCGGCAACGACGGCGGCGAGGACGTCTACCTCGTCGGGTGAGCTCGTGAGGAAGACGACCGCCATTGCCGGGAACTCGTCGCGCAGCATTCTGCAAGCCTCGATCCCCGTTGCGTCGGGCAATCGGATATCCATCAGGACGAGATCGGGGACGTACTTGCGCGCTTGTGAGATGGCCTCTGCGCACGTGCCGGCTTCGGCGACTACCTCGAACTGCCCATGGCGATCGAGGTAGGCGATGAGCCCTTGCCGAACGACTTCATGGTCGTCGACGATCAGAAGCCGCTGGCGTTGATTGGTATCAACCATCGAGGCTCCAGCATGCGCGTCAAACAGGCCAACCGCAAATGGCCAGGGGCGGGTAAGCATCCCGCTCTCCATCCAGCGCTGCGAGTACGAGGCGAAGGAGCCGGGGGCAATCGACTCGTGTCACGCGAATGACGGAGGCGGACGAACGGCTTCTGCGGCTCGCTCGCATTCGACGCCAAAACGCACGGCGTGGTCGTTCCTGGCCGGACGGCCGAGGCCGCCCGCCGAAGCGAGCGGCCTCTCGGTCCACACCGGAACCGCGGTCTCCGGCTACTTCGCCAGCACTGGCACCCGGTTCGAATCCAGGACAAGCTTGGACGGCGAACCAGCCGGCATCGGCGCGGCCAGGTCGAGGCCGTGGATCGCTTTGACCCGCTCGAGGAACCAGATCGTGAACGCGTTCGTGGCGCTCATCATCTGGCCGAACGACCGCTCTGGATCGTCGCCTTCAAGCGTCACGATAACCAGATCGCCCATCGGGGTCGGCTGGAGGAATGCGCGCTCCTGGACACCGGCTCGCCCGCGCGACTCGGTGTACTCCGCGTGCCGCGCACCGGCGAGCTGACCGACGAAATCGCGCCACTCGTCAGTCTTTCCGGGCAGGATTGGGAACACTACAGCACTCAACGCCAAGGGAACCTCCGTGGGCACGTGCGTGCCCGGTCACGGGGGGTGGGACTCGCCATTGGCCCTGCGCGACGGTCTAGGCGACCGTATGGAGACGCCGCGCGGGTGGGAACGCGCCGGCTCCCGTGCCTCTCCCCGATCCACGGAGTCTGCGCGCTCCGGTGCTCAATAGATACAGGCAGAGATTCTGTCCCAGAAACCAGACCCGACAAGGGCCGGGGCAATCAGCGCGCATGCGGCCGACGGGCTCCCGCCGAAGGGCTCGGAGCCTGGCCGAATCGAGCACGACCATTAGTGCGTGCGGGCTCCGACGTCAGGCCGAGATTTCGACGATCCCGATGAGGTTGCCCTCGGTGTCCTTGAACCAGGCGGAGCGGGTACCCGGGAACGTCGCGATCATCGTCTTGGGGTCGAACGCAGGCATGTCGAAGGTTTCGAACACGACGCCGCGGGAGCGAAGCTCGGCGACCTCGGCCGTGATGTCGTCCACCTGGAACCCGATCTGGGTGTGGCTTCCCGACGCTCGCCCCGAGCTCGGAAAGACGAAGAAGCGGCTGCCCCCGGCTGCTTCGTAGCGGACGCCACTCGGCTGGACGTCGATAGGGATGAAGCCGAGCGCCTCCTCGTAGAAGCGGCGGGCGCGATCGAGATCGGCCGCAGGTAGGGCCGTCTGGCACCGAGCGGACGAGAGCATGGGGACGCCTCCATTCGTGCGGCGGCTCGCCGAACTCCGTGGGCGAGTCGGACAGGGTCACGGTACTGCGCCGCCAGGCGATGGTGGAGAGGACTCCTTTGGTGTCCCGTTTCCCGGACAGACCCGATCAATCGGTCCGGCACGAATCAGCCATGATGTCGAGGGCTCTCGGGTTACGTACGGCGACCGTCGGGCGTCGATGGCGGGCGCAGCGGAGGGGCTGGCGCGATCGTCGACCTGCGATGCCTGAGACAGCTCATCGCTTCCCCCCGCACGGGCGTACGATGTGGCTCCGACCCGCGGTCGCCGGGTCAATCGTCGATCGGTGCCCCGGGACGGAGGAAGGGTGTCCCTATGAAGGCATTTGTGGTAGCGACCGAGGACCGGCCGGGCGAGCTCGCACGGATCGGTGAGGCGATGGGCACAGCCGGCGTCAACATCAGCGCCCTCGCGGGCTTGACGGGCGACGGAGCTGGCCTGATTGGCCTTCTGGTCAGCGACGAGGCAGGCGCTCGCGGCGCGCTCCGCGCGGCTGGGATCGAGGCGAAGGAAGTCGAGGTCATCAGGGTCGCCCTGGCCGACGAGCCCGGTGCGATGGGGAAGGCCGCCCGTAAGCTCGCAACCGCCGGGGTGAATGTCGAACTGATCCTCTCGACGGGGATCTCCCACGGGAAGGGTGGCGTGGTGCTAGCCGTGAGCGACCCGCGGCGAGCGCGGACGCTGCTCGGGGATCTCGTGGTCGACGCTTAGCGAGGTCCTCCCCGTCTCCCTCGGTGCGCCAGGCCATCGCGTACTGCGCCGGTCGCACCACTGTGGGGTAGAGCCAGGTCGACCGGCCAGGAGGTTATCGTGAACGAGCCGCGGGCCCGTGAACTCGTTGCCCGGGAGCGGGCGCGTGTTGAATCCCTCCTCGCCGAGCTGGGCGGCGAGACCCGTGGCGAAGGGTACCTCGGGCGCCAGCAGCCTGGAGATCGCGACGACGCCGGCAGCGCTCGCGAGACGGAGTCGGTCAGCGTGGCCCTCACTGCCGACCTCCGCGAGCAGCTCGCCGCCGTCGGGCGCGCCGAGGAGCGCATCGCACGGGGCAGGTACGGCAGATCGGTCGAGAGCGGGATACCGATCCCGGACGAGCGACTCGAGGCGGAACCCCTTGCCGAGCGGACCGTCGAGGAGCAGCGACTACACGAACGGCGCGGGCCCAAGTAGCCCGGTCGACTGCTCCGACTCAAGTCATCGTGTTAGCGGAGAACCCCAGGGGCCAGCGGCATCAATGCCGACCTTGCGATGTCCCTCGACGCGGTCCATTGTTTCATCGGTCGCATTGGCGTTCTTAGAGGAACCTGAGATGGACGATCTGATCCGGCATGGCATTGAAGCGAGGAAGGATTGGAGCGCCTACTACACGATCACTGAGGAAGCGTCTCCGAGGTACCACAACCGGCCCGACTGCATGGACGGTTCAGCGATCGAGGACAAGAACATTCGAGCGGGTACAGGCGGCCGCCCCCTGTGTGAGCAGTGCCGGGCCGTTCAGAGGCGCACTACGTAGGGTCCGCAGGGTTCGGTCGGCTCCCTCGCGCCCAAGCTCGGTGAGCGCCCAAATCCGAGTGTCGGCTCTACTCTCGCTCGCAGGTCTGCTCCCGGCTTCGCCACGGCCGAAGTTCGGGAGACCCGGCTCTTGCCTCCGGCGAGCCGTTCCGGGATATTGGATATGGCGAAGTCTGGCCGCGAAGGCGGCCGGGAGGTGAGCCGATGATCGGCTACTGGCACGCCATAGCATTTGGGCGGGCGAACCGGGTTCCTGTCTCGTTGGGCGCACACGTAGGCGGCTATGAGTTGATGGTCGAGTGCTCCGGCGAGCACTGCTGGCGCTGGGTGGTGATGAATCACCGGGGCCATGAGATCGAAGAGGGCACGGCGCCCGACGCGCATACGGCCGAAGAGATGGCCGAGGCTGCCGCATTCCACATCCATCCGCCGTCGGTCGGCGACTGGGTAGGGCGCTTGCTGTAGCCTGTGCGGCTCGCAAAGAGGCACAGGGCTACCCGCATCTCGGGCCGCGTTTCTGACGCGGCGGTCAGGCTGCGCGCGGTGTCGCCGCCAGGACGACGAGGCCGCCGAGGGCGAGGCCCAGCACGATAGGCCAGGCCGCAACCACGCCGACCGTATCCGCAGCCAATCCGAGGGTGGATGGCGCCAGCAGGACCGCGAGACCGGAACCCAGGGTCGTCCGCGCCGCCGCTTGAAGTCGCGCCCTCGGCGAGGTCTGGAGGGCGACTGTCAGCCCGATCGGGAACAGGCCTGCGGTGCCCAGACCGCCAAGGAGGAGCCCGACGCCGGACAGCAGCGGCACGGTCGAGACCCAGGTCAGGCTCGCCCCTGCGGCGGCGATCAGAAGGCCGGCCGCGAGCAGAATGTGCGGCTGGCGTCCGGCTCCGAGCCCCCGGCCAATGGCGGCCCGGCCCACGAACATCCCGACCACGAACAGGCTGGCGAGAAGGGTCGCATCCGCGTTCGAGATACCGGTGCGCTTGCCGACGATCGTCGAGCCCCAGAACACGAACGAGAATTCGATCGACACGACCAATACGATCAGGAGCCAGGCGAGCCAGTAGGCCCGCGGAAGCCTCGACTGGGGCGCCCTGAAGGCGCTGCCAGGCTCGGTTTCACGCGGGCGGATCAGCGATAGACCCAGGAAGGCGAATGCGGGAATGAGCAGCGCGGCCCGCCACGCGTGCAGCTGGGAAGCCGCCAGGCCGATCGCCAGCGGTGCGGCCGCGGCCGTGATCATCGAGATCGCGTTGGCCTGACCCATGAGCCTTCTGGTCTGGCTCCCGCCGGAGTTGCTCAGTTTGACGTTGACGTCGGTGCCGAGCGTTCCCCCGCCGACCCCGAGCAGAAGAGCGCCGGCCAGCGACACCCACAGGTCTGGCGCAAGCACGATCAGCGCGAGCCCGCCGACCGCGACGGCGACAGCGAGGTCGGCGAGCCAGCCGGTGCCGATCCGGCGGGCAACCCGATCGGCGCCGATGCCGGACGCCAGTACCCCAACCGCCAGCGCCGAGGCGTGGAGTCCGGCCTCGAAGTCGGTCAGGCGGAGATCGGTGCGGAGGTACGGCGTCGCTGTCCCGAGCCCGTACAGGACGTACGCCCATACCGCCAGGTACGAGAACGAGATCCAGGTCGCCAGGGTCCGGCTGGACTGGCCCTGAAGGTCGGCGCTCGTCTGCGTTTCCAACCCCTAGCCTTCGACTTCAATGACGGACGCCAGTCGGAGGTCGCCGATGCTCCGGCCGACGCGAACCTCGAATCGACCCGCCTCGACCGCCCAGTCGCCGGCTGCCTCATCCCAGTGTCGCAACGCCCAGGGGTCGATCGGGACCACGACCTCGACTGCCCGGCCTGCGCCGGCTTCGACCGACGTGTAGCCACCGAGCCAGAGCAGCGGCCGCTCGACCGAACTGTCCGGGCGCGCCAGATATAGCTGGACGATCTCGCGCCCGGGCCGCGACCCGGAATTGTGGAGGCGGACATTGACGGCGAGTCCGCCGCCGTCGGCAGTGGCCGGCTCGATGTCGAGATAGCTCCAGTTCGTATACCCGTGGCCGTGCCCGAACGGAAATGCCGGCGCGGTCTCCGCGCGCAGCCAGGCCCGGTAGCCGATGTCGAGTCCCTCGTCGTAGTGAAGCCAGCCGTCGACCGGCTGCGTATCGAGGATCGGCACGTCACCGGTCTCCGCCGGCCATGTGGTCGGCAGCCGGCCGCCCGGCTCGACCCGTCCCAGCAGGATGTCCGCCAGCGCATGGCCCGCTTCCTGGCCGGGGAACCAGGTCAGGAGGATGGCCGCGGCTTCGTCGCGCCACGGCATCAGAACCGGCGCCCCGGACGACACCACCACGACCGTTCTGGGGTTCGCAGCCGCCACGCGGCGAACGAGTTCGTCTTGCGCCGGCCGAAGGGCGAGAGACCGCCGATCGCGGCCCTCGCTCTCCTCCTGCTCGGTGGTTCCGACGAGAAGGATCACCGCGTCGGCTTCGCGCGCGAGCCTCTCGGACTCGGCGATGGCCATGGCCGGAGCCTGGTTCGGCTTCTCGAGCGCGAGCGACAGGAACGCGACGGGCTGGTCGAAGAACTTGCGCCAGCGCGCCAGGAACTCGACCGGCTGTCCGGCGGTCATCTCGACCTCGGCCACGTGAGACGGCGGTTCGCCCCAGATGGCGTCGATGTCGATTGTCTCCGGCGGCGCCCCTTCCTCGACGGCGAGCAGGCCGTCGATCCAGATCGCGGTGTGGCCGCGTGCCGCCAGCCCGAGCCTGTGCTTGCCGCTCACCGCAGACACGATTCGGGCCGAGATCTCGAGGATGGGGCGGCCGGCGATGGCCGGATCCCCAGACCAGATGAGCCGCCCATCCAGCCGCACCTGCCGGGCCGTTTCGCGGCCGATCTCGCCGGCCAGCGAAGCCGTGGGGGAGATGACGCGGCCGGCGCCATTCTCGTCCAGGACACGCACCAGGACGCCCGGTGCGCCTTCCTCTGCGCCCGCCTCGCCGGGGAGCAACACTTCGGCCTCCGTCACGAGTTGCAAGCCGGGCCGCACCCGGTCCGCCGGGTTGGTGAGTATCTCGATACCCGGGAGGGCGGCTCTCAATCCCTCGATCGGCGTTACGGCGTAGTCCGGGCGCAGGTTCGCGCTTCCTCCGCCCTGGCCCGGCGGCAAGGCCGCGTTCGGACCAAGCACGGCCAGCCGGCGCAGCTCCCCGGCGACGAGCGGGAGAATGCCGTCGTTGCTGAGCAGGACGGACCCGGCCGCCGACGCGCGTCGGACGAGGGCCGATACCACGGCTTCGGGAGGCCTGACGGCCACCGGCGTCGCTGCCGGCACTCCCTCGAGAGCACCGACGCGCGCCGCAAGCCGCAGCAGCCGCCGAACCTTGTCGTCTATCGCGGCCTCGCCGACGTCTCCGGCACGGACTGCCGCGACCAGTGCTTCGCCCCACGGACCGTCTGGACCGGGCATGACCAGGTCGAGCGCCGCCCGACAGGCCGCCAACGTGGAGTGAGTGGCGTACCAGTCGCTCATCACCAGGCCGTCGAAACCCCAGGCCCCTTTGAGCGGGTTCGCCAGAAGATCGCTCTCGGTCATCGGTGTGCCCCGGACCCCGTTGTAGGCCGCCATGACGGTCCACGCGCCGGCCTCGCGAACCGTCCGCTCGAACGGCGCCATGTAGAGCTCGCGGAGTGGCCGCTCGGCAACGTCAACGGTCAGGGTCTGGCGCTCCGTCTCGGATTCGTTGCAGACGTAGTGCTTCGGACAGGCCCCAACGCCGCACGACTGGAGCCCCTCGACGTAAGCGGCGGCGATGCGTCCCGTCAGCAGCGGGTCCTCTGAGAACTGCTCGAAATGGCGCCCGCCGACCGGTGAGCGGTGCAGATTGATGGTGGGACCCAGGAGGACGTCCACGCCCTTGCGCCGAGCCTCTCCGGCGAGCAGCTCGCCGATCTCGCGGACCAGCGCCTCGTCCCACGTTGCCGCCAGCGCGGTCGGGCTCGGGAGGCTGGTCGTCGTCTCGTCGTGCCCGATCGATCCGCCCTTCACTCCTGCCGGACCATCCGAGACGATCACGGGTCGCAGCCCGATCTGAGCGGCTGCGTGCGTCGCCCAGAGATCGAATCCGGTAAGCAGGCGTACCTTCGTGTCGAGATCGAGCTTGCCGATGGCGCTCTCGACGGCGGCCTCCACCTTGGCTCGATAAGCGTCGGCGGGCCCGCTCACGCTCACAGTTGGACCTCCTCTTCGATCTGGTGCCGGCTCGTCTCCAGTCTAGCCGTGGTCGGCGCAGGAGCCGTGCCGCCCGGGTCCGAGCCTACCGGCCCGAACCGGCACCACGCCGTACCGACGTCCCCGCGCGACGGGACGATCGGTGCTGGCCGAGAACCGACGCCGCCCGTAGCATCGCGTCATGCACAGGTGGAACCGCTCCGCCATTTTGACCTCCGGGGCCTGGATGCTTGCCCTGGCGGTCTTCTTCGCTGCCTGCGCACCGGCCGTTGGGTCACTTGTCGGGTCATCGGATTCCGCCGCTTCGGTTTTCCCGGAAGGAAGCGTCGCGTCGCAGACCGGGGCGCCCATGTCCGGTTCCACGGCCGTGCCGACCGCTACAGCCGCTGCTGCGACGCCACCCCCACCGACACCGGTCCCGCCCACGCCGCTGCCGCCGGCGCCCACTCAGGTCGCGACTTCGGCCAGCCCCTGCTACGTCTTCCCGGCATCGAACGTCTGGAACCGCGACGTCTCCGGGCTGCCGGTGGCCTCAAACTCCGCAGCGATGGTCGCCGCAATCGGGCTCAGCGCTTACCTGCACCCAGACTTCGACGCGATCGGCGACGGCATCCCATACAACATCGTCACCTCGAGCACACCGACCTACAGCCTCGCATTCGACTACGCGGACGAGTCCGATCCGGGCCCGTATCCGATCGCTTCGAGCCCAAAGATCGAGGCCGGCTCAGACCGACACCTGATCTCGATCGACGTGACCCGGTGCAAGCTCTGGGAGCTGTACGACGTCCGCAAGACCGGGTCGGGCTGGGCGGCCGGGTCGGGCGCCGTCTTCGATCTGCGCTCCAATGCGCTCCGCCCCGCGGGTTGGACCAGCGCCGACGCCGCGGGCCTGCCGATCTTCCCAGGCCTGGTGCGGTATGACGAGGTGCTGACCGGCGCGATCCGCCATGCCATCCGATTCACCGCCCCCGCCACGTGCGGCTACATCTACCCGGCGCGGCACCTGACCGCCGCCCCATGTTCCAACTTGCCGCCCATGGGCCTGCGGCTGCGACTCAAGGCCTCCGTGGACATCTCGAGCTTCGGTCCCCATGCGCGAATCGTCCTGACCGCGCTCAAGCGCTATGGGATGATCCTGGCCGACAACGGGTCGCCCTGGTACATCTCAGGCGCACCGGACTCGCGCTGGAACGACGACGAGATGCACCAGCTGCAGAACCTGACCGGTGCCGACTTCGAGGTGGTGGACACCAGTAGTCTTCGTAACGGCTGAGCGGCTGGGGAGCGAGGGGGCAGGACCATTCGCCCTGGGTCAGCTCCGGCTCGGTGCCCAGGTGGGCCACCGGTACTTACGTGGGAGTGGTTCGTATATGCGGGCGCGGTAACCTGCCCACACCTCTATAGAGGGGCCCGCCCAGCCCAACTTCCCGTTCAGGAGGCTGTGTGCTAATCCCGTTCATCGGGTATGCCCTGAGTCGTCGCTTCATCGGGTACGTCGAATGTGAGACCGACCGGCTGAGCGACGTCCTCAATCGAGCCGAATCGGTCATCATCCGCGAGGCTTTCGTGGAGAGTTTCGAGGACGACACCGTCACCAACCTCGGCGACGGGGAGGTGGACCGCTCCATCTTGTATGCGGTCGAGGCGGCAGGCGGCGGTCGGGGCGAGGTTCCGCGGCGGATCCACACCATTCGACACCGGCTGCAGGTCCAGCTCGGGCCGTATAGCGCGCTGGGCCTGCTGCACGGTCTGCCCGGGCAGATGCCGCTGACGCACCTCCACGCCCACGGTCCGATGATCCCGCTCTCCGATGCCACGATCGGCTTCTCATGTCGTGGCGGGCTGCAGCTGCGCGACGTGGGCACGCTCATCATCAACCGCGACATGCTCGACTGGGTTCGGGCCAACGAGGACGAGGCGCTGGCCTTCCCGGGCGTCACGGTCCTCACCGACCGCCCCGGCTAAGCTAAGACGCGGCGTTATCGGCGGTGCCCGGACGCCGGCGCCCGTGGCTCCGCGCTAAAGCGGTGGCTGAGCGCTCCGCGAGTGGGTCGGCGTCCGTCGCCGGCGGGCTCGTGCCCGGTCGCCGGTCTCGCCGATCTACAGCCCGAGCACTCCCCGGATGGTCTTGAGCCCCTCGATGACGTTGGCGACGTGCTCCTCGAAAGGGACGCCGAGCTCCTCGGCGCCCTTGACCAGCTGGTCCCGCGGCACCTGCCGGGCGAAGCTCTTGTCCTTCATCTTCTTGAGGACGGAATGCGGGTCGACCTCGTCCAGGCTGCGGCCGGGGCGGACGTAAGTCACCGCGATCACGAAGCCGCTCATCTCGTCGCAGGCGTATACGGTCCGTGCCAAGAGGCCGACCCTCGGCACCCCGGTGTGGTCGCCGTGGCCCAGGACCGCTTCGACGACCGCCGCCGGGTATCCGAGACGCCTCAGCTCCTCGGCACCGCGCATCGGGTGCGTTTCCGGATATCGCTCGTAGTCGAAGTCGTGGAGCAGTCCTGCCGCGCACCACGTCCCCAGCTCCGGCTCGACGATCCCGAAACGGTGCTCTGCGTACCAGCGCACGGCCGCCTCTACCGCCAGACCGTGCTTTCGAAGTGCCTCGCCCGGCGTCCATTCGGTCAGGAGCTGCCAGGCATCCTCGCGCGTTGGGCTCGTCATGGAAGCCTCCTCGCCGGGAGGGTACCATCGACACGAGAGGCGGGCATCAGTCGGGCGCCGCCCCAGCATCGGAGCGGCAGACACGTGACCAATCTCAGGGTTGCCCTGGTCCAGCTGGCCGCCGACCAGGACGTCTCCGCCAACGTCGCCCGCGCCGCGGCGCTGGTCCTCGACGCGGGGCGGAGCAAGCCCGGCTTGATCGCACTGCCTGAGGTCTTCCATTACCGCGGACCGGTGGCCGGCTTCCGAGAGTCCGCCACGCAGCTGCCGGGGCCGCTCACCGAGCCATTCTCCGAGCTGGCTCGCGATCTCAACTGCTGGATTCTGCTGGGCAGCCTGGCCGAGCGCTCGACCGATCCCATGCGGCCCTTCAACACCTCGGTGCTGCTCGACCCGGCCGGCGGCATATCGGCCACCTATCGCAAGCGCCATCTCTTCGACGTCGCGATCGATGGCGGGCCCTCGGACCACGAGTCGGCGCGCATAACGGCCGGCGCTTCGACCGTGGTATCCGTGCTCGGCGGTGCCGCGGAGGAGGTCGACGTCCGCCTCGGTCTCAGCATCTGCTTCGATCTTCGGTTCCCGGAGCTGTACCGCGAGCTTGCGGCCGGCGGCGCCGTGGTCCTGGCGGTCCCGGCCAACTTCACCGAAGCCACGGGTCGAGATCATTGGGAAGTGCTCCTGCGCGCCCGGGCCATCGAGAACGGGGCGTACGTGATCGCGCCGGCCCAGTGCGGCAACGGTGGGGGTGTCCCGACCCATGGTCGAAGCATGGTCGTCGATCCGTGGGGGATCGTGATCGCACAGGCGCCCGACGGGCCGGGCGTGGTAGTCGCCGACCTGGATCTGGAGAGAGTCGTGGCGGTCCGCCGCCAGCTGCCGACTCAGCCGCCGCGCTGAGCCGCGACGCGTCAAATGGCGGCCCAACCGCGAGCGGCGGACGGGCGGCGCCGCGGACTCGGTGTCGTCAGCCTTCGTCGCCCGGTGGCTCCCCGGGGAGCGAGAGCGTGAACGCGGCACCGGGACCGTACCGGGCCGGCTCGAGCCAGAGTTCGCCGCCCATCGTCCGAAGCAGCTGCCTCGAAACGTAGAGGCCGAGCCCGGTCCCTTCGCCACTCGCCTGTTTGGCGCCGCGGGTAAAGCGTGTGAAGAGCCGCTCGCGATCGGCGTCGGCTATCCCGGGCCCGTGGTCGGCGATCGTTACGTGGAGCCGGTCGATCGTCTCGTCGGCCTGGATCGTGACTTCCACTTTGCCGTCGCGGCCTCCGTACTTGACCGCGTTGTCCAGCAGCGCCCACAGCACCTGGTCGACCTGATCTGGATCGCCAACGGCGAGCCAGCCGTGGGCGTCGTCGAACAGCTCGAACTGCGAGCCGGAGTTGAGCGCCTCCCAGGCGCGACGGACCCGCGGGGCCATGGCGATGACCTCGGCCTCCGGCCGCAGCACCCCCGCTTCGAGTCGAGTCACGGTCAGGAGCTGGCGAACGAGTCGAGTCAGCCGGTCAGCCTGCTCCGCGACGATCTGCAGGCGTCGATCCTCGGCCGCCGCCTCAGACGATGCGCGGAGCTGGTCGACGTACGCCCGAATGCTCGTCAGAGGTGTCTGCAGGTTGTGGCTCACGCCGCGCAGGAACTCGTCCTTTGCGGCGTCGAGCTCGAGCAGCCGGGCGTTCTGGCTCTCGATCTGGCCGAACAGTTCGGCGTTGCGGAGGGCCACGCCGACCTCGCTCGTGAAGAGATCCAGGAGATCTTGATCGGCCCGCTCCCAGGCCCGGGTCGCCGGCAGGTGGCCGACCAGCACGCCCAGGGCGTCTCCGCCGGATCGGACCTCCGCACGAACCGGTCGCGGGTCGCCCGGGATGGCTTCCTCGGCCGGGACCGACTCCGGGTCGCTGAGCCAGACGTTGCAGTCGATCAGGCCGTAGATGGCGCACGCATCGGACTCGGCTCTAGACCTGAGCGCGTCGACGCCACGCGCAGGGTTGTACGCGGCGATTGCTGCCAGCAACGCCCCCAGCTCGCGGTTCCGTCGCCCGGCCTCGGCAGCGATCCGGTTGTGGCTCTCGGCAAGGCGGGCGAGCTCGTCGTCGCCGGCCAGATGGATGGGCGGGCCGGGCTCGCCGGCGGCGACACGCTCGACCGCGGCCGTGATGCGGCGCAGCGGGGCAGTGAGCGCGGCGACCGTCACCGCCGCTACGAGAAGACCGAAGAAGGCCGCCGCGACGATGGCTCCTATGAGGAGCGGAACCACGAGCTTTTCGTCCGTGTCGAGCCGCGCGGCGATCACGATCGCGCCGAAGACTGCGATCGGCAGGACGGCCGACACGATGAGGCCGGCCGTGACAAGCACTCGGAAGGATGGGGCGGTGGCGCGAGCCTCGAGGTCGGCCGGCCGGGCATTGGACGGGGCCCCGTCCCGGCGGTCGGCCGCCGATTCCAGGCGGGCCGCCGCGGTTTCGGCTTCGGTCTGGCGGTCAGGCATCTTGGCGGCTCGGCACGAGCCGGTACCCGGCGCCGCGGACCGTCAGCAGGTAGCTGGGCCGGTCGGGGTGTACCTCGATCTTCTGCCTCAGGCGGCGCATCGAGACCCAAACGTACGATGGCTCGGCCTCCTCGGTTTCGGCCCAGCCGCGCGACAGGAGGGTCTCCGTGGCGACGATCTCTCCGAGGTGGGCAACCAGTGCCTGGAGGAGTCGAGACTCGGTCGGGGTCAGCCGGACTTCCTTGCCGCCCACGGTGGCCGCTCGCCGGTGGAGATCGAGCGTGAGATCAGGGCCGAGAACCACCGATTGGCGGGGGATCCGATCGCCCAGCCGTCGCAGCACCCGCTGGATCCGAGCCCGCAGCTCCGGGTAGTGGAACGGCTTGACGACATAGTCCTCGGCGACTTCGTCCAGCAGACGCGCCTTGTTGTCGGCCGTGTCGATCGCGGAGAGCACGATGATCGGCAGGTCGGCTTCGGCCTTGATCTGGCGAGCGAATGCCAGGCCGTCGATCCGAGGCATCATCAGATCGAGCAGGATCAGGTCCGGCCAGCCCGCTTCGAGCCGCCGCAGCGCCTCCTGGCCGTCGCGGGCAGTAGCCACTTCATAGCCGTCGTCCCGCAGCTGCTCGGCCAGGACCACGAGCAGGCTCGGGTCGTCGTCTACCAGAAGGATCCTTCGCGGCCTGTGCTCGATCATTCGGCCTTCGTGCCTCCCCGCCAGACGCCGGTGACGTTGCGGCGAGTATAGGTGGGCGCGGCAGGCGCGGCGGCCGCGGCAGACCCCGCGTGCAGAGCCCGCGAACAGTCGACCTACACTGCCTTCGGAGTGAAGTAGCGGCACCGCATCGCGACCGGGCAGTGCTCGCAGTCGGGACGCTGGGCGTGGCACGTCCGGCGACCGTGGCCGATCAGCGAGACGTGAGCCTCGTACATCTGGTCCGGGGCCAGCATCGCCAGGTAGTAGTCGTGGGCCTGGTCGGGGTCCGCCTTCGCCGGTATCAGGCCGATCCGCGAACTGACGCGGTGAACGTGCCGATCGACAGGCATCAGCGGCGTGCCGAAGCTGAACAGCAGCACCACGGACGCGGTCTTCTTGCCGATGCCCGGGATCGCGGCCAGCCAGTCGCGGGCATCGAGCGGCGATTTCGAGGCCAGGAACTCGAGCGAGAAGCCTCCGCCGTTGGCGAGGAGGGCGCGGAGCGCCGCCTGGATGCGCGGCGCCTTCTGGTTCGCCAGGCCGCCCGGCCGGATCACGTCTACGAGCTCGGCGAGCGGTGCCGCCTCCACGGCCGACCAATCGGGTGGAGGCAGGTCCGGAAGGCCGAGTCCTCCCCAGCCGGCGAACGGGCGTGGCTCGGTCGACGCCCCGGCCGGTATGGGCGCCGACGGGTAGGCATCCCGGAGGGCCGCGAAGGCCGCCTCGGCATTCGTGTCGGCGCTGTTCTGCGACAGGATCGTCAGGACCAGCTCGCTCGTGGGATCGAGGCGCCGCTGCCAGGCCGGCCGGCCCGCCGCCTCTGCGAGGCGATCCAGCACGTATGCGGTAAGGCCGGGCCGCCTCTTCTCCAGGTTGCGGGCCCATTTCCGAGCGACCTGGTCCGGATCCGGACGCCTGGCTCGGGCCGCGGTCACGACCGGGGCTCCGGTGCTATCCGCTCCGCGGCGGCGAGCGTGGCGGCGTCGCGCATCGACCGCCGGTCCCGGACTGCGGTCCCGAGCTCAACCAGCCGCGCCAGCCGCTCGCCCGCGGCCGCGACCAGCGGTGCCGCGTGGTTCATCGCGTCCTCGAGCTTCATCGGCCGGTCGACGACCGGTACCGCCAGCGTTCCGACTCCGGCGAGCGCGGCCACGCCCTCCGGGGTAACGCCTCCGCCCACGGCGAGGCACGGCACGCCGGCGGCTGCCGCGCGACGGGCAACACCCAGGGCGGTCTTGCCATACGCCGTCTGATCGTCGATCCGCCCCTCACCGGTGATCACGAGGTCGGCTGTGGCCAGCCGTTCGGCGAAGCCCGTCTCTTCCATGACGACATCGATACCGGGGATCAACGCGAACGACCGCATACGCGGCGCGATGCAGAGCAGGCCGAAGCTGGTTCCGCCGGCTGCGCCGGACCCCGGGATGTCTCGTGCCCGCGTCCCGGCGGCCTGCTCGAGCAGATCCGCGAAACGCGCAAGCCAGGCCTCCAGCGCCGCCACGTCCTCCGGCCAGGCGCCCTTCTGCGGCCCGTAGGTGGCGGCGGCGCCGTGGTCCCCGAGCAGTGGATTCGTGACGTCGCAGGCGATCCGCATCTCCAGGTCGTGGATGCGCGGATCGAGCGCCGCCAGGTCCACCGCCTCGAGATCGGAAATGGGCCCGGGCAGCCGGCCCCCCGAACCGCCCCGATACCACGCGCCCAGCGAGTGGAGCACCCCGGCTCCGCCATCGGTTGTGGCACTTCCACCCACGCCCATCAAGATGTGGCGAACGCCCGCGTCGAGCACGGCCAGCAGGACCTCGCCCGTCCCCTCAGTTGAGGCTCTCAGAGGGCTGCGTGGCTCGCCATCGGGCAGCCGCGACAGCCCAGACGCCTCGGCCATCTCAACGGCCGCCCGCTGGCCGTCGGCGGACAGCAGCCAGCGAGCCGGCAGCGGCCGGCCCAGGGGATCGTGGGCCTGGCACTCCTGCCACTCCCAGCCGCCGGTTTCCGCGATGGCGTCGAGGGTTCCTTCGCCGCCGTCGGCGAGCGGGGCCAGGATGATCTCGTCCCGCGGGCGGGCGTGGGCCCAGCCAACGGACAGCGCTCTGGCCACTTCCACCGAGGACAGCGAGCCCTTGAACGAATCCGGTGCGAGCAGGACGCGCAGCCGGTCGCGGCGATGGTCGCTCACGACTCGTCCTCGGTAGAGCCGGTTCCGCCGGGAACCGCCACGGAAACAGCACGACCCGAGTCGACGCCGCCCGGCCACGCGTTCGCATCGGCTGCCGAATCGGCCTGGGAGCCCGAGCGGGCGGCCACGCCGGGGCGCGGGCCGCGGACCGGACCGACGCCGGGACCGGCTGCCCCTCCGGGACGGACGTCGAGCCCGGCATCGGTCCGGCGCTTCTCGAGGTACTCCGGGATCCGGATCATTGGCGGCCGCTCGTGGTCGGCGAGCTCTATGACCTCGAGCCCGAGCTGGCCGTGGCCCGACCGCGGCAGCTTCATCGTCGAGCCCAGCTCGGCGAAGAGCCGCGTCCTGCGGCGTTCCTCCAATCGCTTCATCATCGCCTGCAGGATGACGAAGCTCATCCGGGACAGTCCCTCCAGCTCCTGGTTGCGATGGATCCGGCGCTCCAGATCCACCTGACCCAGGCCTTCGAGGCCCACCCGATCGGCGACGTCTATCAGGTGCCCGATCTCGACCGCGTAGCTGGTGAAGAACGGGATCGTCTCGAGCAGGCTGCGCCGCCCCGCATACTCGCCGGCCAGGGGCTGGATCAGCCCCGAGAGCTCGGGGTAGAAGAGGTTGATGAGCGGGCGAGCTACGAGCTCTGTGACCCGGCCTCCGCCGCCCTCCTTCAGGACTCCGCCCTCGACGATCGGCCGGCGGTAGTAGCCCTTGACGTACTGGATCCGTTCCTCGGCGATGAGCGGGCCGACGGTTCCGTAGACCATGCGAGGGTGCCAGTTGCGGACGTCGGTGTCCGCCCAGACGACGATGTCGCCGCACGTCTCGTAGAGGCTCTTCCAGAGTGCCTCGCCCTTGCCGCGGTAGCTGCCGTAGCGCGTCAGCACCTGGCTGTGGATCGCAACCCGGGCTCCTTCGGCGGCGGCGATCTCGCGAGTGCCATCGTCGGAGTCGGAGTCCATCACGAGCATCTCGTCGACGAGATGGTGCCGCTCCATCAGGTCGCGCCGCGCCATCCTGACGATCGGGCCGATCGTCTCGGCCTCGTTCAGCGACGGCAGCACGAGGCTGACGGTCAGTCCGGCCTGCTCTTTGAGCCGGACCAGGCGGGCGAGGTCCCCGAACTCGCGGTGATGGAAGTTCGACTCGCCGAACCAGCGCTCGACCCGCAGCGGGATTGCCCGCGACTCGTTTGCCGCCCGTTCGGCCGCCGCGAGGGTCTCGGCCCGTTTCGACAGCTGGTCGAAGGTGGCCTCGCCGATCGGTTCCCTCGTCTTGACGACGATCACCGTCTTCTTGGACTTCGCGGCGATCGCCTCGGGCAGGGCACCGAAGAGGTACGTCTCGCCATCGCCGGTCATCGGCGCCGCAGAGGCGCCCATTACCACGACGTCGACGCCTTCGGCTTCGCGCAGGATGGCGTTGCGGACGTTGACCGCTTCGACGACGGACTGGTCCACGTGGCCGGTGGCGTGCTGTCGGATGAAGCGGGCCAGCGCTCGTTCCGCCTGCGCGCGGATCCCCTGCGTGATGCCGGGCGGGACCACGTGCAGCGCGATCACCTTGCCGTCGGCGTGGCGCGCCAGGGTGTCGGCGAAATGGAGAGCCAGCTCGGCGTGCGGTCCGCCCCGGATGGGGACGAGGATGCGGCCCATCTGGGCCGGCCCGCCCTGCTTGATGACCGCAATCTCGCACGGCGACTCGCGCACGACTTCGTCGATCGTGGGGCTGAAGACAGCCGGTTCGGCTCCTGGCCTCGGGGCGGATGGCTTGCCGCCCCAACCGAAGACGATCAGGTCCGAGTCGAGCTCGGTGGCCGCTTCGAGCACGCCCTCGGCGGCCCGCCGTCCGATGCGGACGATGGGGTGGATCGTCACACCCACGGGTGCGTAGTCGAGGACCCGCTGCAAGAGGCGGCGAGCCTGGCGTGCTCGCGTGGCACCCTCGGAGAGCGGCGTTCCCTCCGGGACTTCCACGATCCCGAGCACGGTCAGCACTCCCGAGCGCCGGTCGATCAGAGAGGCGCCGATCCGAACGAGCTCCTGAGCTGTGAGCGGGTTGGCCACCGGGATCAGGATCCGGGACGGCAGCGGTGGGCGGGTCATCGAGCCGCTCCCCGGTGCCGTCCGGCTGCCCGGGCGGGCGTCCCGCCGGTTGCGGCGGCCTTCACCGCCTCCGTCCAGCGTTCGACCAGATACGGTTTCCGCAGCTCGAACTCGCGCGCCTGCCTCTCGACGTGTTCCTCGGCCTGCTCTTCGGAGAGGCGCCGGTTCTCGACCACGAGGCTGCCCACTCGCCCGAAGTAGATCGGCACGAACGCAGCCACCAGCCGCTCCACGTCCATCTGACCGAAGCTGGCCGCCAGGAGCAGGTCGTAAACCACCCTGGCCCACAGGTCATCCGGGAAGTGGAACGCGGCAACGGCGTCGGACAACTCGTCGGTGGACGGCATCGGAACTCCGGCCGCGCCCTCGCCCGACTCGCGGCCGAGCCCGAGCCGGTGGGCGGCGGCCTCGGCCAGGGTCCCCGCTTCGGCGGCGAGCGCCAGAACGTGCCGGCAGTTCTCAGGGGCGAGCATCCGCTGCCACGCTTCGGCGAGGGTCAGCGAGCCCGAGTGGAATTGGGTGAGAAGCCGCAGCGTGTTGACCTCGAGCGGTGCCGGTTCCGCGTACCGCTCGAAGCCGTAGGCGGGGACCTCGTGGCTGCCGGTGATCGGCAGCCAGCGCTCGGCGTTGTCCCGGGCCATGGTCAGGAGCGTGCCGACGACCTGGCGGAACATGGGACCGAGGTCCGAGCCCGGATCCTTCGGGTCGTGGATCTTCGCCCCGAGGCGTGTCTGGCAGACCGCGAACCCACCGGTCAGGGCTGTCGTCGTCATCCAGATGTCGATCCCAAAGCGCGAGACGTCGGGCGTCCAGGTGGCCTGCTCCAGGTAGTAACGAATCAGGTCCCCGCTGACGCCGAAATCGCCGCCGATTGGCTGGCGGATGCGATGACCGTATAGCGCCCTCGTCACGGGGTAGGTGACTGTGTTGGTGATCGTGCCGTCGTACTTGTGCCTCGAGTAAAGGGGCGCCACGAAGTCGTAGCCGCCCTTGAGGATGGGCCCGGCCAGCAACTCGATCCACTCAGGGACGATCGAACGCAGGTCCGAGTCGACCACCACCAGCGCCTGCACCTCCAGCGCCGCGGCCATCTCGAAGAGAGTTCGGAGCGCGGCGCCCTTGCCGCCGATACCGTCGACCTCGGGATAAGTGAGGCTGACGCGATCGAGCCGGTTCGTAGGGTGGACTAGCAGGATCTGTTCGACATAGCCGGGGGGCTCGGTTTCGACCACGACCCGCTGGGTTCCGTCGGCAGACCCCGCGTCGGCGTTGACGAGGATCGGACGCAGGTCCGGGAAGTACTGGACCAGCCCGGCCTGAGCCGCGCGAACGACGTGACCGATGGTCGCCGCGTTCCGATAGCTCGGAATGCCGACCATGATGTCGGCGCAACCGAGCCGGGCGATCTCGTCCTTGATTGCAGGAGTGAGCGCGCTCGACGGCATCGGAGCCACCGTACCACGCCGGACGCGTCCAGGGCACACCGCGGTACGCAGAGCTTCAGTTGATGGGCATCGAGACGACCGACCAATCGTCGTTGCGGACGTTCGGCGTGTAGCGGCTGTTGGCGGCCTTGTAGACGAGGGCGTGGAACCCAAGGCCGCGCCACGTGGCCAGGAAGGTCCCAATCGGTGGGCGGACGAACGGCGTAATCCGTACCAGCTCGGATGGCCGGAACGCTCCGTCCAGCAGACGCTTCCGTTCGAGCAAGGGGATATCCAGCAGACGCGAGCCGTCGATCTCGAGCAGGTCGACGGCGACGAAGGCGACTGGTCGATCGGGATCGAGGCGCCGTTCGGTCGTCGTCGGTTTCGCGACCCGGCCGCCGACAATCCAGGCCGTCATCATCTGACCCTTGGTCGGCGCCGCTATCTCGGCCAGAGGAACGCCGGCCGTAGCCTGCGTGGGCTCGACGGTGAGGAAGCCGTCGAGGATGAAGTCCTGCGCCAGGGACGCCGCGTTCAGCGCGTCCGCCACATCGGCGAACTCGGCCGTGCAGTCCGCGCCGTCCTCGTCGGTGAATCGAGTCGAGCCGTCGCGGAACCGGGCGAGGACCCGTACTCCGCCCCAGCTAGGCTCGATGATGACGTCCCGCGAGTAGCGTCCGCCGCTGCCTCCGAAACGCTGGGGCCGCCAGTCGTCGGCGTCCGGCGATGGCTCCTGGGGGACGTTCCGATGGAAGAGCGGCATGGTCCGATTCTAGACCCGCCGGCAGCTAGTCCGAATAGCCGGCCGGGTGGGCGCGACGCCATTCCCAGGCGGAGCTGATGATCTCCTCGATCGTTCCCTGACGCGGCTTCCAGCCGAGCAACGTCGCGGCCCGATCGGCGCTCGCCACAAGGATCGGGGGATCGCCGGCGCGACGCTGGGCCATCTTTACGGGAATTGCGTGGCCGACAACCTTTTCGGCCGCGGTCACGATCTGGCGGTTGCTGAAGCCGGTGCCGCTCCCGAGGTTGCAGATGACCGGCTGGCACGGACCGGTTGGGGGGCCGGTCCGCGAATCGGCCGGGTCCGTTGCCAGGAGCGCCAGGAGATGCGCCGCAGCGAGGTCTTCGACGTGGATGTAGTCGCGGATGCACGTTCGGTCGGGGGTCGGGTAGTCGTCGCCGAAGATCGTCACTTCGTGCTCAGCCTCCGCCGCGGCCAGGACGACCGGAATCAGATGCGACTCCGGAGCGTGCTCTTCGCCGTGCAGCTTGCTGGCGCCGGCCGCGTTGAAGTAGCGAAGGATCACGCTTCGGAAGCCGTAGCCCCGGCCATACCAGTCGATCGCCGCCTCCACACAGCGCTTGGTCTCGCCGTAGGCGTTGATCGGCCGCGCCGGGTCCGTCTCGCGGATCGGCGTCCTGTCGGGCATGCCGTACGTGGCCGCGGTGGAACTGAAGACGATCCGCGTCACGCCGACAGCCCGCATGGCCTCGAGCAGGGCGATGCCGCCGGACACGTTCTCGCGGAAGTACTTGGCGGGGTCGGCCATCGATTCGCTCACGACGGACTTCGCCGCACAGTGGAGGATCGCCTCGATCCGGTTGCGTTCCAGCAGCGCGATCATCGCGGCCGTGTCGCCGTACGTGCCGACCTCGAAGGTGGCGTCTGCGGCAACCGCGGCGCGATGCCCGGTCGAGAGATCGTCCAGCACTGTGACTTCGTGGCCGGCGTCAAGGAACTTCTCGACTGAGACGGATCCGATGTATCCGGCACCACCGGTGACGAGGATGCGCATCTAACTTCCCCTGAAGCGGCGAAACAGCCCCTGCTTGCGGCGCGGGGTATTGACGTCGGGGCCATCCTTGCCGGACGGCTCCGCTCTTGACGGCACTGGGTTGGGCCGGCCGGGTTCAACGACCGGGGGCGCCGAGTCGGCCTTAGGCGCTGACGGCGCGGTCGACGGGGCCGCAGCAACCCCGGCGCGGCTCTCGGAGTCGCCCCCCAGGACGATCGCCATCGCTTCGCGCAGCGCCTCGGCCTCCGCGCTCTCCTCGGATGGCCCGTTGGCCGGAGGGCTGACGACAGCTGTCGGTTCGAACGCTTCTGCGGGTGACGAAACGCCGGCTGCGCCGGTTTCGGGCGCGGCCTCGGCGGTGGCCGCGGCCACTTCGTGAAGAGCTTCGCCGAGGGCGTCGGCCTCGGCCGCCGCTTCCGCAGACCCAGCGGCGGTGCCAAACGCCTCGGCAAGGTCCGAAGCATCATCTCGAGCCTGGGGGGTCGGCTTGATCGCCAGCCGGAGCGACTCCGAAACCGCCATCGCTTCTGCAGCCTCGAATGCGTCGGCATCCAAATCTTCCTGGGAGACGTCGGGTTCCGGGACTTCGAGCGCGGACACCTCGAGCTCGGCAACTTCGAGCTGCTCGGCTTCGGGTCCGGCGCCGGCGCCGGCGAGCGCGGTCCGCATAGCCACACTCTCGCCGGCCTCTGTGGCCTCGGCCGCGCTGAGCGCGTCGGTCGGCTCTCCTTCGGCCGGAGCGGCCTCGTCTACGGCATCGACGGCATCGACGGCCTCGACGGCCGCCGCCATTTCCGCCGCGGAGAATGCGTCGGTCGCCGGCGACTTCAGCTCGTCCGGTCCGAACAGGCGCCGGCCCATCGGCATGGCGTGGTGCGGCTCATGGCGGGGTCTGGCCGGTTCGCGGACCGCCGCGGCAGCCGCCGCAAGCCGTCCGCCCTGGCGCGTGTCGCGCAGTGGCTCGGTCGGCAGGGCCACGACCTGATCGGGCCGTGTACCGCCGCGCACGTCCTTGGCGGTCCCGGCCGCGGCTTTGTCCGCGCCCTTTCCACTTGCGTCGGCGGATGGGCCCGGTCTCGCCTCGGGACGGTCGGCTCCCTTGCTCTTGCCGCCTTTCGTCGTTCCACTCGACGCTCGCGTGTCCGGCTCCCCGTTGGGCTGGCCCATACTCCGTCGCCGGCTGAGGGCCTCGAGCCGCTCGGCGGCGAGGAGCGGCAGATCGGATGGCGCCGGCTCGTCGAGCTCCGTTCCCCCGTCGATGATCCGGCTCAGGACTCGACGGGCGACGATGCTCTCGGGATCGATGCGCAACGCACGATCGGCCAGCGTTCGAGCGAGCCGCCGGTCGCCCCGCTCCAGCGCGATGCGCGCCAGACCGGCGACCGCAATCCCGTTCGTCGGGTCCAGGTCGATGAGCTGCCAGTACGTGCGCTCGGCCTGATCGAGGGCGCCGTCTGCCAGCGCCTTGTCGGCCTGCAGCAACAGCTCGAACATCAAGACGCCTCACCCATCGACTTCACGAGGGTGGATTCTCCATCAACCGGCGATCCGATATCTCGCGCCGCGCCAGCTCGAGCAGGATCGCCCGGTCGTTGAGGGCCGGCTCGGCAACCACGCGCTCCGTGAGCTCGTCCAGGAGCCGGCCGAGCAACCGGCCCTGCGGCAGCCCAAGCTCGACCATCAGGTCGCCTCCGTCGATCGCGAGATGGTTCCGATCGAGGACCACGTTGGCCGCCAGCTCGGCCTCAACCCGAGACCGAAGCTCCGCCAGATGACCCGCATCTGCCGGCTGACCGCTCCCCAGGTTGTCGGCGGCGCGCAGTGCCAGCAAATCCTCGATGGCCCTCGGGCCGACCTTTCTGATGAAGCGCCGGACGGCGGCATCGGTCCAGTTCGGCTCGTACGCGAACATGTGATGGAGCACGAGATGCGCCACTTGCTCCTGGAGGGCGCGCGGGGCGTGAAGACCGTTCAGGAAGTCGGCCGCCATCCGTGCCCCGGTCGCCTCGTGGCCGCGGAAGTGGCCGTCCGCCAACGTTTCCGGCTTGCCGACGTCGTGGAGCAGCGCCGCCAGCCGGACGGCCTGCCGGTTGCGCGCCGCGTCGACGGTACGCAGGGTGTGGTCCCACAAGTCCTCACCCTCGATCTTGCTCTGTTCCAGGCCGCGCTGGCGCGCCAGGTCCGGGGCGATCACGGCCAGCAGCCCGGAGTCGACCATCAGACTGAGGCCGACCGAAGGCCGGGGGGCTGCAAGCAGCTTCGTCAGCTCGGCGAAGACGCGCTCGCCCGAGAGGTTGCTCGCGAGTCCAGCGTTGCGGCCGATCGCGGCAAGGGTCCCGGCTTCGATCTCGAACTCGAGGGTCGCGGCCAGCCTGACCGCCCGGGCCATTCTCAGCGCGTCCTCGTGGAACCGCCGGTCCGGCTCACCGACGGCCACCAGCACGCGCCGTGCCAGATCGTCTCGACCGCGGTGGGGGTCTACGAAGCCGGGCGCTTCTGACGGTTTGGCCCCCCAGGCCATGGCGTTGACCGTGAAGTCGCGCCGAGCCAGGTCCTGCTCGATCGTGTCCCCGAACTCGACCGCGTCGGGATGGCGGTGGTCGGTGTACGAGACGTCGCGCCGGAAGGCCGTGATCTCGTATTGGGCTCCGCGATGGCGGACCACGACGGTCCCGAACCGGTTCTCATAGATCGAGCGTGGGAACAGCGCCTGGACTCTCTCCGGCGAAGCGTCGGTCGTGAGGTCCCAATCCGCCGGCCGTCGCCCCAGGAGCGCGTCTCGCAAGCAGCCGCCGACGACATAAGCGGCCTGACCGGCGCGCCAGAGCGTCTCGAGCAGTTCCATGACGGGGGCCGGGATCCGCGTCGTCGGCTCACCGATAGACCGCGAGCCGGCCCCCGGCGCGGCGCCCGTCGTCAGTTCGGCGACCGCGCGGCGCTCGGCCAAGCGCCCGCGTTCCGGCTTGCCTGCCCGGCTCATCGTCCAACCGCCCCTTTGGCTACCGCTGCGAGGCGTTTCGTCGGTCTCGGTCTCGACTCAGTGGCCAAGGAACAGGTACGAGCGCCAGCTCTCGTTGCGGTCGTTGCGGAGGTAGGGGGTGAACAGCGAGTACACATCGCAGCGGGGTTCAACCGGTCTGCGTGCCAGCCGGAACTTGGCCTCGTCGATGAGCTTGCCGCCCTTCCGGTGATTGCAGGATTTGCACGCGGTGACGAGGTTGTCCCAGGAATGGGCGCCGCCGCGGTGACGAGGCACGACATGGTCGAGGGTCAGGTCGTTCGACTGATGGCCGCAGTACTGGCAGGTGTAGCCGTCGCGAACGAACACCTCGCGGCGGGTCAGCTTGACGCGGGGACGTGGCCGGCGGATCTGGTGCTGGAGGCGGATCACGGCAGGCGCGCGGTAGTCTGCCCGCGGCGTCCGGATCAACTGGTGGTCGTACTCGAGCACTTCGGCTCGCTCGCCGAACACCAACCGGAAGGCCCGTGGCAGGTTGCACACGTTGAGCGGCTCATAGTTCTGATTGAGGACCAGGACCACGCCCTCCATGGACCTCATCCTACCAGAGCCGAGCCCCCTGCCCCGACCGCCGATGGCTTCGACGCGCCCGGCACCGCATCGGGTGCCTGATGCCGATCTCGGATCTCCCGGCCCGCCGCACGGGAACTGGTGTGGCTGAGTCGACAGCGAAACGTTTACCGAGTCTTAACCGCCTGCGGGGGCGTGACGGGAACATCCTGCCTCGCCGCGCGTCACAGTTGCGAAACGCCGGTTCGCCCTAAGATTGGGCTCAGGTGTATTGCCGCGCTCGACAGGATGAGGTTCTAAATGCGAGCTTCGGCTCGTCCCACACTGCGGGTCGCAGCGATGGTGGCCGGGTCGTACGCGCACCATGCCTCCGCCTGTGAGCGTCCGCCGAGGCGCAGGAGGATTTGACACGGTGCAACCTGGGATAGACAAACGAGGGGTGTGGTTCCGGTCCCCACTCGGAGCAGCCGCCCTGTCGTTCCTGTTCCCGGGCCTGGGTCAGGCTGCCGCCGGGGATCGCCGCCGCGGCGCCATCGTGGCCATCCCCGCCCTCGCGGTCATCGCGGCGTTCGCCCTGATCCTGGTCTTCGACCGTGGGTCGCTGTTCAGTCTGGCGCTGAACCAGTCGTGGCTCTCCAGTCTGCTAATCCTCGATGTGGCGGCCTTCGCTTATCACTTTTGGGCCATCGTCGACGCCTATCTGCTGGCGAGCGGCGCGAAACCCAGGAGGCGAGCCGGCGGCCCGCCCGCCCGGAGTTGGGCCGCTGTTCTGGGTGTCGGCATCGTCTTGTCGGGCACCATCGCGGTCCACGGCGCCGTCGCGGAAACCGACGCCTCCTGGCAGCATGCCCTCTACTGCCTCACCGCACCGACACCATGTTGGGTTACCGTTCCCGAC
>JBIOII010000006.1:0-43152 GCA_044449785.1 Candidatus Limnocylindrales bacterium
CCTTGGGGGGGTCCCTTGGCTCGGCGTGGGGGGAGGGCTGGGGGACGGAGTGCTCCGGTTGGCGCGGGGGGGGGGGGGGCGCGCCGGAGTGAGGGGGTCCGGACTCGAGAGTGCCGGACCGGCGGGCGCGGCGACGCACGCTACGGACGAAAGGCCGATCGCGGCGATCGTGGCAAGGATGAGCGGCCGTCGCCTCCCCGCAGCTCGGTAGATCCAGGGCCGGCCGCCATGCTGAGGTTCCTCCATCTGTGACGCCCTCGCTGCGATCGAAGCGGTCGGTCGGCGAAGGTCGCCGGTCGCACAGCCGTGACGTCGGCCGGGGCCGCCGGGTTCCATCCCGAGCTGGTTCGGGCAAGTCGAAGGGGACGGCCGCAGGTCGAGGAGGGCCGGGAAGAGAAAGCGGGCGGCTCTCGGCCGCCCGCTTGTATTTGGCGAACGTCGGTCAGACTGCGGGTGACGCCGCCGCCTTCTGGCCCATGCCGAACTTGTTGAGAATCTGGTAGATCAGCAACGCGCCGATGCACGCCGTGCCGATGCCGCCGATCGAGAAGTCGCCCTGCGTGATGGCCAGGTTGCCGGCGCCGAGGGTGAGGGCCACGGCCGCCGTGATGAAGTTCTTGTTGTCGGTGAAGTCGACCTTGTTCTCGACCCAGATTCGGGCACCGGTAGTTGCGATAAGGCCGAACAGGACGATGGCCATGCCGCCCAGGACGGGCTGCGGGATCGAGAGCACCAGAGCGCCGAACATCGGCGAGAAGCCGAGTGCGACCGCGACAAAGGCCGCGATGACGAAGACGAGGCTCGAGTAGATCTTGGTCACGGCCATGACGCCGATGTTCTCCGCGTATGTCGTCACGCCCGTGCCACCACCGGAGCCGGCAACCATCGTCGCGACGCCGTCGGCGAAGAATGCGCGGCCGATATACGGATCCATGTCGCGGCCGGTCATCGCCGCGACGGCCTTGACGTGGCCGAGGTTCTCCGCGACGAGAACGATTGCCACCGGGGCGATGAGCGTAATGGCATGGGTGTCGAACACGGGCGTAGTGAACGCCGGCCAGCCGATGAGGGACGCCTTCGTGATCGTGTCGAAGTTAATGTGCGTGCCGCCCAGATTGAGGACGTTCGAGAGCACGAAGTAGAGGAGGTAGCCGAATACGCCGCCGACGAGGATCGGCAGCCGGCGCAGGGTGCCCGGCGCATAGACGGCCACGACGGCGACGGCGAGTGCGGTCAGCAGGCCGACGAGAATGCCAAAGTTGTCCGGCTTCGCGGCGGATCCGATCATGTAGTTGATCGCGGCCGGTGCGAGGTTCAGGCCGATAACCGCGACGATTGCTCCGGTCACGACCGGGGGCATGAGGAACTCGACCCAGCGGTACCCGATCGCCATGACGATGAGACCGACAACCGCGTAGATCGCGCCACAGGCGATGATGCCGCCGAGCGCCACCGGGATGTTCGGAGTAGTGCCGCCGGCGATGGCCTCAGCCGAGAGCACGACTGCTATGAACGAGAAGCTCGAGCCGAGGTAGCTCGGCACCCGGCCGCGGACGGCGACGAAGAAGATCAGCGTTCCGATGCCCGAGAAGAAGATCGCCGTGTTCGGGTTGAAGCCCATGATCACCGGCGCCAGCACCGTCGCTCCGAACATGGCGAAGATGTGCTGAACGCCCAGAGCCACCGACTGCGCGGCCGGCGGCCTCTCGTCCGGGGCGATGATGCCCTCGCGTTTGACGGTCCACTGGAACATGCCACGGACATATCCGATGGCAGCAGCCATGAGCGGCCTCCTCCGACCTATGGACGCCTCCCCGGGCGTGACGGGCCTGCTCTTGACAGGCGTGCCCGGCCTATCCGAAGCGTGTCAAAAACGGCGACGCTGCGCTCGGCGATTGCGCAGCCGAATGTGCCTAACTTGTGGACGAATCTCCGCAGGCGAAGGGTTCCGCCGATCCCACGCCGGCGAGGCCGGCACCCTTGCCTCCCCTCGGATCGGACGCTCCGGACTCGCCGAGTCTAGGCCGGTCGCAGCCGTGGCACTGCCCCGCATTGCACGACCGCCGGCCACCCTGCGGGTCGGGGCGCAAGACCCCCTTTCGGTCGGTGAGTCAGACCCGTTAGCATCCCGCTATGACGAACACTCCAAGACCAGCTGAGTCTGCCCCAGTTCCGCCGGCGGGCCCCACCGCATCCGGTGGCTTGACTTCGGCCGAAGCGGCGCAGCGGCTGCGCCAGGACGGACCGAACAGCCTCGGTGGCGAGGGTCGCCGGGGTCCGCTCAAGGTTCTGGTCAGCCAGTTCGCGAGCCCGCTCGTTCTCATACTCGTCGCCGCCAGCGCGGTCAGCGCCGCAGTCGGGGATCGAGTCGAGGCCGGAATCATCCTGGCCATCGTCGGCATGAGCGCATTGCTCGGCTTCGTCCAGGAGGCCCGTTCAGAGGCGGCCGTGGCCGCCCTCCAGGCTCGGCTCGCCCTTCGGGCGACTGTCGTGAGAGACGGCAAGGAGCACGAGATCCTGATCCGCGATGTAGTTCGCGGCGACGTCGTTCTTTTGGGCGCAGGCGACATCGTACCCGCGGATGCGCGCTTGATCGAAGCCAACCACCTGTTCATCGACGAGTCGTCCCTCACCGGGGAGTCGGCGGCGGCGCTCAAGAACCCTTTGCCGGGCGATCTCGATCCGAGCACGGAAGCCGATCTGCCCGGGCTGGCCTTTTTCGGAACAAGCGTCGTGAGCGGCAACGGCCGAGCCGTGGTCACGGCCACGGGAGCACGTACCAGTTACGGTGAGATCGCCCACCGCCTCGCCGAGCGAGCCCCGGAGACCGATTTCCAGCACGGCGTCCGCGCATTCGGGCTGCTTATCGGCAAAGTGACGCTGATCCTCGTCGTCGGCGTCTTTGCGGTGAACGTGGCCTTGAAGCGGCCTCTCCTCGACGCCATGCTGTTCTCGGTCGCCCTGGCGGTCGGCCTGACCCCGGAGCTCCTGCCGGCAATCGTCACCCTCAATCTGACTCGAGGGGCGCGGGCCCTGAGCGCCCACGGCGTGCTTGTCAAGCGCTTGCCGGCGATCCAGAACCTGGGCAGCGTGACTGTTCTGTGTACGGACAAGACGGGGACGCTCACCCTGGGCAAGCTCGAGCTGGTCAAGGCCGTGGGCATCGACAAGGACGACGCGGGCGAGGCGTCGCACGCCCTGGAGCTGGCTTATCTCAACAGCCATTTCGAGTCCAGCTTCGAAAACCCGCTCGACACGGCCGTGCTGGCCTCAGCCCCGAAACCCGCCGACCTGGACTCGTATCGCAAGCTCGCCGAGCTGCCGTACGACTTCAACCGTCGAATGCTCAGCGTCGTCGTCCAGCGCGGCAGCGAGCCGCCTCTCCTCGTGACGAAGGGAGCGCCCGAGGCCGTGGTCGCGGCCTCGAGCACGGTTCGAGAGGACCACACAGCGCGAGCCATCCACAAGGCAGAACACGATCGCCTGGCGAAGCTTGTCGACGGTTCGTCGGCCGACGGCTTCCGGCTGGTTGCTGTCGCCTCGCGGGTGCTGAGGCCCGACGAACTGAAGGGTATGCCTGCTCCAGGCACGGCTTCAACCGCCTCCGCCGCAAACTCGACAGCGAAGGCACCGACTGCGACCGCGAAGGCTCCGACTTCGAGCCAGAAGGCTGTGGCATCTGCCGCCAAGTCCACGGCTTCGACCGACTCCGTCGCGAAGGCCGCCTCCGCCCCCGCTGCGACCCCGGCCATCGCCCTGGCCGATGCCTCGAGACTCGAGCGTGACCTAACCTTCGAGGGGGTGATCCTCTTCAGCGATCCGCCGAAACCGGACGTCGGCGCGGCGATCGCATCGCTCGCGGCCCAGGGCGTCGCGCTCAAGATCATCACCGGCGACAACGATCTGGTCGCGCGACATGTCGCTGGCCTCGTCGGGTTGCAGGTGGATGGCGTTCTCACCGGCGACCAGATGCGGAAGCTGACCCACCCGGCGCTGGTCGCGCGAGCGCCGAGGACCACGATCTTCGCCCGCGTCGATCCTGACCAGAAGCTCCAGGTGATCCGCGCACTGCGCGAGTCGGGCCACGTCATCGGCTACATGGGCGACGGGATCAACGACGCCCCCGCCCTGCACGTCGCCGACGTCGGAATCAGCGTCGACAACGCCACCGACGTCGCTCGTTCCGCGGCCGACATCATCCTGCTCGAGCCGAGCCTTGCGGCGATCTCGCAGGGCGTCACCGAGGGGCGGCGCACCTTCGCCAACACTCTCAAGTACATCCGGATGGGCACGAGCTCGAACTTCGGTAACATGCTTAGCATGGCCGGCGCGGCCGCGCTGCTGCCGTTCCTGCCGATGTCGCCCGGCCAAATCCTGCTCAACAACCTGATCTACGACGCCTCCCAGACGGCCATCCCGTCGGACAACGTCGACGCGGACGTCGAGGCCGAGCCGGCCCGCTGGGACGTCCACGCCATCGAGCGGTTCATGGTCGTCTTTGGGCCGATCTCTTCGATCTTCGACTACGTGACCTTCGGCCTGCTGCTCTTGATGCTCGGCAACAACGAGGATTCGTTCCACACCGGCTGGTTCGTCGAGTCGCTCTTCACCCAGATCCTCGTTGTCCTGGTCATTCGCACGAGGCTCACGCCTTTCTGGCGGAGCCGGCCGAGCAAGCAGCTCTCCGCCGCGATCGTGGCGGCCCTGGCGGCGGCGGTGGTCATCCCGCTCAGCCCGCTCGGGACTCAGGTGATCGGGTTCGGCGGGCTGCCGTGGCAGTTCTGGCCCCTGCTGATCGCGATCGTCGCCGCGTATCTGACCCTGGTGGAGGTGACGAAAGGCTTGTTCAACCGGCGGGAGGCGCGGCGGCCGGAGGCCGTCGCCCGTCAGAAGGCGAGGACACCCCGCCGCGTCATCGCCTCCAGCCAGTAGTCGACCGAAGCCCGCAGGTCGTCGAGCACTGCGGCATCCTCCTGCTCGAAGGCCGGAATGATCTCGAGGATCAGGGCCAGCTCCTCGACCCCGCTCTCGCCGAGTGCGTCGATGACGCGATCCGCCTCGATGCGACCCCGCGCGTTCGCCGCCGGCGTGAAGGGCCAGTGGTGGTCGCCCTCTGCGTCGGATTGCTGAAGCTGGACCTCGAAGGCGGCCCGGCCCAGCTCGGTCAGCCAGGCGTATGGATCGCGGTCGGCGCCGGATGTGCCCGGCACGCACATGTGGCCTACGTCGAGAGCCAGCCGGATCGGCACCCGTTCCGTGTCGCCTTCCGTGACTAGGTCTTGGATCATGGCCATGGTCGACGGCTCTCGGGCTGCGGCCAGATTCTCTACGAGGAACGCCTCCTGTCCGTGCGCCCGCGCGTCCGACGCGAGTCCGTGAAGAGCGGCCCGCAGGTCCTCCCAGCGCGCCGAACGGGCCGCCGGGTGGCCCCAGTCATCGACTGAGAACGCCCCGACATGGCCACCGGTTGCGATGGCGCCGATGCTCCCGCTGAAGCCGATGGCACGCCCGAACCAGGCCCTGGCTCGCCAGCGAGCGGCCGGGTCGGGGCTCAGCAGCAGGTTCGATGAGTACGCCGCCAGGCCGGTGAACGTTGATCGGACCGTCAGGCCGTGCTCGCGAGCCGCAGAAGCAATCGCCGCCGACTGTGAGGCTGGGGCTTGCTCGTCGACGTCGACGTCGACGAGGTCAAGCGAATGCTCGACCAGCCGCAAACCAAGCTGCCCGGCGACGATCGGCGCCCAATCGGCCGGAAGCGGCCAGCGCTTGACCGCGAAACAAGTGTTGATCCCGAGTTCGAGGCGCATCATTCGACTCCTCGCGGCTTTGTCTCACGCTTTCGTGGCCGGGTCCGACCCGGTCGAGCGCCGAACGACGGCCGCGGCCGCCAGCTCGATGTACGATCGGTAGGCGTCGTCATAGACCCGTCGCGTCGCAGTCGACGGTTCGATCGGCGGATCCATTCGAACGCAGCGGGCGATCGCTGCGTCCGCGTTTCGATAGACTCCGGCGCCCAAACCGGCCAGCATCGCGACCCCGGTCGTGGCCGCGTCGCCGGGTACCGGCCGAACGACCAGCCCGGTCACGTCCGCCTTGATTCGATTCCATGTCGCCAGCCGGGTGTCGCCGCCCGAGACGCGGAGCTCGCTGACCTTCGCCCCGGCTCTCGTGAGCAGGTCCAGCTGGCCACGGATCGCGAATGCGGCGCCCTCGAGCATCGACCGGGCAATGATGCCTCGGCCGTGCCGTGCCGAGAGGCCCGTGAACGCAGCCCGCACGTCCGGGTCGGTGCGCTCGCCGTCGCCCAACACCGGCAGCGCGAGCACCCCGTCCGAGCCCGGAGAAACGGCGCCTGCCTCGGCGTCGAGAGCGACGTAAGCAGCGCCCACACTTCGCCCGGCGCGGCCGCCGTACAGGAGCGAGGCCAGCCAGGCAACGGCAGCGCCTGTGGTGTTGATCCCGGTCTCTGTGGTGAACGGACCGGGCACCACGTGCGGATAGTGGGTGACGAGCAACTCCGCAAGTGGCTCGGGGACTACCGAGTTGAGGCAGGTCGAGGAGCCCGCCATCTCGCTGACCGGGCCTGGCATGACGACGCCGGCGCCGAGAGCACAGGCCTGTGAGTCGGCTCCGCCGATGATCACTTGGACCGGCCCAGTCAGTCCGTATCGCCGCAGGAGCGACGGGCGCAGCTCCCCGAGTACCTCATCCGAGCCGAGCAGCGACGGCATGAGCGACGGGTCGAAATCCAAAGCCGAGAGCATTTCTAGGCTCCACTGGCGCGCCCGCAGGTCGTAAAGGAGCGTGGCCGCTGCATGGGTGCCATCCGTGGCTGCGACTCCGGTCAGAGCCAGCCCCGCCAGATCGCGCGGCTGCAGGAAGAGCGGCTGGGCCGCCCAGAGCTCCGGCCGGTGGCGCCGCAGCCACATCATCTTCGGGGCTATGTGGAACGCTGCCGGCAAGTGGCCCGTGAGCCCGTGGACCCGCTCATCGCCAAACCGTTCGCGCAGCTCGGCCGCCTCTGCCGCGGCCCGGTTGTCTCGATACATCAACCCTGGCCCCAGCGGCTCGCCACGTCGGTCTATCGGCACCACCGATGGACATTGACCCGTCAGGCCGATGGCCCGAACCGCGACCTGCCCCGGCCGGCCCAGCCGCCTTATCGCCTCGCCCAAGGCCCCGAGCGCCGCCGACCGCCAGAGCCGGGCATCCTGCTCGGCCCAGCCGGGTTGCGGACTCACGATCGGATAGCTTCGTCGTGCCTCGAGCAGCCGGTGTCCATCAAGGTCGAAGGCGACTGCTCTGGCGCCGGACGTGCCGACGTCGACCGCCAGCAGCACGTCGCCCGATCCGCCGCTCATCGTCACCCCCGTACGAGCTGATGGGCCGAGACCTTGTCCTTTTCGAGCGTGATCAGCGCGCCGTTCAGTGTCCCGGTCGAATAGTCGCTCCCCGGATTGATGGCGATCGTCCGACCGAGGCGCCGGATCCCGGACGATTCGTGGATGTGCCCATGCAGACCCAGCAGCGGCTGGCGCTCGGTGAGGAAGTCGCATACGGCCGTGCTACCGACGGGCGCCATCTTGACCTGGCCGAGGACCTGCTGAACCTGCAGTTTGTCGTCGAGAACGGGGGCATCGTCCAGCTGCGTGTCGAAGGGAGGTACGTGGACGTTCACGACCGAACGCTCAGGGTGGGCCAATCCCGCAGCCATTCTAGCGAGCGACGCTCCGATCGCCGGTTCATCCTGCTCGCGGTAACTGTTCCAGGGCGTCCGGTTCGAGAAGCCCCAGCTGATCATCTCGTGGTCGTCGTCCAGCCAGACGATCTTGCCCTCGTCATGCTCGCCCCAGGGAGCGCTGTCCAGCAGGCGGGCAAGGGCCGGTGGATCGTCGTTGCCGAGCATGAAGAGGAGGCGCTTGCGCTGAGGGCGCAGGCGCTCGTCGGCGAGCGCCAGCCAGCCCTCCAGCCGCGCGTTCATGAGCTCGAGGAACAGGTCGTCGAGCGTGCCCGCTTCCTTACGGGCTTCGAGCTCGCCGGGCTCGGCCCGGTAGGGGTAGTAGCCGTGGTCGGCGATCAACTTCTCGATGGCCTCCAGATCCGGTCCGTCGGCGACCTCGTAGTCGGTGCCGATGAAGTTGCAGCGGTAGCTGCCCCCGGGCTGGCGCACGATGGATTGGATAGCCTTGCCCGCCAGGTCACCGCCCAGGATCATGACGTCGGCGCCGTAGACCGGACCGGCGTTCAAGAACTTGCGAAAGCACTTGGAGGAGCCGTGCAGGTCTGTGGCGAAGTAGACACGGGTCTTGCCGGCCATCAGGCGGTCCTATCAGGCGGCCGCGGACGCGGCGCGGAATTCGCGGACCGCGTCCATCAGCGCCTTCACCCGGGCAGGGTCGACGGGGTTCCAGGTGATGCCGTCGACCTTGAGGCTGGTGCCGACGATCGCGCCGTCGGCGACCTTCATGATCTCGGCGATGCGGTCCGCCCGCACACCCGTGTTGGCGATGATGGGCGTCTCCGGCGCCGCTTCTTTCGCCGCAACCAGATCGCCCATCGCCATGGGGCTGCCGGCTGCCCAGCCGCTGATCAGGATGGCGTCCATGCCCATGAAGGCGGCCCCTCGCGCCCGATCTGCCACCGATCGCGTCCCTATCGGGCTGCTGAACTCCGGGGAAATGTTGTCGAAGAGTGCGACATCCGTGGCGCCGATAGCGGTGCGATATGAGGCGATCTCGCCGATGTTAGGCGAGATCATGCCGAGGTCCGATTCGTAGACCCCTGTTAGCACTTCCCGTATGAACATTGCCCCGGTCGCCCTGGCGACAGCCAGGCTGGCCATCGGGTCCCAGAGCAGGTTCACGCCGAACGGTACGCCTATTCGGTCGCGCAGCCGGCCGACCGTCGCCGCCATCGCTGCCGCGATCTCGGTTCCTACCTTGAGCTGGTACGGGTAGTCCTTCTCGTTGCAGAAGAGCACGCCGTCGACGCCGGCCTCCTGCAGGATGTCGAGATCGCGGGCCGCCGAAGCGAGGATAGCGTTCGGACCGCCGGCCACGTCGTGGAGGGGCCTGCCGGGGAGGCCGGGAAGATGGAGCATCGCGACGATAGGCTTTTGCACGCCGAAGATCCGGCCAAGGCTGCTCATGCTGTTCTCACGCCTCCATTGCGTTCTCGGCCTCGGACGATGCCGCGGCGGCCTCCGATTCGGTGCTCGAGTCGGGCTCCCCGTCGCGCCGTCGGCTGCCGGGCAGGGCCACGACGATCTCGATGCCTAGCGCCTCAAGCTTGTCGATCTCGCTCTGGGGTGCCGTCGCGTCCGTGACCAGGATGTGGATGCTCGCTGCTTGGGCCACCATCGCGCTGGCAACCAGCCCCAGCTTCGAGCCGTCGGCGATGACCATCAGGCGCTCGCTCCGATCGATCGCAATGCGATGGATCTCTGCCTCCTCGTCGTTGAGGTCGGTCAGGCCCCATCGAGCCGTCAGGCCGGCGGTGCCCAGGACCGCAATGTCGAATCGGTACCGCTCCAGCGTCGACCGGGCCGCGGGGCCGACGCAGCTCAGCTCGTCGCGCCGGACCGTCCCGCCCAATACCACCGTCCGCGGCGGGCGCGTGCCCAGCGTGCTGGCGATGGGCAGCGAGCCGGTTACGACGGTCAACTCGCTCCGGGCCGGCAGATACCGTGCAAACTGCTCTGCGGTGGTCCCGATGCCCACGAAGATCATCTGCGCGTCGTCGATCCGTCGGGCGGCCTCCAGAGCGATGATGCGCTTCTCCCTGGCGTGGGCCAGGGCCCTGGCGTTGAACGCGACGTCCAGCGAGCGTGTGAGATGGGCCGTGGCCCCACCGTAGGTGCGACGCAGGAAACCGTCTCGCTCGAGCCGCTGGATGTCGCGACGGATCGTCATCTCCGAGCAGCTGAAGTCGCGAGCCAGGTCGCCCACCTGGATGGAGACCCCCTCGGCCACTCGCTCGAGGATCTTGATGCGGCGGTCTGCGGCTAGAGGCATCCGGAAGACTTCCCCCGTGGCGACACGGCCCCGGCCGGGCCGGTCACAGACTCGAACATCGCGGATGATAATACCTCACACGAATCGATTGACGCCACCTGTTCGATTGTGTTTACTACGCCTGGGCCGAGTTGGACTGTCACGCGGCTGGCCCCGCGGTGAGGCCCGGGCGACGGCGACACCTTCGGCCAATAGGGCGGCCTCCCAGGGAGGCCGCCGATGGAGGTGACGAGTGGTAGGAGGCAGTAAGCTCTTCGTCCGTCAGAGCACCGGCCTCGTGCGCGAAGCCAACGCTCTCGATGCGACGATCTTCAACGCCGTCTTCTCGGCGCCGGTGGGTGCCACGCTGGCCTGGGGTGTCTTCTTCGCCCTCTCGGCCTTCCCCGGCTCCGATCTGGTCTGGGCGACGATCATCTCGTTCATCATAAATATCCCGGTCCTGCTGATGATGTCGTTGCTGGCGTCGAGCATGCCCCGCACCGGCGGCGACTACGTTTGGGTGAGCCGAATCCTCTCACCGCCTCTAGCCCTGGTGTCGAACTTCGGGGCGGCATTGTCGGCGACTATCGGCGCCACCTTCTGGGCCCGCTACTTCCCGGTCTTCGCCCTTGGCCCGATCCTGTCCACCCTGGGTGTGACCTTCGACAACAAGACCTTCATCGACTGGGGCACGAGCTTCCAGAGCGACACCCATTGGATCTTCGTCGGGGCCATGGTCATGGTGGTCCTGATGGGAGCGATCCTGGTGGCCGGCCTGCGGACCACTTTCCGCTGGCAGAACGCCTTCTGGATCATCGCCTCGGCAGGCACTTTCCTGGCCTTCATCGTCCTGGTGTTTGGCAACCACACTGACTTCATCAACAACTTCAACAGCGTCAGCGCGAAGTACGGCAGCCCCGCGGCCGCGACACTCATCACCAACGCGGGCGTCACGCCCGGCGTTCAGCCAGATGCCAGCAACATGAACGCGACCCTGCCGTCGATCTTCGTGATCATGACCTTCATGATGTGGAACTGGTGGTCGGTCTACCTCAGCGGCGAGCTCAAGAGCGCCGCCAACCGCGGACGCCAGCTGGCAATCATGTTCGGGGCACTCGCATGGGACGTGATCTTCATCGTCGTCGGCGTGCTCCTCCTCTTCAGGATCACCGGCTACGACTTCATGGTCGCGGTCAACTCGGCCACGTCCGGCTATCTCGTCCCGACCGGGCCCTGGTACCACTTCCTGTCGGCCCTGGTGTACAACGCGCCGATCCTGACTTTCCTGATCGTCGGCTCATTCCTGTTCTGGAGTCTACCGGCGATGGTGGGCAACACCTACATGCCGATCCGAAGCTGGTTCGCGTGGTCGTTCGACCGGCTGCTACCGGAAAAGCTCTCCGAGGTCAATGAACGGACCCATTCGCCGGTCTGGGCGATTCTGTTCGAGATGTTCCTGGTTACCGTGATGCTCATCTGGAGCATCATCAGCACCACGTTCGGCACCTGGCTTGCGCTCGGTGTACTCGCGGGCGTGGTCTGCGTAGTCATCGTAGGCGTGGCGGCGATCGTCTTCCCGGCTCGCCGACCCGACCTCTACCAGGCCTCGCCGGCCAACGTCAAGGTGCTCGGAATCCCGCTCCTCTACATCGTCGCCCCTCTGTCCATCGCCGTGATGGTCTTCCTGACGTGGTGCACGCTGGCCTTCCCGGCCCTGGCGATCGGCACCACGGCCAACTACTGGTGGGTCCCGGCCTTCATGGGCATGATCGTGGTGGTCGGGCTCGTCGTGTTCTACGTGTCCAAGCTCGTCCGACGCGGACAGGGCATCGACATCGACCTCGTCTACAAGGAACTCCCGCCCGAGTGATCCCGCGCTGTACGCAGGATTGCGCAGCGACCCCGGCAGTGCGCCGGGGTCGCTGCTGTAATCTCCACTAATCGCCAGTTGAACCCCGAACCGGAGTCACCCAACTTGCCCGACGAAACGGCCATCCTTCCCGAGGTCAAAGCGGAGGCCGAACGGCTGTCGCGGCTCGCGATGTCGGAGGGCATCGCGATGCGGCTCATGGGTGGCGTGGCCATCTGGCTGCGGTCGGAGTCGGTGCGGAAGCCGCCGTTTGCGCGCGAATACGCGGATATGGATTTCGCCGTCAGCTCCAAGGCCCGTGCTCAGGTCAAGGCCTTCCTGGATCGCGAGGGCTACGTTCCCGAGAAGCTATTCAACGCCATCCACGGCGCCCAGCGGCTCAACTACGCCGAACCCAAGGGTCGCTGGACGATGGACATCCTGATCGATGAGTTGTCGATGAGCCACCGACTCGACCTGCGCGGCAGGCTAGACGGGTTGGAGCCGACCCTCGCCCTGGCAGACCTCGTGCTCACCAAGCTCCAGATCTGGGAGATAAACCGCAAGGACGTGGGCGACGTCCTCTGCCTGCTGGCGGACCATCCCCTGGGTAAGGACGGCGACGGCGAGATCGGGCTGGATCGCATCGCGGCGGTTCTGGGCGCCGACTGGGGGTTCTGCCACACGGCCGAGCGGAACCTGGCCAAGGTCTCCGAGCTTTGGGCGGCGGAACCGGCCGCGGACGCCCGCTACGACGTGGCCAGTCAGGTCGAGCAGATGACGGCAGCGATCGCGGCTGCCCCCAAATCACTGGCGTGGAAGACACGAGCCAGGGTGGGGGAGCGCTTGCGCTGGTACGAGACACCCGAGGAAGTCCGCCACTGAAGCGGAAGCGGCGGGCACTCAACTCTTGCGCGCCGCCGCCCGTCGCCTCCGGCCACCAGACGCGTCGCAGGCTAGCGGAAGGCCGGCAGGACCTCCTGACCGAGCAGGGCGATCGACTCTGCAGTCGCGGGCCCGGGCCATCCGTCGAGAACCATCCGCTCCACGCCCAGCACCGCGTATCGGGTCAACAGGGCGCGCTGGTCGTGCGGTGCGGCCGTCGCGACGGGGCCATCCCACGCGAGCATGACCGAACGCCGGACTGAAGCCGGGTCACGACCGACGACGCGGCACTCGGCGTCCAGCCGCGGGAAGACCTCCTGGCAAGCCTCCGGAGTGGGGTTGTCCAGGTTCAGTTCGTCGGCGAAGCGGGCTGCCAGCCGCACTAGCCTCGGCTTTCCGTTGCCGCCTACGACGATCGGCGGATGCGGCTTATGGATTGGTTTTGGCTCGCAGACCGCGTCGTGGACCCGGTAGTGGCGACCATCGAAGCTGAATGCCGACTGTGTCCAAAGCCCGACGACGATCTGCAGCTGCTCTTCGAGCATCTCGAACCGCTCGCCGATGGGGGGGTACGGGATCCCGAAACGGTCGTGCTCGGGCTCATACCAGCCTGCCCCGATACCAAGGTCCACTCGCCCACCACTCATCTCGTCGACGGTCGCCACCGCCTTGGCCAGAGCAATCGGCAGCCGGAATGTGACCGGGCTGACCATCGTCCCCAGGCGAATGCGGGCTGTCTCCCTGGCCAGGCCAGCCAGCGTGGTCCAGGCGTCCGTGGCCGGTGCGGACCAATCGCCTTGGAGCGAGAGCCAGTGATCGGACCGGACGAACGCGTCGAAGCCGGCGCCTTCAGCTGCCTGGGCAAGCTCGAGCATTCGGGCATAGGGCAAACCTTCCTGGGGATCGACCATGAATGCGAAGCGCACGCCTGGCTCCTCTCGGGCTCATATCGGCGGTCGGCCGGGCCTCGGGGGCAACGCCCGTCCGACCGTTGGGGATTTCGTAGACCAGTCTCCCGCCAGGCGCAAGAGGAGCGTGGCCCGTGCGCAATCGTTGCGGGCGGCCGGCCGATCTTACGCATGGCTTACATTGGCGGCCTTGGAGGGCGCGGTGCGGGCGCGGATCATCAGCTCGTCACCACGATCGAGTGACAAGGAGACTCCCCTGCTGAAACAGCGTCGTTCTCGGACGGTGGCCCTTCTCGGCGCGGTCCTGCTGGTCGGCTGCGCCCTTGCAGGCTGCGGTCCCAGCCAGGCGACTACAGCTCCGACTGCGCCGCAGGCCACCGCGAGCCACGCGCCGTCCGGTCCCGTCGAGGCCGGAACAGGCGCGGGACCGTCCGCCTCGTCGACGGCACCTCCTTCCACGTCGGCCACGCCGACCGGCCAGGCAACGCCGGATCCGGTGGCGAGCGAGCTCGACCAGATCAACCAGCTCATCAACGACATAGACAACTCGGTCCAGTCTTCGGACTCGTCGCAGCAAGGCGGCGAGTAGCCGTGCGGGTAAGGAGCTCCTCGATGGGTTCAGCACTTCGCCGTGGCTTCGTTGCCGCCGCCATCGCGGCCGTGGTAGTCGTCGCGGCCGTAGGGGTCGCAGGCGCAGCCTCGCCGGCGCCGGTCGCCGGCGGACCGGCCGGTTCGGGCGTCTGCGCCGCGCCGGCCGGGGCTGCGCGGTCGAATTCGACGGTGGTTACGCTGCGGGCATTCGCGAATTGCGAGATAGGCCGGCGCCTGACCACGCTCGACCAGCTCTCGGCGGCAGCCGCGGCGTCCACAGGGCTCACCGCTTCGGACGCGTCGGCGCTGACGGCCGACATCGACGCCGACCGATCCGGTCTTGCGGCGCTGAGAGCGGCGATCGACGGTCAGCGTTCGCTTGCAGCTCTCAAGCTCGAGATCGCCCAGGTCGTGACCCGGTTCCGCGTTTACGACCTCCTGGGGCCACAGGTTGCGTTGACCATCGGCGCCGACGACGTACTCTCGCTGCAGACTCACTTCGACGGGATATCGACGACGCTGGTCGGGCGAATAGCCGCTGCGCAGGCCGCCGGCAAGGACGTCGCCGCGGCCCAGGCCGCGCTGGACGCGATGAACGGCTCCGTTGGCGACGCCGTTGCGCTCGCCTCGCCGCTGCCCGGTCAGCTGCTCGCATTGACGCCGGGTCAATTCAGCGCGGGCTCGGCTTCGGCGGTCCTGACGACCGCCCGGGCGCACCTGCTCGGCGCGCGCGACGACGTCAAAGCGGCCACCCAGGCTGCCCGCAACGTGCTGGCCGATCTCAAGTAGTCGGGCCGCAGGGACCGATCCAGGCCGGCGCCGCCGCCAAGCTTCTCGAAACGCCGTCGAGCGACCTCGCCGCTTCCGTGCAGAACGGTCAGAGCCCGGCATCCATTGCCAGTTCGAAAGGCGTAGGCCAGACCAATCTCGTGAGCGCCATCTCGACGGCGCTCCAGAGTGCCGACTCGAGCCTCTCCGCCGAACAGGCCGGCCAGCCGGCCGGGGCTCTGTCAGCGGCCGGCGGCCCACGCCTCAACGGCCGTGGTCACCGGCATCCCACCGGCCGCCGACTCATCGATGGCGAGGCCCAGCAGGTGGTCCTGACAGCCCTCCGCCAGGGGATAGGGCGGAGCGGCCTCGTCCCGGCACCAGGCCGCCATCGCCACGAGCATCGTGCCGATCGCGATGTCCTCATCGTTGAAGCGCAGACCCGGGAACGGATTGCGGTAAAGCACCGTGTCGCCGACGCTGATGTGGTCCGTATCGAACCCATCGAGGTCGAGGTCGTAGCCGGTCTGGCGGCGGATGAGCGGCGACCGCACGATCGTTCGCGGTCCCGCCAGCCGCACGACCTCGTCGGTCGAGATCTCGCCCGCCGAGCCGCGGACGACGATCCGGCGGGACCTCAGCTGGTTGTGCCACTGGTTGTCCTGCTAGACCGAATGTATCCCGTCACAGACAGAGAAGCGCCCGCCGTCCCAGGAGGGCGAGGCGGGCGCTCGGTACGGGCTGGTTAGAGTCTACGCCGGGCGTGGGCGGCGCGAGCTTCGTTTGACGACTACGATGTTGCGAGCGAGGGCGTTGCGGGTCGCTTCGGCGAGCGCCGCGGCGAGTTCCTTCTCTAGCGCCGCCACGACTGCCGGATCTGTTTTCGTGGTCACGGGAAGACATCCCGACGCGAGGGCGCCGCTTCGGCGGGGCGCCGGGACCGCGTGAACGGCCCGAAAGACATGTCGACCGACAGTATCTCCTCTGCGGTCCGAACGCCGTACAAGTGCTCCAACCTGATCCGCCGCTGTTCGGCGAGCGGTAGCCCGAGTAAGGCCACGAGTTGCCGGCCGCGTGCGGCGGCGCTCCGGGTATCGTCTCGGGCGATGAAGCAGGCTTCCCCGAAAAGCTGCTCTAGCGTGCTATCCCCGGTCATGCCGAGGCGTCCATCTTGTCGGCCGCGAAAGACAGGCAGCCGGCCTTGATCGGGCCTTGAATGATGGCGATGGCGAAGCGTTGGAGTTCGATGCGGTCATCCTCGGAGAGCGCTCCGGTGAGGCTCGCGCCGTACTCCCCAACGGCCTGAATGATCGCCTCGCTTGCCGGGCTGAGACCGTCGCCGCGGGGTCGTTCTGTCGCACGGCGCCAGAGCATCCCCTCGGTCGAATAGGTAAACACGATGCTTCTCTCCTCTCTGTTCCCACCTACTCGGAACGTCGGTCCATAGGCGCCTCCCGGCCGCAGCCGGGGTCTAGGACCAATCGGAGAGGAAGGAATCGCGGTCTACCGTCGCGAGAGGTCGCACCAGCTCAATCCGAGCCGTCCGGTAGACAGCCTTGGTCCGCAGTTCGTCGCGGATCTCATCGAGCCGTGCCAGTCCGGCGCGCGTCTGCGCCCGGGCCTCGCGTCGGGCCTCCCGATAGTCGGTTAGGGCGGCACGGCGTAGGCGATCGTCGCCCCGTTGCTTTGCCAGGGACCAGGCGCGCTCCGCCACCAGGGCGCGCTCAGACGCCGTTAGAGTCTCCATCGGGTGTCTCCTTACCAGACTCCCAAAACACAAAGCGCCTCCGGCGGTAAGGGCCGGAGGCACCTTGTGCGCCGGCTCCTTACCAGCCGTGCTCCTGAGAGCATAGCGAGTCGAGCCAGCTTGTAAATGCTCCTCTAGGACGGCCCCACGTAGCTGCGCGAAGCTGCCAACGGCGATGCCTCGGCGAGGGTGGACATTGGCGCCACCACGAGGCTTTGCGCCCGTCCTGGGGCTTCCTAGAGAGGCAGGATTCCGAACGGATGGACGGATCTGGCCCTAGCCAAGCCGGATCCTCTCTTCGATGGGCGGACTGCTCGCCTGGTCGAAGAGGTCCACCTGCCAGGCCTCGTCAATCTCCCACGCTCGAAAGACAAAGACCCGGTCGAGGCGCAGCCTAGAGAGAAGCCGGCTTAGGCGAAGACTGCGCCGGCGCCGGATCGATCGGACCACGTAAGAGCCGTCCGAAAGTCTGTAAACGTCTGAGAGCACGCCCATCCGCGCACAATCGGCCCGGGAAAGGTGAAGCCTCTCTCTCCACCGGGCGGCTGCTCCCGGGGTTGCGTGCATTCCTTCGATGCTCTGATCTTCGTCTCGTTCAAGGTAGGTCCAGAACGAGTACATGACGTCTTTGGCGGACCGTGCCTCTTCCATCGGCCGATCTTAGCCTCCCATATAGCCGAGCGCGGCGAGTTTCATCAGCTCGCGCTGGACGGAGGTCGACGCCGGTTCCGGCTTTGCGTTGTAGACGGTGATGTTGAACGTCGCGCCCGCCTTCCCCGCTGGGGTGACCTTCTCACCGGCTTGGAGCAGCGCCAGCCCTTCGGAGCCCGGGGAACCTGGCATAACGCCGCCTGAATGGAGCGTCGGAATCGTGGCTAGGTTTACGCCAGCCCAATCGAAGTTCATCGAGGCGAGACTACCGCCGAGCGGGTTAGGGATTGAGAAGTGAATGTGCATCTGAATCGCGTCGATGCCCCGAATGATGGTATCGATCGCTCCGATCACGACATTGATCGCGCCTTTGATAACCGTGCTGATACCGGACCAGACGCCGCTCACGACCGTACCGAGGCCCGTGAACGCGTCTCCGGCGAGGCCCAGGGCCGTATTCAGCGCCGGAAGGATGCTGTTGGTGAAGATCCCGAACGCCGTTTGCAGTGGCGGCAGAACGGCACTGGTGATATTGCCGATCGTCTTGCCGAGCGGTTGCAGGAAGTTCTTGAGCAGGTTATCGAACGCTGTCGCCAGCGGCGGCAGGACCTTGGTTGTGATGAACTCGATTGCGGTCCTCCAAACCGGCAGGATGTTCGTCACCCACCAATTGAAAGCCTCTGTGAGAGGCGGCAGGACGTTCGTGGTTATCCAAGACAGGCCGGCCCGCACCTTCTCGATTACGCCCGGCATGTCCTTACCGAGCTCGGTTAGCACTGGCTGCAGCGCATCCATGAGGTTGGAGAATGCGTCCGCCAATACCGGCAGAACGGCCTGCGAGATCTGGTCCGTGATCGCGCCGAGCTTCACCATCGCCTCGGTGACCTTCTCGTGCGCGGCGGCGAGCTTGCCCGCCGACGTGTCGGCATATGCGGACGCCTGGCCGCCGGCCACCTTCTCGATGTCCGTCAGCGTTGCCGTTGCGGTGCTTGCTTTGTCCGCAGCCTTGGCGACGTCGAGTTGTTCGACGGTGTAGTTCTTGGTCGAGGCCTTGAGTGCGTCGACGGCCGTCGTCACAGGTGTGACCACGATGCCGTAGCCCTTCAGGCCTTTGGTATTCCCCTCCATCGCCTTGGTTACAACGTCGGTCGCAGTAGCGAGGTCGATATGCTTCAGGCGCGCCAGGTCCATCGCGTCGTTCATGGCGTTCTGCGCGTCGTCGGAGTCTTTCGTGACGCCGACGAGCAAAGCGAGGGAATTGCGCTGCGCGTCGGAGGAGAACCCGAGCTTGTTGCCCAGTTCGAGGTTCTTCTGCATCGCGTCGCTGTTGGCCGCATATCCAACGCCGGCGTTCTGGTATGCCGTCGTCAGCGCGGAGACGCTTACCTGCGCGTCCTGAAAGGCTTTGTCACTGTCGCCGAGAACGCCGATGACCTTGCTCACGCCGGTCTCGGCCAGGCCGAAACCAGCCTGTCCGATGCCCTGGAAGATGCCGGTCATCGTCGAACTGAACTTGCCGACGTGGTTAGTGGCTTCGTCCAGCGACTTTTGTAGGTGTGAACTGTCCCCTACGACGGAGACAAGGATCTCGCGGCCCATTGGAGCCTCCCCGCGAGTAAGGGCTACGGTTACCGCTCTCCACTCGCACTCGGAGCGGCCCGACCATTGGTCTATTCAGTTACGAGATCAGCGCACCTCGAATCCGGCTTCTTTGGCGACACGCACGACCATTTCATCGACCATGCGCTCCGTGTCCGCCCTATGCGCGCTAACAGTCGGATAGACATAGCGGCCGCCTTTTGGCATGTCGCGTTTGATCGCGCCCTGCCAATAGCCTCGTTTGTGCCCGCGGCCGACCGATCCGCCGAAGTCAAGAAACTTGTAATACGGCGCGGCCGGTTTGTTCCAAGTGACGGCGGCGCCGGTCGTGGTCGCGCTAGAGCCGATGGAACCCGCGGCGCGGCCGCTCCGGCGCGGGATCTTACCCTGGATGTCCGCGACGATCGGCCCCATGATCTCCTTGAACCCGCCGCGCAGTTCCGGCCCCATCTTTTCGCCCATCTGCTTGAACGCAGAGCGCAATTCACGGGCGCCGATAACTTCAACCTTCCATTCACCGGCCATGACGGCGCCTCCAGAGCCGCGGCTTCTTGGTGGGCGCCTCGAAGCGGCTGATCTCTACGCGGCGGGGCGGCGGACCGGCAAAGTCGAGGAACATGACCAGGCGGAAGGTGGGAAGGAGCCTCATTTCGATATTGACCTCTGCCTCGCCCCTCTCCAGGAACGAAAGGAACCTCTCCTGCGCCTCAATCGGCAAGGCATTGACGCGTTCAACCGCCCACGAGGACAGTGCGGCGGTGGCCTGTTCATTCGTAGTCATTCAAGGGTTTCCCTTTCTTTCCCCGGCCGGCGACCTCAGCCAGCGAGAGATTCGGAAGTTGGAGGGGTTATTCCTCGGGCGGGTACTGGCGGTTGGGCCGGCTGGCCCGCAGGCGGGCGATAAACTCCGCGCTGCTGACCATGGCGCGAGCGGGCTCGCTGGGATCGGCGAGCGCCGCATCGAGGGCGGCGCGAAGTTCCCAACCTGAGAGCCGACCATCCGCGCGAGCGAGTGCATTCGCGAATCGCAGAATCGAGCCGCGATGCTGCCGGACGAGCTCAAGTGCGCGCCGATACATCGAGTTCATGGACACCACCGGGTCGTTTATCTTCGCGATGGCCTTGGCGGCCTGGGTCCGGTCCCAGTCGGCGCCGGCGACGGGATCCGGATCGCCGAAGACCTGCAATGCGGCGGCGCCGGCCAGTAGACAGATAGCTCGCCCTTCCAGAAAGGCTCGCCACTCGGCACTCGTCAGGATCGTCGAGGCGTCGACGTTTTGGCCGAATCCTCGGTTGTGGCCGCTGTCTTCGTCTGATCGGACCTCGAACGGCCAGCCCATGCCGAGCGCAACCTGGGCGACGGCATGGGCTGCCTCGTGAATCCGGGTCCGCCGATGCGGCGGGAGGTCGCTTACCATTCGGGGGTCCTTTCGGCCTCGCGCAACTCCCGCCACTCGCGATCCATGTCCTGGCGTTCTTGCTCGATTGCCGCGGCGCCGGCCAGGGCGGACAGGGCCTCCCGCATGGCAAGTTCGGCGAATGTCGCCTCGTCTGCCATCAGGTCGTGGCCCCCGAGAATCAAGTACGCCGCGTATCTCATCTCGTCCTCGCTGAATCCCCAATTGGTGTAGTCGCGAACCTCGCTGGTCCCGTCCTCGTGCAGGTAGAGCGGCCTCCGGACCGCGTCTCCCTGGTAGATGGCGCGTGCGACGGAGCGGAATGGCGCCAACGGGTCGCGGCGGGCCGGGGCCTCGGGCTGGAGCTGCGCGCCCGCCGCGAGGCGCGTGGCCCCCGCGCTGGTTGACTGGCCTTCCTGTCTCTGCAGGCGCTTTAGAAGGGCCTGGCGGAGCGGTGCATACGTCCCTGCGACGCTCAGGAGATCGAGTGCCGAGATCTGCGCGAGGCTCCCCCGCGGGGAGCGTGTTGAGCGGGTCGGCCAGATGCCGAAGTCCTCGCCGGTTGCGGTGGTCCTCATTTCATCGGTTCCTTTCGGGCTGGATGTCGACCAGCCATCGCATGGGGTTGGTCTTGAGATTTTTAGGCATTAATTGGTCTCCTTCTTTGGATCGTCGAGAAAGCCGACTAACGTGCCATCGGGCGCGCGGCGCAACGTCATATGACCGACGTGGGCGCCATCGGCTTCGTCGGGCGGCGCAAATGGCGAGCGTCCCCAATGAAAGAACGGCATCGCGTCAGCGGCATCGCGGATCGGTTTGGTCAGGCGGTCAAGTTTCGAGACCTTCACGGTTTCACCTTCCATATCCGCCGGGTAAAGACGTAGACCAGTGAACAAACGGCATCCAGTCTTTCTCGGGTTGCGGAGCCTCGCGGAGCGAAGCTGCGGCCTCATAGGCGAGCGTCGCCGCTACGGCGGCATCGATCAGGCGGCCGGGGCCGGCCTTTTCGAGCGTATACAGCGCGTGCCCTTCCTCGCCACGTCCGGGACCTCGAACGAGGCGGGCATTGGCCATATGTCGGGCGAGGTTCCGGTCGCCGCAGTGACTGACGCGGCCGGCGGCAATGGCGGCGCGGAAACGATCGACGGCCGGCCCGAAACGGCGGATAGAGTTCGTCGGCTGCGCCATGACGATCTCCTCGCCATAGGTCCGAGCCCACTCTTCGATCTCGTCTCGCCAATGCCAGGGATCGCAGTACATTGCGCCGACCTTGAACCGTGCGAACACGTCGGCGACGGCCTCGGAGACCATCTGCCGCGGGACGACCCACTCGGGCGGGTCGTTTGCGTCCCGCTCGATTAGAAGGGCGAGCTCCAGGCGGCCTTCGAGGTCGCAAATGACTAGCGAGGTGCCGTCATGGTTCTGCGAGCCATCGAATCCGAGGCCAACGCGGGCGCCGTCCGGTATCGGATCGGCCGTGCCGAGCGATGCCCATGTGGGCGGGTCAACCAGAACGTCCGCGGCGGCGTGGGGCGCGTTGAGGAAGTACCGCACCGCCTCATCCCAAGGCGTCGCGGGATCGCGGATCTCGGCCAGAATGCGGGCCTGATCGACCCACCAGGAGCCGGCATAGATGTCGGCCAGGATGGCGGCGAGCTGCGCGTCGGACATCGACGGGTCGAGCGTCGCGGGCGGCCGGCGGGCGGCGAACAGGATGCCGGCGCGCCCGGCATCGTACTCGGCCTCCGTCTGTTCGGCCACAGATCCGAGTCCCGGCTCGGGCGCGTTGGCGAGTTCGAGACTCCGGCCGCCCGTCTTGCCGATGTTGCGGCGGATCGCCCGGGCGAGCGATTGCCCGCCGTTGGATTTAGTCCAGAGGTCGGTCTGATCGAGCAGGGCGAACGTCGTCCGCTCTCCTTCGTGGCTGCCGGCGGCCGCGGTGATCGCTTCGAGCTTGCCGGGGCGACCGTTCAGGTACAGGCGGCCGCGGCCGTCGTCAATTCCGAGGCGCCGGGCGACGCGGCGATCGTTGGCACGGCAGAACTCGAAGATCAGGGAGTAGACGGTGCTCGCCGCCTGGTCTTCAGAGAGCGCGGCGACCTGGACGAGCGGAATCTCGGGCGCGGTAGGACCGGCGAACTCGGCCAGGCAAATCATCGCCCCAAAAGGCGATTTGCCGGTGCCCTTGGCGCCTTCGATGGCACCGCGGCGGTAGATATCCCGGCCGCCCGGGTCGGTTGCGTAGAACTCAACCAGGAAGTCGAGCTGATCGGAGGTCAGAACGAGGTCTTTTGAGGAGTCGGACGGGCTGGGCAGGACGCTCATCATCCACTCGGCGACTTCCAGGCCGCGGGATCTCATAGCGCGACCTCCAATTTGGCGCGGGCGGCGGCGACCAAAGCCGCGGCTTCGTCGCTAAGTGCGGGGTGCGGTTGGGCGAAACTGACGTGCAAACGGGCGAGAGCGGCGGGCGTGAGGCCTAGTCCGCTCTCCATCTGCGCTAGCGAGCCCGCGGCGGGGTTCGCGACCAGAACGCGGACGTACCGGGCGACCACGGCCGGCGCGATGAACTGCGACCGCCAAAGGTGCGCGACCGGGCGGCGCCAGAGGTCGCGCCAGAGCGCAGACTCGGCCTCAGACGGCGTACCGAACGGCCACGGCGGCGCTTTGAGGCGCGATGGGCCGGTCGGGAGCGTGGTTGCCGAGCCTTCGGCGGGACGGCGGCCGCGGTACTCAGCCATCAGTCCGGCCTCGAAAACGTGGCAGGTTTTGCGGGGGCCATTGACCGGGGTTGACACGAGTAGGGGGTCACCCGTTGGCCTATCCCCCCCCGAGTCGCCCCGCGTGTGCTGGGGTGCGCTGGACTAGTCAGGCGCGCCACGTCGAGCGCGGCGCGAGTGGGGCGGCACGGCGCCGTTCCGCTCGGTCGGTCGGCGGCAGGGGATGGCGTGCCCGAATACCCCCGCCTCGAATTCCTGGCCGCCCCGCGTGAGAGATCCGGGGCGTCGCGGTGCAAGTAGATGAGGTCGCGAGTGGCGAGGTCGCGAGGTGTCGGTCGGCACGGGTGACGGAGAAGGATGACGACATGGTTCGCGGCACCACGAACCATCGGCGCGGTCATGCGTCTAAACTCCGACCGGACTCCCGCCTCTGTGAACCGGGTGAACCTACCGGGTGAAGGGTGAAGTTCCTACTAAACTTCACCTTCACCCCCCATCGGTAGGTCGCGGGTGTACACCGGGTGAAGTTCACACTTCACCCCCTTCTAAGACATCCTCACCGCGCCACGCCTTCGCCGTTCTGAGGCGAGACTTCGCGGTGTCAATCGAGCCGAGAGAGAGGGCGCGCATCAGAGCGGCGGGTGTAGTGGCGCCCGCGTCCATCGCCTCTAGCGTTTCCTCCACTTGCTTCGATGCGCGGTGCGGCTGCCCGTTGCCCTTGAATGGTTCGGAGTGCTCGAACCGCACGGTGCCCGGATCGTCGTCATCCAGTCCGAACGTCCAGTTCACGGCAAAGCCGAGCGGAGCCAGGTGGGCGCCGTGGTTGCGCTTCGTGTTCTCTAGGGTGTAGCGACGATACGAACTGCCGAAAGTCGCCGACTCGTCTTTCCATTGCGCCGCCCACATGAGGCGCACTCGGTCACGGTTGATCTCGCTGCCCGCGATCCGTCCGTCCGCCTCGCCCCAATTGCGCGACTCGGCGCGGTTCGGATGGGCCAGGATGAGGGTCGGCCGACCGACCGTATCGATAGCACGCCAGAACAGAGAGTCACGGTCGCGGACCTGATCGCCTGCCGCGAGGAATGCCGAGAGCGGGTCGATGATGACTAAGGCGAAGTCGGCCGCCCGTTCGGCGATGGCCCGGGCGATCCGGTGTATCGGCTTGCCGGTCTCGTCTAGCAGCGTGATCGGGTTCGCGAGACTGGCCCGGTCGATCTCCAGTCCGCGACAGATGGCCTCGACGCTCCGGGCGTGCCAGAACGTCACGGCATCCTCGCCGGCCACGTATAGGACGGGTCCGATCGTTACCGCGTCCATGCCCGGCACTACCGCAAGGCCGCCCGCAACCGACACGGCGAGCGCGCGGGCGAGAGTCGACTTCCCACCATCGCCCGGACTCACCAGAACGTTCGAGCCGTCTTCGATCGTCGGCCGGATGACATGCAATCGACCGTTCGAGGTCAAGGGACAGGTCCGAAGATCCGCCCCGCCTCCAAGGCTTTCCTCGGCCTCAAGAACGGCCTCAACCGAGGCGAATATGACGGAGCGCCACAGCGGCGCCTCGCCGTTCGCGCCGCCGAAGTCGGCCGCCGTCCTTGCCAGGCGGTCCCGAGTCGTAATCGAGAGGGTGGAAGTCGTGCGGAAGAGGTGGCTACCGCGGCAGTCAATCGACACGTCGGCGGCGAGCTCGCCGTCTGTCCGAACGTCTCGGAAGGTCAAGGCGAGTCCGGTCGGCTCGTGCGTCACCCGGTAACTCGGGCCTACTCGGGCCAATTCGACGGCCACGAGCTGCGAGACGTGAGTGGCTGCGCCGTCCAGTTCCGCGGCTACTTGCGCGGCCTCTTCCGGGGTCCATTCGACGGCGGTCATGTCGACGCTCTTTCGTCGGCGCGACGTAGGGCCGCTTTTGGCGCCTGGCCAGCGAACACGTGTTGACAGGTTCGGCACGCTCGGAAGTGCGCGGCTCTGATTTGACCACGATCCAGTTCTGCGGCGGGATCGTGAGTCTCGGCCGCGGCCAGGTCCACGAGTTCATGGTCGCGCCAGCAGCCATGCCCGCAGCCGCAGTCATCAATCGCCTTGAGGGCGGCTCGCGCCATGGCCTCTGTGAGTTCCAAGTGGACAGTCAAACCGGCGCACCATGCGACGGTGGCCCAGCGGCCTCGGCCAATGACGGCGCTAACCATGTCCATGTCATCGGGCCAGCGGCGCCGCGCCTGGGCCAATAGATCGGTGCTCATGCCGCGGCCTCGATTCGGTCCGGGTAGTGACGATCGAGCGCGCCGGCTAGGGCGTCCGGGTCGTCCTCGGCGTCGAGAACGTCGAGCCACACGAGCCGCCCCAACCGCTCAGCCGTCTCCGGCAGCCCTTCGGCCCACGTGTCGCCGTAAAGCCCGCGCAGCAGTCGAGCCCGCTCTACGGCCTCGGCAGAGTCTCGAACGTGATCTAGTTCGCGGTCCCACTCGGCGCGGGCAGCATCGACGGCGGCCATGTTGCCGCGGCGCCATTCGAGGGCAGACGCTAGCTCGAACCGGACTACTTGCAGAATCTCGCAAGTAGAGCCCGAGCGGACGACTCGGAGGAGATCATCGACGGGCCCGATGGCGCGCGCGATCTCCGGGGCGGTGTGGGCGGTAGCCGTGTCAGCCAGGTAGCCGTTCACGGCCGCACCAACCGAAGGATCGCGCCGGCGGGTTCCGGGTCACCTGGTCCACAGTGGACCGGATCAGCGATCAGAAGGGCGGCGATGTTCTCAGCGGCGACGGCTTCGGCGACCTTGCCGGAATGGCGCAACAACCGCGCCAGGCGATCGAGACGACGGCGGGCGAGGTCTTGCGCCGGATACTGCCCGGGAGTATCGTTAGGACGGATCGGCGGCATTGATGGTGCCTCCGATCTCGACCGCTCCGGGCGACGTCTCACTGACGCTCGGGGCGGTTTCCTTATGCCCGAAGAGGCGGACAAGGGTTAGGACGGCGTTGCGCTCGGCGCTGTCGAGGCTGTCGAGACGAACAGTGCGCGGGCCAGGGCCCCAGCGCCGTACGGCGCCCAGCCGACCGCGTTCCTCGTGGGATAGCGGCCCGGTGACTTCGGCCATGAAAAAACGGCCTCCGACCGCCACCAGGCGCAACTAACGCGGAAGTGGCAAAGGTCGGGGCCGGTATTGATCGACCCGTCAACTATTCAAATAGCCAAGATATCTAACCATGGTCATAGCCACCTGTCAAGAGGGCGGCTGCAATTCCTGGCCGCAGCCCGGGCAGACCAGATATTCCCAGCTCTGGACCGGCTGCCCGTTCCTCTTGGAACCGTGAGAGCGTGAATGCTTCCAGACTCGCCCGCCCGCCTCGCGACTCTCTAGGTGCCAATTCGCGCCAAGCGAGATGGCGAACCGAGGAACGTCCGGCGGGGCCTCGGTTCGCCATCCCCGCACGGTGACAGGCAGCCGGTAGTCGCAGGCCGGGCATTCGGCGTGATCAGGGCGAATGCGGATTCTCATGGTCGCCTCATCCCTGGCACGCGCCAAACGAAACCATCCGGCTTCGGCAGGAGAGCAGCGTCGAGCTCGATCCGGGCCAGAATTGCCCGTAGAGCCTCGTTGATATCGCCAACCGGCGCGGTCCAGTCGATTCCGGGCACGACGACGATGCTCGCCGCGTCCCCTAGATCGTCCAGCGATCCCGCGATCGCCGCGAGTTCCTCGTGGTAGGCGTCGTCCGTCATTAGCCCATCGGCGAAGAGGATGGCGAGCCTTCGGCGTCGCTCGAGGAACGCGGCACGCTCGGCCTCGTGAGTCTCGGCGAAACTGTAGGGTCCGCCTGGATCGAAATGCGTCATCTCTTCCTTGACGAGCGGCAGGAGCGCAGCCTCGGCGACAAAGGACCTGCCGTGCCTCGCCGTGCCCTCGTGCTTGCCTCTCGCGCAGTAGTACACGCCGCGGGCCGTGTCCGGGGTCAAGGTCCGCGATTGGCAGTGACATCGCAGCAGGCCCGCAAGTACTGCGGAGCGGGCGTAAACGCGGCGGTGCTCGTGCGGCGGGAGTAGGCCGGCGCGGTCCAGGATCTTCGTCAACGAGGTTGTGTTCCAAACCTTCGGGTTGCCGTCGTCCTCTTTGTTGCCGCGCGGAGTCGGCACTCCGGCCGCGTCCAAGAGCTTGCAGGCGGCGTAGACCGTCCCAGCCGCTTTGTAAGCCTCTAGGACAGGGGCGAGCGGTCGGTCGGGGTCGTCTTCCCAGCGTACCGGATGCTCTGCGCGTCCCTGGGCGTCTCTGACGATCTTGGAGCCATAGGGGACCGGCCCCAGTGCGTCGCCGCGAGCTCGGCGGACCGTGAGCGCTTTCTGGTTGCGATCCTTGGCGGTCCGGAGTTCAAACTCGGCGAAGAACGACGCGAGAAAGCCATAGCCCCAGGCGGCGACGTTGCCGGTATCCGATAGGTCGCCTTCGCGTTGGGTGACGATCCGGACGCTTCGCTCTTTGGTGGCTCGCAGCAGGCGCCCGAAGGTCACGACCGAACGTGCGAGCCGATCAAGGCTGAACGCGTAGACCGTCGAGACTTCGCCCCGCTCGACCGCGGCCAGCATGCGGCCGTATTCCTTGCGCGCGGCCTCCTTCGCTTCGTCCGCCGACTTCCCCCAATCGGTGTAGACCTTCAGCCCATCCTCGCAGCCGTCCCGACGGGCCAGCTCGCGGACGGCCGACTCTTGCGCCTCGCGGCTGACGTCGCCGCGGTTCCCGTTTTCGTCGGCCGTCGACCGGCGGATGTAGGCGACGGCGTAGCGCTCGGTCACGGCTGAGGCCTCGGATGGGCCGCAAACCATGCGGTGGCCCTTGCGCGTTCGGCGGCCTGCTTCGGCGTGTCGATGATGCTGTCACGGATCGGGTAGAGGGCGAGGTTGGGCGACCGAAGCAGCGCGACGGCGATAGCCTCGACGCGGCCCCATCGATCGGTTACGAAGGCGTCCGCCTCGGCGAGCATCGCGGGTACGTCCAGCCCCGCTTCGCTCGCCACGAGGATGCCTTCCATGGTGTCGCCTTCGACCTCATCGAAGGGGCGACGGCCAGGGATGCCGAGTCGTCTCGCGGCTGCCGGGCCCGCCATGGTGACCAGGGCGTGTCCCCGCGCGTCCATCGGACGCTCCAGAAGGTCAAATGCCTCGGCCTGGCAGCGAGCGGCCGTCTCGCCTACCCTGGCAACCTCGCCCGTGACCCAAATGCTGGAGATCCCATAGCCGAGCGATTCGAAGGCTGCGGCGTGTCCGGCCTCGTGGTAGGCGCTAGCGACAACCTCTCGCAGTCGTCGCGCCCGGAGGTTAGGCCGGACCGGCGTCCGGGCGAGCCCGGGAATGTCCGTCTCTTGCCACTGCTGCCAGTCCGTCATGGTCTATCCTGCCTTGCCGGGGTCTATCTGCCCCGTCGACAAGCAGGATACCATGTCACTGCAAGTCCATGAAGTCGTACAAACCCATGGTTCCGCCGAAGTCGATCGTGGCGATGGTCGTCGTCGCTTCCTTGGGTTCGTCGTCGTCGGTCCAGGCGTCTCGGACGAGCGGATTGATCAACGGCGCGATGAAATTCCTGGCGTTGACGGTCGCCGGCTCGAACCGCGCCCCCAGGAACGCTCGCATCAGCGCCACGGCATGATAGAGATGGGTCGACGAAACCTGGACCGAGGTGACCGTGCCGATTGCGCCGTTGCGCGCCAGCGCGAGCCGCGAGGCGTGGCTCGGCATGAGAGCGTATTGCTCGGCCACCTGGACGAGCCCGCTGGCGCCGACTTCGCTCCACAACGACCGGAGCCCGTCGAGGTCGGGCGCGGGCGGCGTCTCGCACAGGATCGGCGCGTCATTCCGACGGCGTCGCTCGTCACGAGCGGTGAGGCAGCCCACGGCACGGCGACCACCGCGAAATCCGGGCGCCTGTGCGCGATCACTTCCGAGAGCGAGCCGAAGGCGCGGACGCCCCAGCGTTCGGCGACCTGACCGGTCTTGTCCGGGGTCCGCCCGACGACGCCGATGGCCTCGAGGTGTGCGGGCAAGAGATTGGCCAGCCGCAGGAAGTATTCGGCGCGCCACCCGGTGCCGACGACGCAGAAACGGCTCGGGTCCGAACTCATGAGATCTCCTGCGTCAGGGCCACGGCGAGGCGACCGGCGAACCGGGCGTTGTTGACGATCAGCGCGACGTTGGCCCGGACGGAGCCGCCCCCGGTGATCTCGGCGATGCGAGCGAGGAGCCACGGAGTCAGAGCCGGGCCTTCGATCCGTGCCGCCTCTGCGTCCGCGATCGCCCGCTCCACGGCTCCTCGGGCGTCCGCGAGCGGGTAGGCGTCGGCCTCGGGGATCGGGACGCAGAGCAGGACGCCCGACCCGAGGCCCAGGTCGAAGTGAGTGGCGACGAGCTTCGCCGCAGCGGCCACGTCGGCGACCATTGCCGGAGCCCGGAAGCCGCTCTCGCGTGACCAGAAGCCTGGGATCTCCGTGGTGCCCACGGCCGCGACCGGCACGCCGCGCGTCTCGAGGTACTCCAGCGTGAGCGGCACGTCGAGGATCGCCTTGGGCCCGGCGCAGACGACGGCGACCGGTGTCCGAGCCAGCTCCTCGAGATCGGACGAGATGTCGAGCGTCGGCGCGGACCCGCCGACAACTCCCACCGCTCCGCGGTGGACGCCGCCGATACCACCGGTGGCGAAGACGTCGATCCCGGCCGCCGAGGCGGCGATCATCGTGGCCGAGACAGTGGTCGCGGCCCAGCCGCCACCGGCGAGCGCCATCGAGAGGCTCGGCCTGGCCGCCTTCATCACGCCTTCGGTAGTGGCCAGCGTGACGATCTGATCGGGGTCGAGGCCGACGAGGATCCGGCCGCCCTCGACGGCGATCGTCGCCGGTACCGCGCCGCTCTCCCTTACCGCAAGCTCGGCCGCCCGGGCAACTTCGACGCTCTGCGGATACGGGAGGCCGTGGCTGATGAGCGTCGACTCGAGCGCAACGACGGGTCGACCTGCGGCCAGCGAATCGGCGACTTCCGGGGCGATCGCGAGGCGGTCCTGGAGTCCGGACGGAACCGGCCGATCGGTATGTCTCTGCATGGCTCGATGGTACAGCCGCACCTTCCGGCCGGACTCGTCGCCGTCCGGGGCCGGCGGTCGGCGCGCTCCGGGTCGACCGTCAGCCGAACGCGAGCTCCTCGCGCGGACGGAGCAGCTGACGGGCCGCGAATCGGTGTCCGAGGAGCGCACCGCGCCGGAGCCCCGCGGCAGTCGAGGCACCCTCGCGACGGGCGCCGAGCCAGCCGAGAATGAAGCCCGCGTCGAAGGCGTCCCCGGCGCCCGTCGTGTCCGTCGCGGCGAGTGCCCGCGCCGGGACCTCCAGCCGGAGTGTCGCCGCCCCTTCCCGGTAGAGCAGGGTTGCGCCGCCCGAGCCGCGCTTGAGGACCACGATCGGCACGAGATCGAGAAGCCCCTCGTCGCTCGAGGCGAGCGCTCGCGCCTCGTCGCCGGCCGCGAACAGCAGATCGGGTCGAACGTCGGCGATGAGCGCGGCGGCCGCCTCTCGCCCGATGGCCCGGAGCGGGCGCGCCGACGAGAGGTCGACTGTGACGACTGCTCCGGCCGCATGGGCAAGCTCGGCCGCGCGCTTCCCCGCGTCGCCGAGCGGATGGTCGAGAAGCGAGTACGCCGGGACGTGGAGCAGCTCGGCCGAGGCGAACCACTCCTCGCGCAGATGCTCGGGGGCGAGTTCGAGCGCCGCGCCCCGATCCTGGACGAAGGAACGCTCGCCGCCCGATGCCACGAACACGCCCACGCGGCCCGTCGGGTGGCCGGCGACCCGGACGATGCGAGTGGTCACGCCGTCCCGGCGCATCGTCCGGACGAGGGCGCGACCTGCGGCGTCGCGTCCGACGGCGGCGATGAGCGCAACGCGTGCCCCGGCTCGGCCGAGCCAGCCGGCAGTGGTGGCCGCCGAACCGCCCTGGCGCAGCATCACTCGGCCGGGGACGTCCGTGCCGGTCTCGAGCTCGGTCGCCGGCGCGATCACGACATCGACGATCAAATCGCCGATGACCACCACGCGAGGTCCGCGCGCTCGCTCCGGCATCGGTTGCTCCCAAATCGCGGGCATCGCGAGCGAGGGCCGCTCGGTCGTCGGGTGGCGACGGCTCCTCGATGATACCGGCCGCCGACTCGCCCGCACGGCGCCGCGACGCGCGGACGGCCCTGAGCCTCCGGCCACGAGCTGCCCGCCGGCGCAGCCGCGCAAGCTAAACAGAGAAGCCTTCGTTATCCTGCTTTATACTGAGACTACCTCAGTTTGATGCTCCCTCACGGAATCTGCGCCGCGCTCGGTGGGCGAGATCATCGAGGCCGTCCAGCCGGCGCAGGAGGCGTGTATGCAGCTTGGCGCAGCGCCCCAACCGACTCTCGAACCCTCGGTCGAGTTGGCCGACCTGCTCGGCCACGCAATGCGGCGAGTTCATCGCGGCACCCGCGGAGCGCTCGCCCCGCTGGGGCTTTCGGGATCGGACGCGCGCGTTGTCCGCCTGCTCGCCGGCGGTCCGTTGCGGATGTCCTTGATCGCCGAGCGCCTTGGGGTCGTGCCGCGAGCCGCCACGGACATGGTCGACCGGGTCGAAGTCGCAGCACTCGTCGTTCGGCGGGTGGCCCCTCTAGATCGCCGGTCAGTGCTGGTGGAACTCACGCCGGCCGGCCGGAGGTTGCTCGTAAAGCTCGAGCGGGCGCGCCGGGCAAGCGCGGAGGCCGAGTTCGGGGTCCTGTCGCCGGCGCAGCGCGAGGACCTGGCGGGCCTACTGCGCACGCTCTGCGAACGGGGCGGATGTCCCGCTTGTGCCGCGACGGGCCCCGGCGGCGCCGGGGCTGAGTTCGGCGCCGCGGAGGGGACCAACCCGAGACGCGGCCGCACGCTCGAGAAGCAAGTCGCGAAGAAGCCAGGGAATCCCGACCGATGAGCATGCGCCGGGGCGGCATGGGCATGGGCGGAAGCGGCGGCTGGGGGCTGATGCGCTCGTTCCGCCGGGACGAGTCGGTGACCTCGCAAAAACTCTCGGCCGGCATCTTCCGGCGCATCGCGCGCTTTGCCGCGCCGTACCGCCGGATGCTGCTGGTGTTTCTCGGGCTCATCGTGCTGGACGCCCTGCTGAGCGCGGCAAACCCACTCATCTACCGGGCCATCATCGACGACGGAATCCTGCCTCGAAACTCCGGTCTGGTGGTCGAGCTGGCCCTTCTGCTGGCCGTGCTGGCGCTGTCGGACGTGGTCCTGTCGCTGTGGCAGCGCTGGATCTCGGCCCGCGTGGGCGAGAGCCTCATCTTCGACATGCGCACGCAGGTGTTCGCTCACTTCCAGCGGATGCCCATCGCGTTCTTCACTCGGACGCAAACGGGTGCGCTCGTGAGCCGGCTCAACAACGACGTGCTCGACGCTCAGCAAGCCTTCACCGACACGTTCTCATCGGTGGTCGGCAACGCGATCGGCGTCGCCATCACCCTGACCGCAATGCTGATCCTGTCGTGGCAGATCACGCTGGTGGCGCTGGTGCTCCTGCCGATCATCCTGCTGCCGGCTCGCTGGGTCGGCCGGCGGATCCAGGCCCTCACGCGCGAGAGCTACAACCTCAACGCGAGGATGATCTCGATGATGACCGAGCGCTTCAACGTCGCCGGCGCGCTCCTGGTGAAGCTCTTCGGCGAACCACTGCGTGAGATCCACAGCTTCGAAGAGAAGGCCGGCCGGGTGCGCGACATCGGGGTCACGCAGGCGATGTACACGCGGGTCTTCATGGCCGCGATCCTGCTTACCGCCTCGCTCGCGACCGCCCTCGTCTACGGCTGGGGCGGAGTGCTCGCCGCCGGCGGTGCGCTCCAGGTCGGCACGGTCGTCGCCCTGACGGCATACCTGAACCGGCTGTACGGCCCGCTGACGGCTCTCTCCAACGTGCAGGTCGACATCATGACCGCGCTGGTCAGCTTCGACCGCGTCTTCGAGGTGCTCGATCTCGAACCCATGATCGCCGAGCGGCCCGGTGCCGTCGACATCCCGGATGGCCTGGCAACCATCGAGTTCGAACACGTCGACTTCAGCTATCCCAGGGCCGAGGAGGTGTCACTGGCTTCTCTGGAGTCGGTCGCGGTGCTCGACCAGGCCCCAGCCCAACAGGTCCTATTCGATGTGTCGTTCACGGCCGAGGCGGGCCAGCTGGTGGCCCTGGTCGGCCCGTCCGGTGGCGGCAAGACCACGATCAGTCACCTCATTCCGCGCCTGTACGACGTGCGCTCCGGCGCCATCCGAATCAACGGAGTGGACCTCCGCGATGCGACTCTGAGGTCGATCCGGCGCGAGGTTGGAGTGGTCACCCAGGACGCTCACCTCTTCCACGACACGATCCGCGCCAACCTGCTGTACGCGAAGCCGGACGCCGCCGACGACGAGCTAGACGAGGCACTGCGGGCGGCCCAGATCATGCCGCTGGTCGAATCGCTGCCGGCCGGCCTCGACACCGTCGTCGGCGACCGAGGCTACCGGCTGTCGGGCGGCGAGAAGCAGCGGATCGCGATCGCCAGGCTCCTGCTCAAGGCGCCCAAGGTAGTCGTGCTCGACGAGGCGACGGCGCACCTCGACTCGGAATCGGAGGTGGCGGTGCAGCGTGCGCTCAAGACGGCGCTCAGCGGCCGAACCTCGGTTGTGATCGCGCACCGCCTCTCCACGGTGCGGGAAGCCGACCAAATCCTGGTCGTTGTCGAAGGCCGAATCGTCGAGCGGGGCACGCACAGCGACCTGCTCGCCGCCGGCGGCGTCTATGCGGAGCTGTATCGGACCCAGTTCGCGCGCCAGGGAACGATCGGGACCCATATCCCGGGAGTTCCCGCGGCGGCGGGCTGACCGAAGGAAAGGGCACCCGGGTCGCCCGGATGCGAACCTGTTATCGCAACTAGAAGGACGGGTGCATGAACTCGAACCACTCTGGTAGAGAAGCGAGAGTGGCCGCGGCGGGTGGCGCCGCAGCTGAGGGGGCGAGCGCCCCGCGCCGCTCCCGGAGGCACGACCCGAACTACAAGTGGGTCGCGCTATCGAACACGACGCTCGGCGTCCTGATGTCCGCGATCGACGGCTCGATCGTCATCATTTCACTCCCGGCGATCTTCACCGGTATCAAGTTGAACCCGCTCGACCCGGGAAGCACGAGCTATCTCCTGTGGATCATGATGGGCTACCTGCTCGTGACCGCAGTTCTGGTCGTGGCGTTCGGGCGACTCGGCGACATGTTCGGGCGGGTCCGCATGTACAACGCCGGCTTCGTCATCTTCACCGTCGGCTCGCTGCTCCTCGCGTTGACGCCGTTTACCGGACCCGCCGGCGCGATCTGGATCATCGGCATGCGATTCGTCCAGGGGATCGGCGGTGCGTTCCTCTTCGCGAACTCGCAGGCGATCCTGACGGATGCCTTCCCGCCCGAGCAGCGCGGTCTGGCGTTCGGAGTGAACGGGATCTCGTTCCTGGCCGGCCAGTTCGTGGGGCTCGTGGTGGGCGGCGTCCTCGCGGCGATCAACTGGCGGCTGGTCTTCTTCGTCAGCGTGCCCGTTGGCCTGGTCGGCACGATCTGGGCATACATGCGTCTCGAGGAGCTCGGCACGGTCACACACGCGAAGATCGACTGGCCCGGCAACCTGACCTTCGGAATCGGGCTCACGGCGCTCCTCATTGGGATCACCTACGGCATCCAGCCGTACGGCGGCCAGACGATGGGCTGGACCAATCCCTTCGTGCTCTCCATGATCGGTGGCGGCCTGCTCTTGCTGGCGCTGTTCGTGTGGGTCGAACGCCGGGTCGCCGAGCCGCTCTTCGATCTTGCCCTCTTCCGCATCCGCGCTTTTACCGCAGGCAACCTGGCCGGGTTCCTGTCCGCGCTCGGGCGCGGCGGTCTGTCCTTCATGCTCGTAATCTGGCTGCAGGGCGTCTGGCTGCCCCTGCACGGCTATTCCTTCGCCGATACGCCGCTGTGGGCCGGCATATACATGCTGCCTCTGACCCTGGGCTCGCTGGTGTTCGGGCCGTTGTCCGGGTATCTGTCCGACCGTTTCGGAGCCCGACCATTTGCCACTGGAGGCATGCTGATCGCCGCGGCGTCGTTCTTCGGCCTGATCCTGCTACCGGTTGACTTCCCGTACTGGCAGTTCGGCGGCTTGCTGCTGGTGAGCGGCATCGGAGGCGGCCTGTTCTTCTCGCCAAACATGGCCGGCATCATGAACAGCGTCCCTGCGCGCCAGCGTGGCGCGGCGGCCGGCATGCGCGCCACGTTCCAGAACTCGGCCACGGTGGTGTCGATCGGCGTGTTCTTCTCGCTCATGATCGCGGGCCTGTCGGCGTCGCTCCCGGGCTCCCTCTACGACGGGCTCACCGCCCACGCCGTCCCGGCCGCCGATGCGTCGCAGATCTCGCACCTGCCGCCGGTGGCCAGCCTGTTCGCGGCCTTGCTCGGCTACAACCCCATGGCCGCCCTGCTCCCACCGCAGGTCCTGCATTCCCTGCCGGCGTCCCAGGCTGCGATCTTGACCAGCAAGGAGTTCTTTCCACAGCTGATCGCCGCACCGCTCCAGGCAGGGCTCGCTATCGTGTTCGCCGCCGCGGGCCTCATGGCCCTCGTTGCCGCGTGGGCGTCCTGGCTTCGAGGCGGTCTCTACATCCACGACGAGTCGGCTGCGGTGTCGTCGCCTTCTCGCGTGAGGCCCTCGAGCCCTGCAAAGACTCCTGCGACTGAGAACGCGGGTGCCGTCGTCAGGATCCGAGACCGGGCCGACGGTCCGCCCGACGCGACTTCGAGGAGGGAGCCTGGATCGGAGGTCGAGACCTCCGATCCTTGATCCTGCGCGCTAAAGGCTGAATCGGACGTCAAGACTCTGGCTTGACCGTGGTCCTCGGCGTTGCACGCGGGTGGTGGGTCCTGCCCAACGGATGACCCTTAGGTAATTGCCCGGGCCGCGTTCGTGTGGGTTGATATAGTTCAAATGGGGGAGTGTATGCGCGTTCGGGACACAAACATGCGTCAAGCTCGGGTCTTTGCCCATCGGACCAGCTTTGGGCCGGTCGCGACGGCCGCGGCGGGGTGTCTCGGCGCGGCGGGCGGGTTTCCCACAGTGCGCCCCCAGGGAGCCCGCGAAGCGGCCTGGACGGCGAGCCGCTAGATGAGCGCCGATACGAGCGACTCTTCCGAGCGCAGCACCGTTGAACGCAGGGCGACGCCGTCAACGCGCTCGTGGCCGGACTCGCGGGAGTCGTGGGAGTTCTCATCGGCGAATCAAGATCGGATGTTCGGTCGCTATGCGGCGGTATGCGCATTTGCCACGGTGGCGTTGGTCGCCACCGGCCTCGCACTGGCGCCGGCAAATCAGCGCTTCGGGCTCCTTCTCATCGACGGGCTCGCGGGCCCGACGGTCTTGCTGGCGATGTACTTCCTCCGCCGAGGCCCGTCGCGGTGGGTGCTGCTGATTGCAGGCCTTCTGCTGATGTCGCTCGGCGTGGTTGCGGGCGCGACAATCCCCGACGGGCTGGGTGGTGCTGCCGTCATGCCATTGGCCGGCGCCGTTCTCGTCATCCCCGTAATGGGTGGCGGCCGCCGCCTCGTGGCGATGTTCCTGCTCGCTTTCGGAGCGAGCATGGTGGGCGAGACGTTGGCCTACCTGGTTGGCGGGATGACGCAGGTCGCAGGTTCCGAGAACGCGCCGATATCCCTCGCGGAGTCGGCAGTGATGCTGGCCTTCACATACGGCATCGTGTGGTGGGTCAGCAACGAGTGGCACCTCGCCAGCGCGAGCAGTACGCGAGCACTGGCAAGTCAAAGCCAGGTGCTCGCGCTCAACGAGCGCCTCCTCGCGACCCTCGACCCCGAGAAGGTGCTAAACGTAATCGCGGACTCGCTCAAGACGGTCGTCGCTTACGACAACCTGACGATCTATCGCATCGATCACGACGCGCACCTGCTGCGGCCCGTTCTGGCGCGCGATCGTTTCGCGGCCCTGATCCTGGAGACCACGTTCCCGATCGACCACGGCCTCACCGGCTGGGTGGTTACGCACGGTGAGGCACAGTGCGTCAACGATGCCCTCCACGATGATCGCATAGCCACCATCCCGGGCACGCCCGCCGAGGAGGAGTCGCTCATCGTCGTGCCGCTCATCATTGACGGCGAGGTTGAGGGCACCCTCAATGTCGGGCGAATGGGTGCCGGGGACGCTCATTTCCGCTCGAGCGAGTTCGAGGTTGCCCAGGTGTTCGCCAAACAGGCGTCCATTGCCCTGCAGAACGCGGAGGCGCATCAGGCCGTCTGGACCCGAGCCGAGACCGATTCCCTCACCGGGTTGCGCAACCGCGGCGCATTCGAGGTGCAGATCGCGGCGCTCCTCGCGGACCGGAGCGCGCAGCCGCTCGCTCTCCTGATGCTCGACCTCGATGGGTTCAAGGCGTTCAACGATCGATACGGCCACCCCGCCGGCGACGCGCTGCTCAGCGCGGTCGGTCGGGCAATGAACGCCGGGGTCCGAGCCGGCGACCGCGTCTATCGCTACGGGGGCGATGAATTCGCCGTCCTTCTGCCAGTCACTGCCCCGGGGGTGAGCCTGGAGATCGCGCAGCGCATCAGAGGGGCGATCGCCGGGATCATCTCGGCGCCCGGCGTGCCGATCACAGCGAGCATTGGCGCGGCCAGCCAGCCTTACGGGTCGGCGACTCGAGACGGCCTCGTCGCAGAGGCCGATGCGGCTCTCTATCGAGCCAAGGAGTCGGGCGGCGATCGCGTCGCGATCACCCACGTTTCGCACCCACGGTCCAGTCGGGTCGTCGCCCGCTCAACGACGGCGACGACGCGGGCAAGGCCAGGTTGATCTCGGCACCGCGCTGAGCCCTGGCGCAGCTGGGTGACTCGACCACGGAAAGCAGGCCGGTCGCGATCCGAGATCGACGCCTTGCGATCTCGTCACCCGGTCACAGCGAAACTGGCCAGATAGCTGTCGAGAATGGGTGCCGAGGTCTCCGCGCCGGTCTGCGGGATGAACCCGAGCACGATCCCGTAAGTGCCAGAGTCCAGGAGTCCAAGGTCGAAGTAGTCCACGCCCAGACGCCCGGGGTCGATCGGCGTCAACGGATGGCTCCGAACCTGGTCGATGGTCGCGTCAAGGGCGATCAGGCTACCGGTGGCGGCGCCTTCTCCCAGACCGGCGGCCAGGACGACGTGGCCCGGCTCGATCGTCGGCTGGCCGAGCGCCGCCATGTCGCTATTGGTGAATCCGAACGTATGGTGCACCGCCGGCGACACGCTCAGGCTGGGTTCCAGCGCTCGACAGACGACCGTCGCCCCCAGATCGCAGATCGCCCACGACCCGGATGAAGCCGCCTGGTAGGCGAGAGAAAGCCTTTCGCTGACGGTGTCGGCGTGAAGGTCGGTCTGGACTGTGGCGCCGGAGTTGGGAAGTTGGATTGCCGGGGCCGTGGGAGCCGCCGATGCCACCAGGGACGCCTGACCGAGTCTGTAGCCCAGTCCTACCCCGGCCAACCCGGCTACGGCGGCGACTACCAGCGCCAGGGACAGTATTGGCGGCACGAGGCGCCGTCGGTCGACGCGGGCGCCGTCGCCGATGACTTCATCGTCGACCGAAGACAACTCATCGTGTGGAGCGCGGTAGGAGGGATCGCTCATGTCCCAGGTCGACTCCTGCGATGCCTTCTTCTACCACCGACGTTGCCGGGGCCCGAGGGTCGCAGGCGCCTGGAGCGAGAGACGGGACACGCCGCACCGATCGGGCCGCGATCCCGATTCAGGCTGCCAGCACGATGGGCCGAAGGGTATTGGAGCGGGAGACGGGATTCGAACCCGCGACATTCTGCTTGGGAAGCAGCGGCGTCCCAACGGTATGTCCCAAGCGTGGAATCGGGTCCAAAAAGTGTCCAGTTAGAGTGTCGGAACAAGCGCGATTTTCGCCGATCGGTCCATGCGGCAAGTTCCGGGCTATTCCTGTCTCGACCCTCCCATCGCTGCGGGTGGTGGTCCTTGCTTGAAGTGGAGGTAGTCCCAGAGGGGTAGCGCCTTTTCGGTCAGGCACGGCAGGCCAAAGGACTCGCTGACGGCAAGGATACGCTCGTGCCACTCGCGCCGGGCGTCTCGCCGAACCAGCATCTTGTCCACGTTTGGCTCGTCGCCGGTTAGTGGCCACAGCGGCGATCCGACGGCGTCGTCGGCCAAGGCAAGTCGGACAGCGATCGCTCTCCGGACAATGTCTTGCCACCGATCAAGGAGGACGTGGAGCCTGTCTGTCTCGGAGACGTGTTCGTAGCCTCGCGCTTTCCACAAGGAGGGCAGATCGGGCTTGAGCCTCGTGTTTCCGTGAATGATGTTCGACCTGAGGGTGTATAGGTCCTGTATGTCCGTATAGATGGCGTCGGCTTGGGCTGAGTCGTCAAACGCCAAGAGGTGTGCAGCTCGAGTACGGAGACAGAGTCCGATCTCCTCTTTGCTCGCAGGACCGAGGCACGCTTCGAGCGCGGTCGCCAGATCCAGAACCGAGTCCTGCCAAGATGCCGCCTCCCGAAGCGACCGCGTGTACCGCCATATCGCGAGCAGTACGGACGGAACAGGTTTGGGCTTATCCGTGCTCAGGTCGGGCTCCAGTACTTCGATTACCTTCATCAATCTGCGCAGACCGGGAAGATGCTCTGGCTCCAGTGCTATTCGGCGACGCCACCGTGACTCAAGACCGAAGACCTCCTGTGGTTCGTGCGCGGACGGGACATTCACGTGGATCATGGAGGTCTCGCCGCTCCACACCTTGCGCGTGTGTGTGGTGACTGCGGTTCCCAGGCGGAGGGCATAAACGAATCGGTCCATGGCGGCCGTGATCGGGGGTGTCGCCCGCCATGCGTCTAGCTCCCCTATGGCCCTCCCTACCAGAAGACCCTGTGGGTGCTCGCCGGGTAACGGATAGCCGTGGTCATCCGCCCACAGCGCCTCCGGCAGCGTTTGTGACACGAAGTGAATCCGGTCCCCGCGTCCGCAAAGCCTGATGGCGCCCAGGTCCGCATCATGCACGGCCTGGAAATCGACATCGGACAGGACGCTGACGCAGGCGAACTCTTGACCATCCAGGGATATGACTCTGTCCAGTTCGCGCAACATCGCAGTCGCGGCCCAAGAGTTGTAGGCAACTGGGTGGTCGTTCACGGAGCTGTAGGCGATGACTCCACGCAGGTATGCCTGAGCGTACCCCGTCGGGTCCTTGAAAGGGAACAGCGACTTGTCCCCAAAACGCCTGGGATAGGCGGCTTCCAGCGCCGCGACGAACGGCGCCGCCATGTCGGAGGGCGCGTCCAAACCTGAATGTGTCAATTCCAGGCAGGCGTAGTAGGAGGGCCAAGGTCGCGCTTCCTCGCGTGTAGAGCGTCTTATGCTCGGGTGGATCAGCCCTTGCTTGCGTGCCTCGGCCAGGGCCAGTTTGAGGAAGTCCCTGGCGGCCATCCTGAGCGCCGGATCGAGGCTACCCTCGGGTCTCCATTCAGGATCGGAAGCGGCGGCTCGCCATTTTCGGCGCCACGTCGCCCGGGAGAAGGTTCGAGTCGGCGCACCGTTGGGCCGAGGAGCTGGAGCACTCACGTCTCAGAACCCGTACTTGCGCGAACGCAGTTCAAATGCCGCAGCGCCCCCATCGAGGACGGTCAGGATGGCGCGCTTGACTTCGGGTTGCTCGATAGCGCCTTGAGCCTCTATGTAGCCGCGCTCCGCGTCGGCCTTCAGATAGATCACCTGATCGGCATCGCCATTGACAACGATGTTGGCATCATGTGTGACGAATATCAGCTGGCGGTGCCCCTTCAGCCTGCGTAGCTGGGTTAAGACCACGTCAAAGAGATACGCCTTGTCCAGTTCGTCTTCTGGCTGGTCGATGACAAGCGGCCGAGTGTCCTCGGACTCCAGGAACAAAGACAGGAGCAAGCTCACTTGCTCGCCGCCAGAGAGCTTGGACAATTCGCGGAAGTCGTCTGGAGCAACTTCAAGTTCAAGGGTGTAGTGGTCTGGTGTGAACACCGCTTCGAGCCGCCAGCGGCGGCTCTCGTTCATCGAGTCCGTAAAGGTCTCGATGACCTGGTCGCTCATGCCCATCTGGTGGAGTTTGTTCTGGTCGAACGCGGCGAGCAGCCCTTTGGGAGAGACTCGGTCAAGAAGGTCGTTGTACCAACGAGTAACTCCGCGTTCACGCAGTGACAAGACCCAGGCCTCCAGCTCATCGTTGACGCCACTGCTGCGCGCAACGACTCTCGCCCGACCAGCGAATCGCGAATTCACTGTGGCGATGAGCTCAGCCATCGCCATGTCGTACGAAGCCACCTGGGAGTCCCGGCTCGACACGTGATCGCGAAGGCGAGCGCGGATCGTTTCAAGCGCGGTGCGTGCTACTGCCTCTCGCGAGCGACGCTCCTCGTACTCCTGGGCCGTTTGGGAAATGGCAGAGAACCGGTTGAGTTCCTCCGCTGTGCCGCCCGCCGCGACGAGCGCCTGCTCAATCTGCGACCGGAACGCGGCGAGCTCGGCGTCGGCTTCGGCCCTGAGTGCGGCCGCTTTCGCTTTGTAGCGTTCGAGGCTGGCAACTGCGTCCGTGACCGCGGAATCGAGGCGTTGGCCGATATCCGAAAGTTCGGAAAGACTCGCCTTGTCGATCACGCCGGTGATACGTTTCGAGGTCAACGTCGGGGTGGCCAGGTGCGATCCTTTCTGCGCCTCCCTGAGGATCTTCTCGATCGTCTTGGTTTGGGTTTCCGCCGACTTCAGCCGACCTACGTCCGCTTGGGCTGCCGTTAGCTCTCGGGCTCCGACGCGTTCATACCGGTCGAGCGCATCCTTGGCTGCGGCGGCCCCAGCCAAAGCCTGTTCGGCCTCCCCGAGTTCCTCCAATCCTGCCGTCAATGTCGGCACCAAGCCAGATATCGTGGTTCCTGCTGCCTTGATGCTAGCGAAAAGCCTCCGTAGCGAGGAGCCAGCATCCGGGGCCAGCTGGAAGAGGAGTTCGCGGAGGGCCTGTTGGTCTTTCGCCGCGTTTTGTAGCTCCCGCTGAGTGAAGAATGCCGCAGGCCACTGTGTGGCGACCGGTGCCGTGGGATCGGCCGGCCCGCAGACGTCGACTTGGATGGTCGGGCCACCCGACAGGAATCGCTCTTTCGCCCTACCTACGACATCCTTGGCGACCTGCGGGTCGGTCGGGAGCTCGAAGCCATACTGAACCCGGAGCCCGTCGAGCAAGGTCGACTTCCCTGACATCCGGCCACCGATGATGCAGGTGAGATCGGGATTGAAGTGGAAGGTTGTGGATATTGGCTTCCCCTTCGCGGAGCCTCCGAAGAACGCCGTGCCCCCCTTCACCGTGAGCGAGCGCAACCACGGACGCTCAAGCGGGACGGGTTGGACAGAAGGTGCGGCCACTGGTTCGCCATGCGGTCCAGGTTCCAACGTCAGCCTGACGCGGGAATCGGGCGCCAGGAACGCTTGCCTTAGGGCTTCGATCCGTGGCTCCGCGAGCTTGAACACCGTCGTTCGTGAGCCAACTTCGGACAGAGAAGTGGAGGAAGGGTCCAAGTTGAGAACGTAGGCATCACTTGCGTGGTACAGGGCGTGGTGGTGCTGACGCATTCCGTCCGCAAGGTAAGCGTGTTTCTTGAGGGTCTGCTCGGCACTCTGCTTGTCCCCGAGTTCGAGGCCGGCAACAAAGTCGTGGTTGAAGTTAGCCAGCATCTGACTCTTCAGATTCCCGAGTAGCCCGCGTTCGCCATCGAACGCATGGGGCGCAAGACACAACCAGCTCCAGGCGTCCTCCTTTGTCGCGAGGTCCTTCACCGCCTCGAATGCCTTCTTTGCCGGGTTGCGGATTCCACGGGTTTTCGCCACCCTGTTCCACGCGATTTCGCCACCTGATTCCGCCGGCAATCCGCCACCCTGTTCCACGGGTTTTCGCCACCCTGTGAGGATGTCGCCAGCAACCACGTGAGGCCGAGCGCATCGGC
>JBIOII010000007.1:0-42889 GCA_044449785.1 Candidatus Limnocylindrales bacterium
CGTAGGACCGGAAGACGCGAGAGCCGCGGCCACGGTGCCGTCTGCCTGGCCGGAGTTTTCGATCGCACGCTTGCCGCGAATCCTGTTCGGCAGCGGTCGATCCAGGGAATTGCCGGCCGTCGTTCTGGAGTTCGGGTCGCGAGCGCTCGTCGTTGTCCGCGGCCCCGGCTTCACCGAATCGCCCGACTGGGCCCGGCTGCGCCGGGGGCTCGAGTCGGCGGGAGTGTCGGTTGCGGTCGAAGCCGTCTCGGGGGAGCCGTCGCCCGCGATCGTCGACGAGATCGTGGCTCGCCACCGGGGGAGTGGCTCCGAGAGTGGTGGCTCATCGTCCCGTGGCCTCGCCCCGATAGACGTCGTCGTCGGCATCGGCGGCGGCAGCGTCCTCGACACCGCCAAGGCCGTCGCCGGGCTGCTCATCGCGGGCAACTCCGTGATGGACCACCTCGAGGGCGTCGGGCCGCAGCGGCCGTATCGCGGGCCGTCGGTGCCGTTCGTCGCCGTCCCGACCACCGCCGGAACGGGCAGCGAGGCGACCAAGAATGCCGTGCTGAGCGTTCGAGGCCCGGGCGGCTTCAAGAAGTCGTTCCGCGACGAGGCCCTCGTGGCGCAGGTGGCGATCGTCGACTCGGATCTGCTCGGCAGTTGCTCGCCCGAGCTCATCGCCGGAAACGGCATGGATGCGCTGACGCAGCTGCTCGAGTCGTATGTCTCGACTCGGTCCAACCCGTTCACCGACGCGCTCGCTCTCTCCGGCCTGGCCTGCGTTCGCGATGGGTTGGCCGTGTGGTTCGACGAGGCGGCCGCCGGTCGCGGAGCGGCAGGTCCGGGCACCGAGGCGGCGGGCGCTCGCGAGCGCATGGCGTACGCGGCGTTGTGCTCGGGGATCTGCCTGGCCCAAGCCGGGTTGGGCGCCGTTCACGGCCTCGCCTCGCCGCTCGGAGCGCAGTTCCCGATACCCCACGGCGCCGCCTGCGGGGCGACGATCGTGGCGACGACGCGTGTCAACATCGCCGCCCTCGAGGCGCGCGATCCCGGGAGCGTGGCGCTCTCGCGCTATGCCGCGGCCGGGCGGCTCTTCACAGGCGTGGCCGTCGCCGACGACCGCGAGGCGCGCTCGGCCCTGGTTCCGGCGCTGGACCTGCTGACCGCCCGTCTCGGCGTCCCGAGGCTGTCGGCCTTCGGCATCTCCGCGGCCGACATTCCCGCCGTCGTGGCGGACTCGCGCGGCAGCAGCATGAAGACCAACCCGGTCGCCCTCACCGACGACGAGATCGCCGCGATCCTGCGCGAGTCGCTCTAGCGCTGCTCGCTCGCCGCCGACCGACCTACCGGAACGCCGGCAGGACCTCCGATCCGATGTAGTTGAGGACGTCGCTCGTTGCGATCCGCGGCAGGTCCGAAACGATGATGTAGTCGATGCCGGCGTCGATCAGGCGGCCGTACGTGTCGATGATCTCCTGCGTCCCGCCGACCACGGCATGGGTCTTGTACTCCGCCAGCGACTCGTCCCGACGGTACGTCCCGGTGAGCGCGTCGGGGTCGTCCCCGGGAAGCACGAGCGTGGTTTCGACGTTGGCCGAATGGATGAGGGTGGCCGGGTCGCGGCCGACGGCCTCGCAGTGGGCTCGCACGACATCGAGCTTGTGGTGGTAGTAGCCCATATCGTCAAGGTTGCCGCCCAGATTTATCGCATCGCCGTACTTGGCGGCGAGCTTGAGCGTGACCTTCTCGCCGCTGCCGCCGACCCAGATCGGCGGGTGTGGCTTCTGAACGCCCTTCGGCTCATTGATGGCGCCGGCGACCTTGTAGAACTGGCCGTCGAATGACGCGTACGGCTCGGTCCACATCGCCTTGATCACCTGGAGAGCCTCGGCCAGCATCCGCAGCCGCTCGCCGGGCGTGGGCGGGTAGTCGTAGCCGTAGGCCAGGTACTCGTGCTCGTACCAGCCGGCCCCGATCCCGAAGTCGAGCCGGCCGTGACTCAGCACGTCCACCGTCGACGCCATCTTCGCGATCAGCGCCGGGTTGCGGTAGCTGTTGCAGGTGACCATCTGGCCGAGCCGGATGCTCGTGGTGTCGCGGGCCAGCGCGGCCGTCGAAGTCCAGCATTCGAACGTCGTCTCGAGGACCGGCTTGTAGTAGGTATGGAAGTGGTCGAAGAGCCAGATCGAATCGAAGCCCAGGCGCTCGGCCGACCTCGCGACGCGGCTCATCGCCTCGTACTTCTCGACCGGATCCTTGATGTCGACGAGATCCATGATCCAGCCCTGGGGCACGAACACACCAAACCGAACCGGCGCCATGGGATCCTCCTCGAAATGTGCGGAAGACAACTCTAGCGCCGACGGAAGGTGCGGGGCGGAGGGCCTGGGCGGGCACCTTTGGCGCGAGGGTCCAGGCAGCCGGAGCTCGGGTGGCGGTCGTGGGGCCTGGCGCCACGACCCCCGGCGCAGTAATCTCCACAGGCCAAATCGAATAGGCCGCTCGTTTCAGGGAAGCCGGTGCGAAACCGGCGCTGTCGCGCAACTGTGAGCGAGGAGCGGCTGGCCAGATGCCACTGGGCGTGAGCTCGGGAAGGCGGCCAGCAGCGAAGATCCGCAAGCCAGGAGACCTGACCGGACGGCGCACGTCACCCACCTGCGCGGATCGGATGGGAGGCCTCCGGCGGCGAGGTCCCCTCCGGCAGGCGGTCAATGCCGCCGGAGGAAAGATGCGAAGACTGGTCGTCGCCGGCGCGATTCTGGCGACCCTCCTCACCGCCCCGCTGAGCCTGGCGGCGGCTACCCCGGCTCTCTCGACGGCTCCAACCGATTCCGAGCGTGCGACTGCCGCGCTCGAGTACCTGCTCGCTGCCCAGCATTCCGACGGTTCGATCGACGCCTCGCTCGGCGAAACCGCCGACTTCGTGATCGGCGCAGCTGCGGCGGGCTACGACCCCGCGACGTTGCAGGGTTGCGCCGCCGGAACGAGCGCGCTGAGCTACCTCGCCGCGGCGTCCGACACGGCCGCGGCCGACCCCGCGAAGACGGGCAAGGCGATCCTTGCGGTCGTCGCTTCCGGAGGGAATCCGGGCAGCTTCGCCGGGCGCGATCTCACGGCCCGGCTCGCGGCCGTGTACCAGTCGACGACCGGCGCGTACGGGGACGGCTCAACCTTCGGCCAATCGTTCGCGATCCTGGCGCTGGTGGCGTCCGGCGGTGCTGTGCCTATGGTGGCCACCGGCGAACTCGCGGCCCTGCAGGACCCGGACGGCAGCTGGAGCTACGGCGCGGCACCGGTAGCCGCCGGTCTCGGCGACACCAACTCCACCGCCATTGCGATGATGGCTCTCGACGCTGCCGGGGTCCACGCCGCCGATGCTGCGGGTCTGACCTACCTCCACACGCAGCAGCTCGCGGACGGCGGCTTTCCGTACCAGAACTCCTCGACCTACGGGCCGCCGGCGAGCGATCCCGATTCCGATTCGATCGTCCTCCAGGCGTTGATCGCGGCCGGCCAGGATCCCGAGTCGGCAAGCTGGTCGCGGGGCGGGAACGATGTGCTGACGAACCTGCGCGCGGGCCAGGGAGCCGACGGCGGTTTCGCGTATCCGGGGAGCGGGGAGGATGCCTTCACCACCAGCCAGGTTCCGGCGGCGCTGATGCGGGACCCGTATGCGGTGGCGGTTCACCCGAAGGCTGGAAACGCGCTGCCGACGAGCGCCTGCCCGAGCCCGAGCTCGAGCTCGAGTCCGGTGGCCAGCCCGTCGCCGGCATCGACGCCGACCCGGGCGCCGACTCCGCGACCGACAATTCGACCGAAGGCCGCGCCGACGCCGGCCCCAACATCGATTCCGACCGACACACCGACGCTGTCTCCAACCGAGCCGCCGACGGCGTCGCCGACAATCGCACTCGCCGCCACCGCCGACACAGCCACCGCCGTGGTTGGGGCAGAGACGGCACTTCCGAGCGGCGAGCCGGGAGGCCCCGGCGGGGCATCCGGTTACGGCGGCGTTCCGGCGCCGGTGGTCTATGCCCTGGCGGCACTGGCCGGCCTCGCTGTTGTCGTCGGCGGTGGCTGGCTGATCGCGTCCAGGGCGGGCAAGCCGTGATGCGCCGGCTCCGGTTGCTCCCGGGGGTCCTGGCCGCGGTCGCCGTGGCGTCGGCAGTGGCGGCGCTCGCTGCGCTCGCGCCGGGCTCGCCACTCGTCGAGTCCTGCGCCGGGGCAGGCACTTATCACGCGGCGCTGGTAGTGGAGCACGGCGACGGCTCGATAGTGACCCGCTGCGTCGCCTTCGGCACGTCATCCGTAAGCGGAGAGTGGCTTCTGAACACTTCCCGAGTGTCGTGGTCCGGGCAGAGTTTCGGTGGCTTCGGCGACGCCGTGTGCGCGCTCGACGGCGAGCCGGCGCACTATTCGGACTGCCCGGGCAAGGATTACTACTGGGCGGTCTTCGTCTCGCGTGGCGGCGGAAGCTGGCAGCTCGCCAGCGTCGGCATCTCGACGCTGACCTTGAGCGACGGCGACGCGGAGGGGTTCCGCTACGTGCCGTCCGTCGGGACGGCGGCGGCCCCACCGTCTCCGTCCGGGGTGTGCGCCGCGGCATCGGAGTCGGCGGCGGCATCGCCCGCGGCCACCAGACTCGGCGGTTCGCCCACGGTCGCAGCCACGCCCGCGAGTCCCGCCACACCCTCCAGCGGCGGCTCGCCGGCGGCGGCTGCGACGAACTCGCCGGTTGCCGCGGTATCGAGCCCGACCGCGGCGGGTGGCACAGCCGCGGCTCCGCTCGACTCGCCGGCCGGCGTCCAACCGCCGACCTCCGCGGTTCCGCCGGCGCCGAGCCCGGGATCGGGCGTGGATCTAGGCTTGCTCGCGGCCGCGCTCGTCGGCGGCGGGCTCGCCGGCCTGGCCCTACTTCGGCTCCTCGCCGCCCGCCGGTCGCCGTGAGCGCGGCCGCGCGGTCCGTCGGCCCCGTAGCCGCCGGCGTGCTCGCCCCGCGGGCCTGGCTCATCTGGTCGCTCGCGGCCGTGACCATCGCTCTCTCCACCGACAACCCGGTCTACCGCGGTCTCGTGGCCCTGGCGGCCCTCAACGTCCTGCTGGCGTGGCTGCCGCGGGGCCGACGGCTGCGGCCGCTCGCGCTGGGCCTGGTGATGGCCGCAGCGATCGGTGCCCTGATCAACGTCCTCGCGGGGCACACCGGCGCCGACGTGATCGCCCGCCTCCCCGCCGAGTGGCCATTGATCGGCGGGCCGCTGACGGTCGAGTCGCTTGCCTTCGGCGCCGACCTCGGACTCGGGCTTGTGGCGGCGCTCCTCGCGGTCGCGCCACTCTCCCTCGTACTCGAGCCGCACGACGTTGTCGACGCCATGCCACATCCGCTCGAGCGGACCGGGATCGCGGTGGCCACCTCGCTCAACCTCGTCTCGGGCATCGGGCGGACCTTCACCGCCGTTCGCGACGCGCAGAGGATGCGCGGCTGGCGGCCGCATGGGCTTCGCTCCTGGAACGAAGTTCTCGTACCGGTCGTGCTGACGGCCATCGAGGATTCGGTCCTGCTGGCGGAGGCGATGGAGTCGCGCGGCTTTGGCACAGGGCGGAGGACGAGCTACGCGGCCGGCCGCTGGAGCCGCGGGGACCTGGCGGTCGTCCTCGCCGCGATGACCGCCGCGGTGCTCTTCGTCGGCCTTCGCGTTGCTGGGGTAGCGATCGATTGGTACCCGTATCCGACGCTGTACCTGCCGCCGATCCAGCCTGCGCTCCTGGCGGGGTGTCTGGCGCTCGCATTGCCGGCGCTTTCCGCGCCCGGTCGAGGCCGCTGACATGGCCGGCCCGATCGCCCGCTTTCGAAGCGTGACCTACACGTACCCCGGCGGAGACTCGCCGTCTCTTCGGTCTGTCGACCTCGATATAGAGACGGGGCTGACCCTGGTCGCCGGTGGGTCTGGCGGCGGCAAGTCGACCGTCCTGCGGCTTCTGAACGGGCTCGTCCCTCAATTCCAGGGCGGCCGGATCTCCGGGTCCGGTTCGGTCGCCGGTCTGGATCCGTTCCGCGTTCCAATCCCGCGGCTAGCCCAGGAGGTCGGGCTCGTCTTCCAGGACGTCGAGACACAGTCGGTCTACGGCACCGTCGAGCGCGAGGTCGCGTTCGCGCTCGAGAACGCAGCGATGCCTCGGGCCGAAATGCACGATCGAGTCGACGAGGCGCTGGCCGAATTGGCGATCGGCCACTTGCGCGGGCGACGCCTGACGACGCTATCCGGCGGCGAAAGGCAGCGCGTCCAGCTGGCCGCCGCGCTGGCTCTGCGACCTCTGGTCGTAGCCCTGGACGAGCCGACTTCGCAGCTCGATCCGGACGGGGCCGCGGCGGTTCTCGGCGCCTGCCGGTCTCTTGCCGGCGGGGGAAGGGCGGTCGTCGTCGCCGAGCACCGGCTCGAGACGCTGCTCCCGGCGTCCGATCGATTGCTGCTCGTCGACGGCGGGCACGTCCACCCGACGACGCCCGGGGCGCTGGACGCGCTTCGGACGGCCGCCTCGGTGCCGCCGGCTCGCGGCTCGTTCAGCGGGGCTGCGGCGACCTGGGAGTTGCGCGACGTAGCCGCGGGTCCGGCCGGTGTGGCAGTGCTAGAAGGAGTCTCTCTGGCGGGCGGCACCGGTGAGGTCGTGGCGCTGGCCGGGCCCAACGGCTCCGGCAAGACGACACTGCTGAGGACACTGGCCGGGTTGCTGGCCCCACTGAGCGGCGCGGTCCGGCGTCCGGAGGGCCGCACGGCTTACCTCCCCCAGAACCCCGGTGCGCTGCTTCATCTGCCCACGGCCCGGGCGGAGGTCGAGCTGACGCTGCGCCGTTCCGGCTCGAACGAATCGCCCGAGTTGATGCTCGACGTGTTCGGGCTGGCGACCCTCGCGGACCGGTACCCGCGCGACCTGAGCTCGGGTGAGCGCCAGCGAGCCGCGCTCGCCGCCACGCTGGCGGGATCGCCGGCGCTGGTTCTGCTCGACGAGCCGACGCGCGGCATGGATCTCGCCGCCCGGCGTTCGCTCGCGACGGTCGTCCGCTCGCTCACGGAGCGGGGAGCTGCCGTCGTCATCGCCACCCACGACACGGATCTGGTTGCGGAGCTGGCCGACAGGACGATCGCCCTGCGCGACGGGAGCGCGACCGAGGTCGGCCGCGTTGACTCGCCCGGGGCAGCTCGATGATCGCCATCGTCTCGATCGCCGGGCTTCTCCTCTTCGTGTGGCCGTTCCTCGGTTTCGGCGTCACGCCCGAGGCCCCGGCGCTCGCCGTGACCCTGGCCGCCGTGGCCTCGCTCGCCATCATGGAGATCGGGGCGCGGCGCCTGGATTCCGGACGGCTGGCGCTCCTCGCGGCCCTGGCCGCCATCGACGCCGCGTTGCGCCTAGCCCTCGTCAGCGGCGTGGGTGGTTTCAGCCCGATCTTCTTCCTGGTGCTCGCGGCCGGCTACGAGTTCGGCCCGTCGTACGGCTTCCTCGTCGGGTCCTTTTCGCTCCTGGTTTCGGCAGTGGTTACCGGAGGGGTTGGACCGTGGCTGCCGTACGAAGCCTTCGCCGTCGGCTGGGTCGGGCTTGCCACCGGTGTTGCAGGATCAGCCGTGCGCCGCGTTCGGCCGGCGCGTCGATCGTGGCTGCCGTCGCGGCTCGACATCGCGGTCCTCGTGGTCGTGGCGATCGTTACCGGCTTCGCCTACGGCGCGCTGACCGACATCTACGGCTGGGTCGCCTTCTATCGCGGCGTTGAGAACGTCGGCTGGAGCCCGGGGCTGGCGCCGGGCGAAGCGCTCGCACAGTTCGGCCGGTTCTACGTTCTGACTTCTCTCGCCTGGGATTCCTTCCGCTCGGCCGGAGATGCAGTCGCGGTGGCGGCCTTCGGTACGCCGGTGCTGATGGCCCTCGGCCGGTTGAGGGCCCGGCTCGGCTACGAGATCGTGGCCGCGCCCGAGGCGTGACCGGCGTCGCCGCCGACCCCCCGCTCGATCAGGCGTCGCCGAGCAGCGCTCGCTCTGCCAGGCCGAGCGGCAGCGAGCCACTCTCTGCGAGGCGGTCGTGGAAATCGCGCATCACCGCGACGGGAGCCGACGCGGCGGAACCCGCAGGCAGTCCGCGCGACACGAGATACCGGTCCCGGATGCGGAGGATCTCGAGGCAGCCCGTCAGATACGAAGATGCCTGCGTCGGCCACCAGCAATAGCGGCCGACCTCGGCTCGGGCGGTCGGCTCGGGCGTCGCCGTCTTGTCGACCATGAATCGGATCGCGTCCTCGTAGCTCATCTCGCCCATGTGAAGGCTCGTGTCGACCACGATCCGCGCGGCGCGGAAGAGCGTGGCTTTGAGGTGGTTGAGCTCCTGGATCGGTTCCGTGAAGAAGCCTCGTTCGCGCATCATTCGCTCGGCGTACAGGCCCCAGCCTTCGTTGAAGTACGGGGTGCCGAGAACTCGACGCAGCCGCCGCGACTTCGACTTCCGCACGACCAGGTGCCAGTGGTGGCCGGGATAGGCCTCGTGAACCGACGTCGTGGGGATGTGGCCGAAGCTGTTCGCCGCGAGACGTTTCTGGACTTCCTCCGGTGCGGCGCCGTCCGGCGCGAACGGTACGAAGAAGTGGCCCGCCAGCGACTCGGCGAACGCGGGCGGCGACATGTACGACGCCACTCCGATGAGAGGGCGCTGGAACGGCGGCGACGGCAGGACATCGCAAGACTCGCCGTCGGGGATCGTGATCAGCCCGGACTCGACCAGGAACGACCGCGCCCTCGCCGTCCAGTCAGCGTAGGTCCGGCGCATCTCCTCCTCGGTCTTCGGGTGCTCCTCGTTCGATCGCTCCAGGACGGATTTCCAGTCGTCGGTGCCGAACGCCTGCTTCGAGAGATCGCGCATCTCGGTCGAGAGGCGGTCGTATTCGCTTTGCCCGCGGTCGCGTAGACCCCGGGCGTCGTAGGGCAACGCCTCGCGCTCGCGCAGCAGCCGCGTGTAGCGGTCCTCGCCGAGCTGCCACGTGCCCGTTGCGCGGTGCGCCATCTCGTCGACGTAAGCGGCCCATGCGTCCAGCGCGGCCGCTGCCCTGGCGCCGGCATCGGCGAGCCGGGCTCGATCCTGCTCAGTGCCTGCCTCGCCGGGGAGCAGGTCGCGGACGTATCGTGCGGCGCCTCGCGCAGCGTCCCGGCCGCGCTCGAGGATGAGCGGATGGGCCAGCTCCGGGGTCAGGTTGGCCCGGCCCTGTTCGAGGGCGCGTGGGGCCTCTCCGAGTCGGGCGATGGCGGCGTCGACCAGCTCCGGCTCGGGCCGCAGCCGGTGGAGGAAGAGCCCGAACAGGCCGGAGGTGATCGGGCCGCTGTAGACGACCGGATCGCGGTGCCAGGGGACCCAGTCGGCCATGATCGTCCGCCCTGTGAGAATGGCAGCCGCCAGGTCGCGGTCGACTCGCTCGTCGGGCGAGAGCCCGGCATCGGGCAGCGCCCGGAATCGGTCTCGCCAGTCGGCCGCCCTCGACTCTCGGTGGGCGAACGCCTCCGCGGAAAGGTCGTCGAGCCGGTGGTCGTACTCCGTCAGGCCCAATCCGCTGGCGTTGACCGGCGACTCCTCGTATTCCTCATGCAGGAACTGGTCGACCAGCGTCTCGAACCGGGCCATCGAAGTCCTTCTTCTACACTTGGCACCATCCTGCCATCATCGGGTCGATGTGTCTGCCGAGCAGGCGGCGAACCGGCGATCGAGCGTAGCGCGGGACCCCGAGGAGGCGAGTTATGGCTCTGCGAGAGTTGGTCAGCAGTCTCTTGGACAGCGCGTCAGTGCGTCGGGTCTTGGGCGAGCCGATTGAGAGGGACGGGGTGCTGGTCATTCCCGTCGCCAATGTCCGAGGAGCCTTCGGGGGCGGCGAGGGTTCCCCCGCAGCGGCCGACACGGAGCAGTTGTCCGGTTGGGGCGGCGGCGGCGCCTGGTCGGCAACCCCGGCCGGGACTTACGTGCTCAGGAACGGCGAGATGGGCTGGGTGCCTGCGGTGGATGCCAACCGTACCATCCTTCTCGGCTGTCTGACCGGGATCGTTTCGCTGCTCGTGGCTCGGAGCATGATTCGAACCCTCCTAAAGCGTTGAAGCCGCCCGGTCGGGCGGCTTCTGTTCCGCGGCGCGCGCGGCGGCGGTTCGGCTTCGGTCGGGGTCTCATGCCCGCCGCGTCAACACGGCGCTTGTCGCGGCGAAGGAGGCGGCGCACCACGCTCCCAGGATCGCGAACGCACCGAGGGTGATCGGGAACGCGTTCGAGGCGATCGTGCCTCTCATGACCTCGCCCATTGCCTGGATCGGCAGGACGCGGTGGATCGCCGCCAGCCACTCGGGCAACCGATCGGCGGGGAAGTTGAGCGGCGAGAACATCAGGATGAAGACGACGAGGATCTGGCTGGCCATGTTTGCGACCATCGGAGGCACCAGCGAAGCAAGGGCATAGCCGATGGAGGTCGAGGTCAGGGCCACGAGGATCACCGCCGGCACGACGAGCGGGCTGACCTGCAGGTCCAACCCGAAGCGGATCGAGCCGATGATCACGGCGAAGGCGACGCCCGGCAAGACCACGACCAGCCAGACCGTCATGTCGGCCAGGAGGTACACCACTCTGGGTATGGGCAGCGACCGCATGTAGGCGAGCGTGCCTTCGGTCTTGGCAGCGGAGACCATCTGCGGCACCGCCACGAGGCCGATCGTGATAAGGGCGATGACCGGCCCGCCCGTGGCCAGGTAGAGGACGGTGGTTCGGTCCATCGTCGGGAAGAGCAGCGGATAGCCGGCCACGATCCCCAGGGCGAAGAGCGCCTGGACCACGATCCCAAGAGGCAAGAACATCCGCATCCGGCGTGCCTGCCAGGTGACGAGCAATCGGTAGCTACGCAGCGCGGACATGGCTTTCCTCCTTGATGGCGGTGGACTGAGTGGCGCCCACGAGGGCGACGTACGCGTCCTCGAGGGTTGCGGGGGCGAGAGAGAACTCTTCGATGCGCCCTGTCTGTCGCAGGTCGCGAGCCCACGTCGCGGCCTGGCCGGCGAAGCCGGCCGGCACCGTGGCGATGATCCGGTTGCCTGCGATGGTGTGGGGTCGAGTGAACTGCGGCACCTCGACAACGGCGGCCGCCGGGTCCAGCACGAGCTCGAGCCGAAGCTCGTCGGCGATGCCGTTCTTGAGTTCGGCCGGGGTACCTTCGGTCAGGACGCGGCCGTGGTCGAGGATGGCCAGCCGGTCGACCGAGCGCTCGGCTTCGATCACGTTGTGGGTGACGAGCAGGACCGCCGCGCCCTCATCCGCCAGCAGCCGAACCTGGGCCCAGAGAAGGCGGCGGCGAACCGGGTCGACGTCGTTGGTGGGTTCATCAAGGATGACGAGCTTGCCCGGCTCTATGGCGGCCATACAGAACGAGACGAGCCGCTTGACGCCGCCCGAGAGGCGCGCGCCGTCGGTGTCGCGCCATTCGCCGAGGTCCAGGGCGTCGATCAATCGTGCCGCCCTCATCCTCGCGACATCGCCGGCTCCGCCGCGCAGCCGGCCCAGCGTCTCGATTGCCTGGCGTGGCGTGAGGCCGTCGATCGGCACGTGTGACTGAGGCTGGATCGAGCAGGCCCGGCGTGCGAAGCCCGGGTCCGCGATGACGTCGCGGCCGTCGATCCGGATCGAGCCCCTGTCGGGCCGGATCAGCCCGACGATCTGGTTCACGAGGGTCGTCTTGCCCGCGCCGTTGTGACCGAGCAGTCCATAAACCTGGCCGGCTTCCACAGACAGGCTCACGCCATCGTTGGCGGGGGTGCCGCGGTGTCCGTATTGCTTGCGGACCCCCTCGACCTCGAGCAGCATTCTGGTCTCCTTCATCGATGCCTCCTCGTTCAGGTGGCGATACCCGTCAGTATGCAGATACCTAATAGTATGTCAATACCCGTGAGTATGTGCGTACCGCCTGGTATCCTTAGCCCATGCAGGAGAGACTCAACCGCCAGGAGCGCAGGTCCCAGACGAGGGCAAGGCTCATCGACGCCGCGGCTGCCGTCTTTGCCCGGCGCGGCTTCGAGACGGCCACTCTCGACGAAGTTGCTGCCGCCGCGGGTTATACCAAGGGCGCCGTCTACTCCAACTTCGCCAGCAAGACGGACCTGTTCATCGCCCTTATCGAACGCCGGATCGAGGTCCAATCGGCCGAGCATTCGCGGCGCTTCGCCGGGAAAGACATCGAGTCCCTCGCCCAGGCTATGGAAGCGCAGGCCGATCACGGGTCGGAATCGGACAAGCAGTGGCTTGTGCTCGCCGTCGAGTTCTGGCTGCACGCGATGCGCGACGATCGGGCGCGAGTCCTGATGGCCGAGCAATACGAGCGCGCCAGAACATTCGTGAGCGGCGAACTGATCGAGCCGGCATTCGCGACGGCCGGCCGGGAGCCACCGATGGCGCCGCGTGATCTCGCCATAGTCATTGAGTCGCTCGGGATTGGCCTCGCCTTCCAGGCGGCACTCGATCCCGGGGCCGTGCGATTGAGCCTCGAGCCCGAGGTCCTGGTCAAGCTGATAGGGCTGCCCGCGCCGCCGGCCGAAAAGGGATCGCCGGATTCGGGATCGGGCTAGTCGAGAGCTCCGGCGACTTCAGGGGCAGTGGTCGACTCCCGCGCCACCAGCTCGTCTCCGCTCGGAAGTTGTCGACCCCGACCGAGGCTCACCGTGGTTATCGGCTGGACCGGCTCCGCGGACGAATCATCGAGGCGTTCCAGCCGCCGGTCCGTCGGCTCGCCGGGAAAGCCGACGCCCTCCCGGAGGGAGATCGGGAGGGCGTCTGGGAGCGGGGAGGATATCGAGCTTCCAAGAGCGGGTGGCGGTCGGGTGCCTTTGGCCTTGCGGCGGTTGGTTGGGGGACGCGGTGCAGAGGGGGAAAACGCCGCGTCCCACCGATGTGCATTTTTCGCACTCCCACCTGATGGAATCCTGAAGGCCGGCACATGGCGCCGATCCAGTGCGGCAGGCCGGTCATTCAGGGGATGTTTCGCCGAACTACTGACATGGTGCCCTCGGTCCCCGGACGGGCCCGCGTTTCGCTATCGTTTGCGAGAACCTGCCCTCGCCCACCTGCAAGGAACCTCCCGTGGCACTTCCCCTCAAATCGCTCACTACTGCACCGCCGGATCCGATCCTCGGCCTGACGGAGGCCTTCAAGACCGACGCGCGGCCCAACAAGGTGAACCTCGCCGTCGGTGTCTATGTCGACGACACCGGCGTCACGCCGGTAATCCCGTCTGTTCTCGAAGCCGAGCGAAGGCTTCTGGAGAAAGCCGGACCGAAGGGCTACCTGCCTATCGACGGCCGGCCAGGGTTCAAGGCCGCCATCCGCGATCTCATCTTCGGGGCCGACCACGAGATCATCACCAGGGGCAGGTCCGCCACGGCACAAACGCCGGGTGGCACCGGAGCTCTCCGGGTCGCGGCCGACTTCCTGCTCCAGACCGGCGCATCGAAGACGGTATGGCTGAGTGAGCCCACGTGGCCGAACCATCCCCAGCTCTTCTCCCTGGCCGGTTTCGCGCTTCGAACCTACCCATACCTCGACGAATCCGGGCGCGCGGTGGACGCCGGCAAGATGGTCGGCGCCATCCGGACCGCTGCGCCCGGCGACGTGGTCCTGCTCCACGGCTCATGTCACAACCCGAGCGGCGTGGATCCGGACCCGGCGACCTGGGATGCAATTGCGGAAGTCGTCGCCGAGCGCGAGTTGCTGCCGGTAGTGGACTTCGCCTATCAGGGCTTCGGCTTCGGGCTGCGCGAGGATGCCGATTGGCTGGCCGGGCTGGCACGGCCGGGCCTCGAGTTCCTCGTCTGCACCAGCTACTCGAAGAACTTCGCGCTCTACAACGAACGAGTCGGCGCTCTGACCATCGTCGCTGCCGATTCGGCTCGGGCCGCCGCTGCCATGAGCCACCTCAAGATCGCGATCCGAGCCAACTACTCGAACCCGCCGGCCCACGGCGGTGACATCGTCGAGACGATCCTCACCGATCCGGCCCTCCGGGCTCAGTGGGAAGTGGACCTGGCCGGAATGCGCAACCGGATCCTCGGCAACCGGACCGCGCTCGTCGAGGCCTTCGCCGCGGCGGGTATTCCCGGGAACTGGGAGCCGATCGGCCGCCAGCGCGGCATGTTCGCGCTTCTCGGCCTTACGAACGACCAGGTCGCCCGACTGCGCGACGAGTTCGCCATCTACGTCGTCGGCCGTGGCCGGATCAACGTCGCTGGGCTGACTCCCGCAAACCTGCCGAACGTGGTCGCCTCCGTGAAGGCGATCATCGCGGGCTAGGTCGGCGGGGGTATCGGCGCCGCGCGCGGGCCCAGACAGGTCGGTCTAGTCGCTAACGTTGCCGAGCAGTGGACCGGGCTCCGTCGGCCACGTCTCGAAGCCTGAACGAGTCCAGGCGGGCCGAGAACGTTTCCGCAGGACCTGACGTCAGTCGTAGTGGAGGGCTGATGAGGGCCCATAGAGGCGGCGATCGACCGAAAGATGGACAGGCTGTGGCCGCAGACAATGCGGTGGAACGGGACGAGTCGATCGGGCCGTCGAGTTCTCGCGTCTGGCCGACCGCCATTTCGACACCGCTTACCGGCTCGCGAGCGTGGTTCTCGGCGATCCGACCGAGGCGGAAGACGCGGCGCACGACGCCGCAGTTCTGGCTTGGCGACGGTTCGAAACGCTCCGCGATCCAGATCGCTTCGAGCAATGATTCTGCCGGATCGTCCTCAACGTCTGCCGCGACCGGCTGCGGCATCGACGGCGACATCCCGTTCTTGAGTTGCCCGCCGACGACGAGTCGCCGGCCGCCCCGCGTGCGTTCTCGTGGCTGCCAATCGCCTACGACATGCTTGGATTCCGGCATGTAAGCGAAGTAGTGCTACCGGCTGATCTCAGGATCGTCTCGATTGACCCGGATGCGTGCGCCAGCGTGGAGAGCAGCCCGCATCCGCCCGGTGGGCCGCAGCCTACGGCGGTTCCGTCTATAACATTCCCATAGTGTTGGAACCGGGCCGCGCGCTCCGGCGTCTGGCTGGCATGACAACCCAATCTGGAAGACCAAACATGTCCGCAGCTGACCGGTCCGCTGTCTCGTTCGCTCGCCTGATCGCCGCCGCCGGCGCCGTCGTTCTACTGGCGGCCGGTTGCGTCGGTTCGGCCGCGACCTACGTCCATTCCGGGCCCTCCATCGCGCCGACGACCTCGCCCAGCGGTTCCTCGTCGGCCACCAGCTTCTACCTCCGGGCGTCGCGGACCCAGGCCCTCGCGCCGCAGTACACCTTCGGCTGGCTGCCCAACGTGACGATCGCCGATGGTCAGTTCGTCGACGGGATGGTGGCTATCCCGATGATCTACCCCGGCCCGCTCTACATCGGCCTCTCGACTCGAACGATCAGCGCCCACGGCATCGACGAGATCGTGGCGGAGGCGCGGGCGGACGGGCTGCTCGGCAGCACGACCGACTTCAGCACCGGCGCCATGCCGGGCTCGATCACGGCTCACATCGAGTTGAGAGTGGACGGCATCACCTACGACCTGACCGGGCCGATGCCCTCCGACGCGACCCAGACCTCCAATGCGCCCGGCACTGCGGCGGCCTTCGGAGCCTTCTGGAATCGAATCGGCAATCTCGACGGCTGGATAGGCTCGGAGCTCGGCCAAAACACCCCCTACGTTCCCGTGAACCTCGCGGTAATGGTCACGCCTCCGGGGGACGCCACCGCGGGCATCAACCCCAACGAGGCTCAATGGCCGCTATCCGTCACTTTGGCAACCTTCGGCGCGCCGATGAGCGTGACGCCGTACCGGTGCGGCGTGGTCTCGGGTGCAGATCTCAATACGCTCCTGCCCGTCGTTCAGTCGGCCAACGCCCTGACCCGTTTCGTCGACGCTAAGGGCGCGAAGATGTCGCTCCAGGTCCGCGTACTGGTGCCGGGCGAGCCGAGCCCCTGCGCCTGAATCTGAACTCGTCGGCGCCGGGCCGCCCCACTCCGGCTGTCGGGCGGCAAGTAGCTTCTGTAGGGCCGAACGGCCATTGCATCGGCTCTATGCAGGATGAATGCTGGGGCTCATGAGACAGACCCCACGCTCGGTCAAGGACCTCCGTCCTTCCGGCACCCTCAACGTTCCGTTTCGTAACGCCGAACTCCTCGAGCGACCGCTCCTGAATAAGGACAACGGCTTCGACGAGAGCGAACGCGATGTCTTCGGGTTGCGCGGCCTGCTCCCGCCGCGCACGTCGACGATCGAAGAGCAGGTCAGCCTCGAACTCGAGCACATCCGCCGCAAGAGCGACGACCTGGAGCGGTATATCGGCCTCGCCGCGCTCCAGGATCGCAACGAAACTCTGTTCTATCGGGTGATCCTCGAGAACCTCGACGAATTCATGCCGATCGTCTACACGCCGACGGTCGGACGTGCGTGCCAGAGCTTCAGCCACATCATGCGGCGCCCGCGCGGACTGTGGATCACTCCGGCCGACATCGATCGGATCCCTGACCTCCTGCGCAATGCCAGGCCCAACTCGGCCGAGGACCTCCGCCTGATCGTGGCGACGGACAACGAACGAATCCTCGGTCTCGGCGACCAGGGCGCCGGCGGCATGGGCATCCCGGTCGGGAAGCTCGCGTTGTACACGGGCGGAGCCGGCATCTATCCGGCCTACACGCTGCCCATCTCGCTCGACGTTGGTACGGACAACGAGGAGCTGCTGGCCGACCCGTTGTACATCGGCTACCGCCAGAAGCGGCTGCGCGGCGCTGAGTACGACGACTTCATCGAGGCCTTCGTATCCGCGATCCTGGAAGCCTGTCCGCGCGCCGTGCTGCAATGGGAGGATTTCAAGCAGCACAATGCCATCCGCATCCTCGATCGGTATCGCCACCGCATTACCAGCTTCAACGACGACATCCAGGGCACCGGCGCGGTCGTGCTGGCCGGCATCCTGGCAGCGGTCCGGGCCCTCGGCCGACCGCTCTCCGAACAGCGTTTCGTCTTCCTCGGCGCGGGAGCGGCCGGAGTCGGCATCGCCCGAACCGTTCGTGCCGCCATGGTCGCCGCGGGCGTGGACGCCGCCACCATCAAGCGGGCGATCGCGACGGTCGACACAAAGGGGCTCGTGTTTGCCTCTCGCGACCTGCTCGACGACGACAAGCGCGAATTCGCGCTCGGCCCGGAGGCACTCGCCTTCTACGGGCTCGGCGACCTCATGCCGGGCGACCGGCTCGATCTGGCTGAGGTCGTGGCCGCGGTCAAGCCGACGATGCTGATCGGCACGAGCGGGGTGGCGGGAGCATTCACCGAGAAGGCGATCCGGGAGATGGCCGCCCACGTCGATCGGCCGGTGATCTTCCCCCTCTCCAATCCCACGGCCAAGACCGAGGCCATCCCCGCCGACATCATGGCCTGGACCGGAGGCCGTGCCCTCATCGCGACCGGCAGCCCGTTCGACGCGGTGGTCGTCGACGGCAGCAGCCGCGTTATCGGCCAGGCGAACAACGTCTTCATATTCCCAGGCATGGGTCTTGGCGCGATCGTGGCCGAAGCTCGTGAGATCACCGACGAGATGTTCCTGCTGGCTGCGCAGACGCTCTCCGAGATGGTTTCCGCCGAGCGCCTGGCGGCGGGAGCGCTCTATCCGGCCGTGTCGGAACTGCGCGAGGTGTCACGCCAGATCGCGGCGAAGGTCGTGTGTCAGAGTCGAGACTGTGGAGTCGGGCGGTTGTACCGCGACGAGGAAATCCTGGAAGCGGTCGATTCGGCGATCTGGTATCCGGCCTACTTCCCGTACCGGCCCGTCTCGTAGGTCGGCGACCTCGGGGCCACGGAGCCCTGCCGGAGGAGGGCCGTTGACCGATCGATAGGGCAGGAGCAGGTTCGAATCGTTGCCTCCACGCACCGCCTGCCCGAACGGTCCATGACCTCCGGTTGGTGCACGGATGGCCCGGATTCCATCAAGTTGACGAAGCCGGCACCGAAACCTTCAACAGGGCTCGCTCTGGAGTTCTGTCGGCCCAAGTCCGTGCGTGGTCCGACCCGTCGGTCGGACCCTGGCCCAACGGGCGTCAAGGAGAAACAATTGGCCGGAGGGATGTTCAACCCAACGTCTGGCATGCCGGGAATCGTGGTTACGCGCAAGAAGCCCGGCCACTTCGTTGCGCTTACTGAGGACGGCCGGATCGATGCGGTGCTGGCTCAGAACGGCTTGAAGCTCGCCGATGCGCTCGAGAAGCGCGCCGCGATCAACGTGAACAACGCCCAGCGGGGACCGTGCGACGGTTCGGCCCCGCTCGCACCAGCTGCCGGCACGAGGAATGTCGACCCGTACGACATCACGATCGCGATGCCTGCAGAAGACGGCGAGCCGTGCGTCAGCGACGTCGATCGCGACGCTTGGAGCAAGTTCCGTTTCGCGTACGACGTGACCCTGGAGGCGGCGCCGTTCAAGGTCACGGGTGTTCTTCTCCTGCTCCCATCCCAGGATCCGATGTCCCTGACCGAGCGTGGCACGGAGCTCTTCCTGCCCGTGTTCGTCCCGACGGTCCAGGTCAACGGCGTGACCCTGACGGACACACCTCGTGACGCGGTGCTCCTCAACCGGTCGCACCTGCGGCGAGTCAACGCCACGTTGCGGCGATAGCCCTGGAGATCTTACCGCCGGGGGCCGCAACGGCCGGGGCTCTCCGGCGCCTGGGTTCCACGTAAGACGGCGCGGCTCTGGGCCCGTCGGCCCGGCGATCGAGTTCCGTGGCCGCCGGCCGGCCGGACGGCCGATGCCTTCGTTGTCGCCTGCCCCGGTGCACGCCGGCACCGGGCATCCAACTCCGCGCGCTGAGCGCCGGGCAAGATCGGCCGGCCGTGGCAAAATGGCCGAAACGGCTCCCAGGTGGGCAGCGGTCGGTCGATCTCGACGGTCGCGAAGGATGCGGACCCGAACCGGAGGCGGCATTGGAAGCCGCCCACGGTCAGCCTTCGCCCGCCCAAACCGTGCACGCCGCTGCTCCCGAACACGACGTGCGAATGCCGCCGGCCTGGAGTCGCAGGTTGGTCAGCCGGGATCGCCCGGAGAGGTGGAGATGCTTGTCGGGGTCCCTCGTGAGATCAAGGACAACGAGTATCGTGTCGGCCTGACGCCGAGCGCCGTTCGTGAGCTCGTTGGCCACGGTCACAAGGTCATAGTCGAGACCGGCGCGGGAGCCACCATCGATCTCGACGACGCAAATTACCGAGACGTCGGCGCAGAGATCGTCGCCGATGCCGCTACAGTCTTCGGTCGCGCCGAGCTCGTGGTCAAGGTCAAGGAGCCGCAGTCCTCCGAGATCGGAATGCTTCGCGAAGGTCAGATCCTGTTCACGTATCTGCACCTGGCGCCCGATCTGCCGCAGACGATGGGCCTGCTCAAGTCCGGCTGCATCGCGATCGCCTACGAGACCGTCACCGACGATCGCGGCGGTCTGCCGCTGCTCGCGCCGATGAGCGAGGTCGCAGGCCGGATGTCCATCCAGGCCGGTGCCCACGCGCTCGAGCGAGAGGCCGGCGGACGGGGCGTTCTGCTCGGCGGCGTTCCCGGAGTGCCGCCGGCGAAGGTCGTCGTCCTGGGCGGCGGGGTCGTCGGCATGAACGCCCTGCGGATGGCCCTCGGCCTCGAAGCCGACGTGACCGTCCTGGACAAATCCCTGCCGCGTCTCAAGGAGCTCGACCTCGCGTTCGCGCCGGCGCTGAAGACTCGCTACGCGACCACGGATGCGGTTGAAGAGAGCGTCCTCGCTGCGGACCTGGTCATCGGCGCCGTGCTGACTCCGGGCGGCACCGCTCCCAAGCTGGTGACTCGCGAGATGATCCGAGGGATGCGGCGCGGCACCGTCGTAGTCGACGTATCGATCGACCAGGGCGGCTGCTTCGAAACCTCGCGGCCGACGACTCACTCCGACCCGACCTATGTCGTCGACGGGGTCGTCCACTACTGCGTCACCAACATGCCCGGCGCCGTGGCCCGCACTTCAACCTTCGCGCTTAACAACGCCACCCTGCCCTTCACTCTGGCACTCTCCGACAAGGGTTATCGGGGCGCGCTGGAGGCCGACCCGCACCTCCGAAACGGGCTAAACGTGATCGCCGGCAAGGTGACTTACAAGGCTGTCGCGGAGGCCCACGGCATCGAGTTCGTGGCCCCGGAGAAGGCTCTCGCCCGCTAGTCCAATGCGTTTCGACCTCTACCTCGAGTCGGGCCCGCAGCACCGCAAGACCTGGGTATACGTCCCGAGTCTGCCAGGCTGCTCCACTGTGGGTCCGACCACGGAGGGAGCGATCGAAGTCGCCCGATCCGCCATCCTCGAGCGTATCGAGTTCCTGCGCCGCCACGGCGAGACCGTGGCCGACCCTGAGCCGATCCAGCTGATAGTGGTCGAACACGTCATCGAGCGCAGAGTCCTGGGCTTCGGCCAGCAGTCCTTTCCGACGGACCGGGAGCCGCTCACCGCGGCCGACGCCGCCCGCCTCTTGCGCTGGGCCGAGTGGTCTCGCCAGGAGCTGCTGGCCGCCGCCCGGGCGCAACGGGAGCCACTAGCCGTCAAGCCGGCGTCGGGTGGTAGGTCGGCTGCCGCCATCCTGTCGCACGTGGCCGGGTCGGAATGCGCCTACGTCAGCTCGACCCTCGGGACGCTGGCCGGCGCGAACGCGGCAGTGGTAGCCGTCGAGGCCGCCGGCGAAGACCCGTGGGAGGCACTGTCCGCCGAACGCGCCCTGGTGCTCGAGCGCCTCCGTCGCATGACGCCCGAGGAGCTGACGAGAGTCATCGAGCGCGGTGAAGGAAAGCCGCCGCGGACCGCCACGCGGATGCTTCGCCGGCTGCTGGAGCACGAGTGGGAGCATGTGCTCGAGCTCCGTGCTCGGGCGGAAGGCTGATCGTCGGAAGGGCTCGTGGGAGAGTCACGGGGCTCGCGCCTCTGTCCCGCGCTGCGCCGCCGGCCGCCGAACTAGGTGTGAACAAAACGCGTCGAGGCCTCGTCTGGAAAGGCGCGGCCCGCAATGGCCGGTCGGTGCCGCGGTACGATCCGTGGCAATTCGGGTCCATCGCCCGCCGGTGGGGCTCAGTCCGGCTGGGCTTTGAAGGAGGGTCGATGCTTTCCGCGTCCAGTCGCTCACGCGCGTCCCACCGCGGCGCCGCGATCCGCTTTGGTCTCGCGGCCATCGCGGTATTCGTCGCCGCCTGCGGAACATCGTCGGCGACCGGTACGCCGGCCGCTTCCACCCCCGCGACCGCCGGCCTCGCCGGCAGTCCGGCGGCAAGCGGATCCGCGGCCCGACCCTGGCTCGACACGACCAAGACCGCCGACCAGCGGGTGGCCCTGCTCCTCGCCCAGATGACCCAGGACGAGAAGATCGGCCAGATGACCCAGATCGAGAACGGCAGCGTCGATCCGGCCGGGACCGCCTCCGCACTTCTGGGGAGCGTGCTGTCCGGCGGCGATGGCAACCCGAAGAACACCGCTAACACCGCCCAGAACTGGTACGCCATGGTGGCCGGCTACCAGAACGCGGCCCTCGGAACTCGGCTCGGCATCCCGATCCTGTACGGCGCCGACATGGTTCACGGCGATTCGCACATGACCGGCACCACGATCTTTCCGCACAACATCGGCCTCGGTGCGACGCACGATGCCGCGCTCGTCAAGCAGGTCTGCCAGGTCACGGCGACTGAGATGAACGATTCGGGCGTGCGTTGGACGTTCGGCCCGGTCGTTGCGGTCCCCCAGGACGTCCGCTGGGGTCGGACGTACGAGGGCTACAGCGAGAACACCGGCCTGGTCAGCCAGCTCGGGACGGCCTGCCTGGCCGGCCTCCAGGGCAACAGCCTGACCGACTCCAATACGGTCGTCGGCGACCCGAAGCACTTCATCGGGGACGGCGGGACGGCCTTTGGTTCTTCGACGGCCACCGGCCCGACCGGACCGTATCTGCTCGACCAGGGCGTCGATCAGCTCGACAACGCAACGATCAGCACGCTCTTCCTGCCGCCCTACGAGAGCGCGGTCAAGAGCGGTGCCAGGATCATCATGACCACCTTCTCGAGCACGCAGGACGGCGGCAAGGTGACCGGCGATAAGCACTGGATCACCGACGTCCTCAAGACGCAACTCGGCTTCACCGGTTTTGTCGTCTCAGACTGGGGCGCCGTCGATCAGATCAACCCGAGCGACTACTCGGCCTCGGTCAAGGCCGCGATCAACGCCGGCGAGGACATGATCATGGTCCCGCAGGATTACGCGAAGTTCCAGTCGACGCTCAAGGCTCTGGTTCAGAGCGGCGACATTCCCCAGTCGCGCATCGACGACGCGGTGTCCCGCATCCTGCGCGTCAAGTTCGAGATGGGCCTCTTCGAGAATCCAATGCCGCCCGCCAACAAATGGAACGACGTCGGGTCGGCCGCGGATCGCGCGGTCGCAAGCAAGGCCGTGAGCGAGTCCGCGGTCCTTCTCAAGACCGCCCCGAATCTCCTGCCGATCGCTAAGAACGCGTCGGTTCTGCTGGCCGGGGTCGGCGCCGACGACATCGGCATTGCGTCCGGCGGTTGGACGCTCAGCTGGCAAGGCCAGGCCGGCGACGTCACGGCCGGGACGACCCTCAAGGCCTCGCTCCAGTCCCAGCTCGGCAGCGGCCTCACGTACAACGCCACGGGCGACTTCTCCGCCGACACTCACGCATCGGTTGGCGTGGTCGTCGTCGCCGAACGCCCGTACGCCGAGGGGGTCGGCGACTCCTCGACGCTGACGCTTCCGGCCGACGATCTGGCGGTGATCGCCAGGGTGCGGCCCCTGGTCGACAAGCTGGTCGTGGTCATCATCTCCGGGCGACCGGTGATGCTGAACGGGATCAGCAACCAGGCCGATGCCGTCGTAGCCGCCTGGTTGCCCGGAACTGAGAGCGAAGGGCTCGCGAACGTTCTGCTAGGGAGCCAGCCGTTCACGGGCACGACCCCGTACACGTGGCCCAAGACCGCAGCCGATGCTCCTCGTGTCGGCAAGACCGCGTGCCAGGGTGCCGTCTACCCGTACGGCTACGGGCTGGACTCCACAGGCAAGCTATTGGGCCCGCCAGCCTGCTAGCCAGAGCGACACCATCGCCGTTAACCATCGAAGCCGGCACCTGGGGCGCCGGCTTCGATCTTCGATGCTCGAAGTGTGGTTGTGGGCCGCGTCTCGTCAGGCCCCGAGGACGACTCGGGCGATCTCCGGATCGATCTCCTCGGCCAGCACGACGGCCATTCGGCCGATGGCTCGCTGTGCGAGGGGGCTGCCCATCGTGAAGCGCGGGTTCGGCTCGTCCAGGTCGAGATCCTCGAACCTCGATTGGCTGAAACGGGCGCGGTGGCGCTGGCAGCAGTTGACGGTGACATCTTCCTCGCTGTCGATGCCGTGGCCGGTAAGGTAGAAGTTCCCGACTTTGGCGAGGATTTCGACGGGGCCCGTGCCGTTGGCGTAGAAGCCGAGCGGGCGAACCGAGTCGGGACCGAGCCACGCCACGACGGAGGCGACCAGCACCCCCGATGCCTTGGCCTCGTGCCAGCCGTCGCCTCGCACGATCTGGGCGACGGTGCGACCTATCCCCGCCACTTCCTCGTTGACGAGGACGGCGAGAAACTCTCGCGTGAGCGAGTTCACCGCCTGGCTGGGCGCTCGGGCGGTCGTGACATTCTGCTGATGATCGAGCTGATACACCGTTGCACTCATGATTGCGGGCCGTCTGCGGGTCAACGTTAGACGAGCATCGCAGGCCGTCAAGACCGGCCTTACGGCCCACGCGAACAGTACTTTTGGGTCGACTGTAGGTGGCCCTCACGTCTCCTGGAGCCGTTGCCCGGCGTCAACCAAGGTGCGTAGCCCTGCCACGCCGGCTCTCAGCGAAGCGCACCGCGATGGTGCCGTGCCGCACCGCCCCATGACCCTGTTCGGGGCGTCACCAGGCGGCAGAGCCCGCTCGAAGGGCAGACTCACCCCGCGGCGATCAGCGCCGCGGCCACCGCCGCCTGAGCCTCCTCCAGGATTCGCTCCAGATGCTCTTCGCCTAGGAAGCTCTCGGCGTAGACCTTGTAGACATCTTCGGTTCCCGATGGGCGGGCGGCGAACCAGCCGTGCTCGGTGCCGACCTTCACCCCGCCGATCGGGGCGTCGTTGCCGGGCGCACGGGTCAGCACCGCCTTGATCGGCTCGCCGGCCAGCTGCGTGGCGTGGATCTGGGCCGGCGAGAGCTTCGCCAGGATCGCTTTCTGATCGCGAGTAGCCGGAGCGTCGATGCGGCGATAAGCTGGCGTTCCGAAACGGTCGGTTAGCTGCCCGTACGCCTGGGCTGGATTGCGGCCGGTTGCGGCGGTCAGCTCCGCGGCCAGCAGGCAGGCGATCAGGCCGTCCTTGTCGGTCGTCCAAACCGTGCCGTCACGGCGCAGGAACGACGCCCCGGCGCTTTCTTCTCCGCCGAAACCGAGCGAGCCGTCGACGAGACCGTCCACGAACCACTTGAACCCGACCGGGACCTCGAGCAGCTTGCGATGGAGGTCGGCTGTCACGTAGTCGAGCATGCTGGTCGAAACCAGCGTCTTGCCGACCGCGACGTCGGGTCGCCAGCCGCGGTTGCGGTACAGATACGCGACCGCGGCCGACAGGAAGTGGTTCGGGTTCATCAGCCCCGCCGATCCGGCGACTATGCCGTGACGGTCGGCGTCTGTGTCGTTGGCGAACGCGACGTCGAAGCGGTCCTTGAGAGCGACAAGCCGAGCCATCGCGTAGGGCGACGACGGATCCATTCGAATCCGGCCGTCCCAGTCCACGGTCATGAAACCGAACTGCGGATCGACGACTTCGTTGGTGACGGTCAGGTCCAGGTGATAGCGGTCGCGGATCGCGCCCCAGTAGCCCACGCTCGCGCCGCCCAGTGGATCGACGCCGAGCTTGATGCCCGAGGTCCGGATGGCATCCATGTCGACCACGCGTGCCAGATCGGCAACGTACACGCCGGTGAAGTCGTAGCGACCCGCCGCGGCCATGGCGCGTTCGTACGTCACCCGCTCAACGCCCTTGAGGCCGGCCCGGAGCAGATCGTTGGCGTCCGACTGGATCGCGCCGGTGATGTCCGTGTCGGCCGGGCCGCCGTTCGGAGGGTTGTACTTGAAGCCGCCGTCCTCCGGCGGGTTGTGCGACGGAGTAACGACGATGCCGTCGGCCAGGCCGTCGGTCCGGTCGCGGTTGTAGGTCAGGATGGCGTGCGACACCGACGGGGTCGGCGTCAATCCGTCGGCGCTGTCGATCAGGACGGAGACGTCGTTCGCGGCGAGCACTTCGAGAGCCGAACGCGTGGCCGGATCCGACAGCGCGTGGCTGTCCTTGCCGATGAAGAGCGGGCCGTCGATGCCCCGGCTCTTGCGGTAGCGGCAGATAGCCTGGCTCGTGGCCAGGATGTGATCCTCGTTGAACGAGCCGTTGAGCGACGAGCCGCGATGGCCGGACGTGCCGAACGCGACGGCCTGTGATGGCACGCTCGGGTCCGGGTGGATGTCGTAGTAGGCGCCGATAAGCCGGTCGACGTCGACCAGCATCGAAGGCTCGGCCGGCTTACCGGCGCGCTCGCTCACGGCCACTGCAGAACGGTCTCCTTCATGCTCTGTTGCCCCGCGGAATGATGCCGCGCATGAAGCCACGTGAACAGGCCGGGCCGGCAGGCGCGCTCCCGGCGGCTCGCTCGAGCAACAGTACGCGGTCTGCCGTCTGAGGCCCGCTAGAGTACGACCATGGCTGCGTCGTCCCGTGCGTTCGTCCTGCGCCGCACGAACCTCCGTCCCGTCCCGGGTCTCGAGGAGATCCGCCTGCACCTGGCCGACGATGTGCTGACCCTCTGGCGCGCCGTCCAGATCGAGACCCACGATCCGGACGCCGCCCTCCCGTACTGGGCGTTCGCCTGGGCGGGCGGGCTCGCAATCGGCCGGTACCTGCGCGCGCGTCCGGAAGCCGTTGCGGGGCGCCGAGTGTTCGACCTGGCATCCGGCTCCGGGCTGTGCGCGATCGCGGCGATGCACGCGGGTGCGACGGAGGCGACCGGCGCCGATATCGATGCATTCGCCGCCGCGGCGATCGGGCTCAACGCGCGCGCCAACGGCCGCCGGGTGGCCGTCGTGCACCGCGATGTTCTCGAGGAGGAGCCGCCGGACGTCGACGTCGTCCTGGCCGGCGACTGCTGGTACGACGCCGGCCTTGGCGGGCGCGTTCTGCCGTGGCTGCGTCGGGCCCGGGACCGCGGGATCGACGTCCTGGTAGGCGACCCGGGCCGCCGCTACCTGCCGACCGACGAACTGGTCGAGCTCGCCTCGTACGAGGTCCGCACGACGACCGAGCTCGAGGACCTCGAGCGCAAGCAGGGCCGGGTCTATACGCTGCGGCCGCCGGTCAGTAGGGAAGCGTGATCGTCGAGGCGGTAGCGGCGGCGCCCAGGAGCGGCATGCCCCAGGCCAGCTCGATGGTTCGCAGAATCGAGTAGTGAGAGGCGGCTCCGGTGAAGCGTGAGCCAGGCGTCATCCCGGGGCTGACGATCACCGTGGCGATGTGGCCGCCGCCCTTCAGGCTGCTCGAGCCCTCGTCCCAGGTGATGAACAGAACTGAGTTGGCAAAGGCGGGACTGCCGACGATCTGCGGCACGAACGCCTTGAGGAATGCGTCCCCCGCGCCGACGGAGCTGCTGTGCATGTCGTTGATCAGGTTCGGGACGATCATCTCGAAATCGGCCGCGGCAGGGTCGAAACCGGCCAGCTTCGTGATGTTGGCGCAGCGGGTCAGGTTCTGGTTGATCGACTTGTAGCTGATCGCCGGGTTGTGCTTGCGGACGTATTCGCCGGCTGCGCCCGGGCCGTCGACGACCCCTGCCGATAGCGAACCCTCGAAGCACTTGCCCGGATAACCCTGCGCGTACACGTGCCAGGTCCGGCCCGATGCCTCGACCTGGTCGAAGAGATTCGTGACCGAGAGGTCGTACGAGCCGTCAGTGGAGGTCCCCTGCAAGCCGCCCGAGGTCAGCGCGATGTAGTTGGGCTCCGACGGATGCGTCTCGGCGTAGAGGTTGGTGGCCATACCGTAGCGGGCGATCAGGCCGTTGATATACGGGGCCGCGGTCGTCCCGACGATGCTGCCGTACTCCTTGTTCTCCATGATGATCAGGTAGACGTGGCTGAAGTTGGGCAGCACGGTTCCGGGTTTGGGTGACGGGGACGGCGTTGGCGAGGCCGTCCCCGAAGGAGTGGGCGTCGGAGTGGCCGTGGTCGGAGTGGAAGTGGCCGCGGCCATGGTGGCGGTCGCCGATTGGGTGTTAGTCGGCGCCGGCGAAGCGGTGACGTTTGGGCTGCCGCAGGCTCCCACGGCCGCGGAAAGCAGCAATACCAGGGCCCCCATCCAACGGGCCCCGGGCCGTCTCGCTAACACGTCTCGATTCTCCCCCAATCCGGCCGATCCGTCGCGCCGGTCGGTCGAAGGGCCGCGCCATGGTGCGGTTACAGGGCCTGACGGGTCCCGCCGAGGTCCTTCGATTCGGTGGCTCGCGGTCCGGCGTTCCCTCTGGCAGAGCGTGATCGGCCGGCCTCTTCCATCCCCGTCTCGGACGCGATATGTTCGGCCGGTTGCGGCCGGCGGAGGTGGTGCCCGCAGGCCGAACAGGAGGAATCCGATGAACGACCTATCCGGCCAGGCGGCAGAACGCGTCCGACCACTGATAAGCGTCCGCCAGATCCGCGACTTCACGGACCGGCCGGTCGCGCAATCGGAGCTCGACGCTATCGCCGACGCGGCCCGCTGGTCCGGCAGCAGCTCCAACTCCCAGCCATGGCGCTTCGTTGTGCTGCGCGACAGATCCACGATCGAGCGGCTCGCCGACGCGGCCGCGCCGCAGACGCGAGCGCTGCAGACGGCGACGGCGGCCATCGCCATCGTCCTCCCCGACGATGCCGGGAAGGCGGTCTTGCTCGCCTACGACGAAGGGCGAGCCGCCGAGCGCATCCTGGTGGCCGCCTCGATGCTCGGCCTTGGCGCCGGCATCACTTGGGTGATGACCGAGAAGCGCGAGCCGATCCGAGGCATCCTCGGCCTGCCAGGTTCGTGGTTCGTGCGAACGATCGTTGCCATAGGGCATCCGAGCGCGGCGGCGCTGCGGCCAAAGAGCGCGGCGGGTGCGGCGCGACTGCCGAGGAGCGACGTCGTCTTCGAAGAGAAGTGGCCGCAGGCTTGAGCCCGCGGCCACGCTGAAACGATTACGGGAGAGACGGCTACTTCGCGGCCGTCGCCGGGCCGCTGGCCGGCCGGTGAATTCCAGCTCGAGCGGTCTGCTCGGCGTGGAAGTGGGCCCGGAGCGGCTTCTCCTTGAGCGCCAGGACGGCCACGAAGGAGAGGAATGCCGCTCCAACACCGATCCAGATCGAGTTGGCGATGGCGATCGAGAAGGCCTGGTGGAAGCCCGTGACGAAGTAGGCCTGGTATTGGGCAGGGATCTGCGATAGGAAGGCCGTCGGCGACCCGCCGACCGCCGTCAGCGAGCCGGGATCGAACCCAGGAGGCGGCGCAGCCGGCACCAGGGCTGCGGGTGCGCCCTGTGGGAGCGCCGTCACGATCGAGTCGTGGAGCAGACCCCAGTTGAGGTTGTTGCGGAAGAGGGTGAAGGCGATCGTCAGTCCGACGGACGTCCCGATCTGGCGGATGAGGGTCAGGTCGCTGGTCGCGGTCCCCAGCATGTCGAAGGAAACGTCGTTCTGGACGATCAGGGTGAAGATGGCCATCGACGGGCCGACACCGATGCCGGCGACCAGCATCCATGCCCACAGAACCGGCGTCGGCGTGTCGGCTCGGAGGTTCACAAAGAACGCCAGGCCCACGGTCATCGTGACCAGGGATATGGCTATCAGCGTCTTGTAGCGGCCGGTCCGGCTGACCATCTGGCCGGCCGCGATCGAGCTGACGATCAACCCGATCAGGAATGGAAATAGGTCGTAGCCCGAGGCAGTGGTGCTCGCGTTCTGCACGATCTGGAACCAGAGCGGCAGGAAGATGATCAGCGTCGAGAAGCCGAACACGGCCAGGAACGTCGCCCCAGCGGACACCGCGAACGTACGGTTGCGGAAGAGGCTGAGCGGGATCATCGGCTCTTCGGCGCGAGTCTCGGCGAATATGAAGGCGAGCAGGAAGAGGAGGCCGGTGGCGAACCAGCCGAGGACGGCGGGGTCGGTCCAGCTGCCGGTCTCGGCGATGGTCAGGGCGATCAGTACCGGAACCACCGAGAACGTAAAGGTGATCACGCCCGGCAGGTCGAGGTTGAAGCGTGCCCCTTCCTTGCGGTGGGTGGGCAGCAGCCTGGCGATCAGATACAGCGAGATGGCCCCGACCGGCAGGTTGACGAAGAAGATCCAGTGCCAGGAGATGTTGTCGGTGAGGACTCCGCCGAGGAAGGGGCCGATCAGGAAGGCGATGCCGAAGACACCGCCGAACAGGCCCTGGTACTTGCCTCGCTCGGCCGGGGTGAACAGGTCGCCGATGACCGCCAGCGAGATTGGGAAGAGGGCGCCCGCACCGATGCCCTGGATGCCTCGGAACAGGATCAACTCCGCCATGGTCTGGCTCAAGCCGGACAACGCAGACCCGACGAGGAAGATGGAGATTCCCACTACCAGCATCGGCTTGCGCCCGAAGTAGTCCGACAGCTTGCCGTAGATCGGGATGGCGGCCGTGCTCGTGACCAGATACGAGGTCACGACCCAGGTGTAGAAGTCGGCCCCGTTGAGCTGGGTCGAGATCTTCGGCAGGACCGGACCGACGATGGTCTGGTCGAGGGCGCCAAGGAAGAGGGCGAGCATTATCGCGCCCAGGATTTCGAACCTGGCGCGAGGGTCGACCTCGATCGCGGCGTGCGCGGGTGCGCTGTCGGCGATCTCCGATGTCATTGAGTCTCCTTGGGCTGATGCGCCATCTGTGCGATGAGTTGCCGGCCGGAGCGCGCGGCCAACTTCATCCTGAAGCCTGAGCGTGGCTTGTGAAGGACTCGTGAACTCGCGCCGGAATTGCTGTGAGTCCCAGTCCAACTCTCTTCGCGACGCGCCGCCGCTGCGATCGCCGGCGTAGCCGTGTCCTCGGCCGCCGGTCGATGCAGGGAGGGTATTAATACACGAATTCGGCCAGCTTTGCGCGGATTGCCGCCCCCGGGTGCATCTGACGGCGGCAGTTGCGACTCGCCCGCTAGGCGACCCGGTGGACCACGAATTCGATGAGATGAAAGTGATGCGGCTCCCCAAGCGCCGTCGGGCGGTCGTCTTCCTCGACCGACCAGTGCTCGATCTCGAAGCCCGCGAGATCCGCCCGGACCTGATCTGGAGGCAGGCACGTCATCGTCGGGTCGGATGCGGACTCGTCGTGGTCGCCGAACAGCATCGCCGCAAATCGGGCACCGGGCCCGAGCGCGGCCGCGATACGCCCCCAGGTTGCCCGGAACGCGTCCTGTGCCAGGAACGGCAGGCTGAGGCTGGCGTTGACCAGTTCGCACGGTGGAACTCGGACACTGGCGAGGTCCTCGATCTGTATCTGGAGACGGGCGCGAAGGTTCTCCTCGACGGCGCCCTCCAGCGCTGTTTGGGCAGCCGGCTCACGATCGACCGCCAGGACGCGCCAGCCGGCTCGGAGCAGCTCGCGCGCGTCGCGTCCGGCGCCACAGCCCAGGTCTACGGCGAAGCGAGCGGCCGGCGCGGGCAACGACGCGTCCTCCGTCCGGAACTTGTCGATGGCCAGCCGGACCGTCTGCCACGCCGGTCGCTCGACCGTGACCGCGTAGTAGTCGGCCCAATGCTCTGTGTCGGCGCCCATGCGCTCAGCTTAGACGAAGGCCGCGGCCGCGTAGCCGACCGTACGGCGCGGATCGGCGCCGGCGTCGGCCGACGTGGCTTCGCCGAGCAGGAAGCCGCCGCGCGCGCCCATCACCTGGAGCGCAGCGAGAGCGACTCGCACCGGATCGATGCCGCACAGCCCGCACACGACTCCCGGCCGTCCGGCGCGGAGGATCGCGTTCTCCGTCGCCCACACTCCGTCGGGGTCGAGACGAAGCAACGGCTCGATCAGCTGGGCGTCAACCTCTTCGCATATTCGTGCCGGCGGATAGTGGGCCAGGTCCGAGCTCGCCACGAGGAGGATCTTCTCGCCGGCGGCGCGCTTCTCCGCGAGGAGCCGGCCGAGGCTTGCGCCGGCCGAGTTGTGGTTTGCGAGCCTCGGGCTGACTGCCAGCGCCACGATCCTCGCCTCCGTACAGGTCCGTGCGAGCAGGGGCAGCTGGACCTCGAGGGAATGCTCGTCTCTATGGGCATCGTCGTCAGCTTCGAACGGCGATCCCAGGGCGGCGATGGCGCCGGCCAGGGCATCGTCCACCGGGACATCGCCGAGCGGCGTTCGCCAGGGCCCGCCGGTCCAGACCCCGACGCCGGTGGCTCGCGCCTGGTGGTCGGTGCCTGCCAGAACTATCGTCGTGGGGCCGATCTCGCCGGCCAGGAGCCAGCTCAGGGCCGCCGTTGCGCCCGAGTAGACGAGCCCGGCATGTGGAACCAGCAAGCCGAGCACCTCGTCCGTGGCGAGGCCTTCCGGGCGCGAGACGCGCGTGACGGCCGCGATCAGCTCCTCGACCAGCTCGGCCAGTTGCGCCGGCCGAGCCGGGTAGAAGGTGCCGGCGACGGCGGGCCGGCGGGGCTGGCCGCTCAATTGAGGCCACCGCCGGGATTCGAAGCGGTTGCGGCGGGCCGGTGACCGGCGATCCCAACGCCCGCGAGCCGATGCCCGCACCGGGCGCAGCTGTCGCCTGCCAGCGCGGCCGCAGGCCTCGCGTAGAACCCGTGGCGCCGGATCAAGGTCTCCCCGCAACCGGCGCAGTGGGTGTCCTCGTCGCCGTCGCTGACGTTGCCCGAGTAGACGTGGCGCAGGCCTGCATCGCGGCCTATCTCCACGGCTCGCTCGACCGTGGCCACCGGCGTCGGGTCGAGATCGTTCAGCCGGTAGGTCGGGAAGAAACGGCTGACGTGCCAGGGCGTTTCGGGCCCGAGCTCGGCGACCAGCCAGCGCGCCAGGGCGCGCAGCCCGGCCGGGTCGTCGTTCAACCCGGGTATCAGCAGCGTGGTCACCTCGATCCAGATGCCCCTCTCGTGCATGCCGGTCAGCGTCGCCAGGATCGGTGCCAGCGTGGCCCCGCAGACGCGTCGGTAGAAACGATCGTCGAACGACTTGAGATCGACGTTGGCGGCGGCAACCAGCGGGGCGAGCAGATCGAGCGCTTCGGGCGTCTGGTAGCCGTTGGTGACCAGGAGGTTGGCCAGACCGGCGTCGCGGGCCAGCCGGGCGGTTTCGAGCACGTACTCGATGAAGACCGTCGGCTCCGTGTAGGTGTAGGCGATGCTGCGGGAGCCCGCGGCCTGCGCAGCCGCCACGACTCGAGCCGGCGTGAGCGCGAAGGTCCTGACTGCAAGGCCGTCGCGATCGGCCTGCGAGATCGACCAGTTCTGGCAATGCAGGCAGTGGAAGTTGCAGCCCTGCGTCGCGATCGAGTACGCCACGCTGCCCGGGTATACGTGGAAGAGGGGCTTCTTCTCGATCGGGTCCGCGTTGGCGGCCACGGCCTGCCCGAAGACCACCGTCACGAGCGCGCCGTCCCGGTTCTCGCGGACGCGGCAGATTCCGGCGCGCCCCGGCTTGATCAGACAGCGATGGGCGCAGGCGACGCAGCGGACGGCACCGTCGGCCTCGGCCAACCCCAGCACTGCGGGCGTGGCGGGGCGGCGAGTCGGATCGTGAAATGGCGTGGCCTGTCGCACGGAGACGATTCCTCGCGGCCTATGCTCGTTCCGAACTGTCCGCCGGCAAAGTGCCGAAGGGCCCGAGGGACCCGCCCGAGGGAGCGGGTGGCCAAACGACGATCTCGTCGCCGGACCGGATGATCATGTCCGGCCGCGCGGGTTTTGCACGGCATCGAGAGCGAGCCCGCGAACGGCTCGGTGGCGGGAAATGGTGTCGACGTCCCGCACCACCGGCTCGATCAGAGTGCCGGTACTCGTGTGCCAGCGCGCGGCCACCCCTTGCGGATCCTCGCCGGTGAGCGTGGCGGCGGCCTGCACCGCGGCGCCGAGCGCCACCAGCTCGGTGGCAGCCGGGACGAGAATTGCCCGGCCCGACAGCCGCCCGACCACTTCCCGCCACGTCCGGCTGCGCGCGCCGCCGCCTATCAAGATGAGAGCGGCATCAGGGTCGATGCCCGACGAGCATCGGTCCAGAGTTTCGAGCGCGTCCAGCAGACCGATCACGGCGCCCTCATAGGTAGCCATGAGGATCGAGCGTGGATCGGTCTCGTGGCGCAGACCCAGAACCGCAGCCGAGGCGTCGGGCAGGTTCGGCGTCCGCTCCCCGTCGAAGTAGGGCAGGGCGACGACGCCGGCACTCGGCAATACGTCGTCCCGATCGAGCCCGAGCCACTGCGCCATCCGCTCCACGGCGAGGGTGCAGTTCAGCGTGCAAGCAAGCGGCAGGAAGCGGCCCGATGCGTCGGCGAAGCCGGCCACGTCGCCCGACGCGTCGGCGGTCCGCCTGGTCGAAACGAGGTATGCCGTGCCCGAGGTGCCGAGGCTCACGGCCGGCTTTCCGGGCTCGATGCCGAGCCCCAGGGCGGCGCCCATGTTGTCTCCGGTGCCGGGGGCGACGAGCGCACCGGCCGGCAACCCGGTCGCGGCGGCCGCTGCCGCGGTCACCACGCCTGCGGCCTCGGTCGGCTTCAGAACCCTCGGCAGGAGCTCGGCGGGGAGCCGCATGCCGGCCAATTCGAGAACTCCGGCGGCATAGCCCTCGGTTTCCGTGGACCACCAGCCCGTGCCCGAGGCGTCGCCGCGATCGGTCACGCCGACCCCGGTCAGACGCTCCGTCAGGTAGTCGTGCGGCAGGCGGATCGCCGCCGTAGCCGCTGCCGCGTCCGGCTCGACCCGCCGGAGCCACGCCCATTTCGACGCCGTGAACGAGGCAACCGGCACGACCCCGATTCGAGCGGCCCAAACATTCGGTCCGCCAAATGCCTCCACCAGCCCGATGGCATCGCCGGCTGAGCGGGTGTCGTTCCATAACATCGCCGGCCTAAGCGGCCTGCCTGCGGCGTCCAGGCAGACCAGGCCGTGTTGCTGTCCGGCGACCGCGATCGCGGCGATTCGATCGGCCATCCCGGTCTGCACGAGAGCCGCACACAGCGCCTGCCACCAGACTTCGGGATGAGTCTCTCGAGCGCCGCCGGTGCCGGTGACGGCATGTGCCGCGCTTCCGGACGCGACGATCTCGCCGGTCTTCGGATCGACCAAGACGACCTTGGTCGACTGCGTAGAGCAGTCGACGCCGGCGATGAGATTCTTCATGATCGTCTCCGGTCTCGGAGCCAGGCTGCGGCGACGATCCGCCGCCGTCCAGACGTTAGCCGATCCGCCGGCCGGTGGCTTAACAACACGCCATTGGACTCTGGCGCGGAGCGGTTGGCTGGGTAGCCTCCTGCAGGGGAGTCAGCGAGGCACTAGTGGAGCAACTCGATAGATCGGACCGGCGCCAGCTCCTGGCCATCGCCCGCCGCGCGATCGAGACGGCAGTGTGCCGGACCGCGCCCGTGGACCCGATCAGCGGTCCCGTTCCTCCAGCCCTCGCCGCCCCGGCCGCCGCTTTCGTGACCCTCCACGAGCACGGCGAGCTGCGCGGCTGCATCGGCCTGATGCGGTTCGACGTCTCGTTGTGGCTGAACGTTCGCGAGGCGGCCGTCGCGGCCGCACTCGATGATCCGCGCTTCCTGCCGGTCGATGAGTCGGAACTGCCGGCTCTCGAGCTGGAGGTCTCGGTCCTCGAGCCGCCGGTGGAGTTGCACGACCCCTCCGGCTTCGTGGCAGGACGCCACGGCATCGTCGTAGAGAGGGGCGGGCGCCGGGCGCTGCTGCTGCCCCAGGTTGCGACCGAGCAGGGGTGGGATGAGGGCGCGATGCTTTCGGCGGTCTGCCGCAAGGCGAATCTGCCGGCCGACGCCTGGCGCGACGGCACGACGCGGCTCTTCATCTTCGATTCCATCTGCTTTGGCGACGACTACCGCAACTCTCCTGTAGGACCGTCCAAAGAGCCGAGGGCGGTGCCCGGTCCCTAGCTGAGGACCTCATCGATCTGCCGCGGCCCATTGGCCGATAGCTTCAGGTTCAATTCAGCGAGCGGGCCAACCATGGGCCTCACTTCGGTGCCGCAGATTCAAGAGAAGCGGCCAGCAGGAGGTACTCATGGTGTCCGACACGCGGCGATTCAGCCGGCGCATCGCCGCCCCCATCACGACCATCGCTCTCGTGGCGGTCGTTGCGGCGGCATGTGCCTCAGGTGCGATCAATGGGACGACGGCGAACCTCGCGGCGGTCCCAGTGGCGACAGCAACCCCAACCCAGGTGAACACCGTCCCAGCCGTGCTCCCGGCCGCGACGTCGACTCCCGCGACCTCAACGCCGACCACATCGACGGCGGTTTCGGGCGCCGCTCTCACCCTCCAGGATCAGATGGTCGCGGTAATCAAGCAGGTGACCCCGGCAGTCGTCGTCATCGAGACCGATGCCGGGCTCGGGTCAGGCGTCATCTACGACTCCAAGGGCGACATCGTGACCAACGCCCATGTCGTCGGAACGTCGACCACATTCACCGTCACCTTGTCCAACGGCCATACGTATCCCGGGACGCTCGTCGGCAGCTACACCCCCGATGATATCGCCGTCATCCGCATCAGCGCCCCTGGCCTGAGTCCGGCGACCTTCGGCGACTCTTCACAGCTCTCGGTCGGCGACTTCGTGCTGGCCATGGGCAACCCGCTGGGGCTCCAGTCGAGCGTGACCGAGGGCATCGTCAGCGCCCTCGGACGGCAGGTGAGCGAGCCGAACGGCAACGCGCTTCCGGACGTCATCCAGACCAGCGCCGCCATCAACCCCGGTAACAGCGGCGGCGCCCTCGTCGACCTCAACGGCCAGGTCGTCGGCATCCCGACCCTCGCCGCCACCGACCCGCAGCTCGGCGGCGCCGCTGCCGGCATCGGGTTTGCCATCTCGAGCAATCGTGCCAAGACGATCGCCGATCAGTTGATCGCCGCCGGAAAGGTGACCAACTCCGGTCGCGCCTACATGGGCGTCCAGCTCCGCGACGGAACGGCCGGACCGGTCGTCGTGGCAGTGACAGCCGGCGGACCTGCGGCCACGGCGGGCATCGTGGTGGGCGACATCGTCCTCTCCATCGACTCAACGCCGACCCCTGACAGCACCACCTTGATCGACGCCGTCGCCGCGCACCATCCTGGCGACGTCGTCAAGCTCCAGGTTCAGCACCAGGACGGCACCACGTCGACGCTCAGCATCACCCTCGGCCAGCTGCCGAGCTGATCCTCCCAGCCTGCCGGAAATCGGCGGGCCGGGACCCTCCAGAGAGGCGGTCGCGAGACCGCCTCTCGTCACGTCTCGAGCCCGCTCGGCAGCTCGAAGGTGATGTTCGTGCCGCCGCCGTCGCGGCTTTCGGCTCTGATCGTCCCGCCGTGGGCCTCGACCAGCCGCCGCGCGATCGCCAGCCCCAGACCCGATCCACGCGAGTCGTCCGTTTTGGCAAACCGTTCGAAGAGGTTCGGCAAGACCTCCGGAGCGATGCCCGGCCCGTGGTCCACGACGGAAACCTCGACTACGAGCGGTCGAATCCGACCGGAGATCGTGACCGCGGTTCCCGGCGGGGCGTATCGGAGTGCGTTGGCGGCCAGGTTGCCGATGACCTGCTGGATGCGCAGCGGATCCAGGTCGATCAGTGGCATCTCGCCCGGCATCTCGACTTCGAGCCGCACCCCTGCCGACGCCGCCAGCCCTTCGAACGAAGTAGCGGCGTCGTTGGCGAGGATCGCCAGATCGGTCGGTTCCTTGTGCAGCGCCAGCGTGCCCGCTTCGGCGAGGGCAAGCGTCCGCAGATCCTCTACGAGCTGCGTGAGCATCCCGATCTGGTCGACGGCCGCGGTCACGTGGGCCTCGTCTACCGGGTGGACCCCGTCGATCATTGCCTCGAGCTCACCCCGCAGGACCGCCAGCGGCGTGCGCAGCTCATGGCTGACGTCCGCCAGCAGCGAGCGGCGCTGCCGTTCGTCCGCCTCGAGTCGAGCCGCCATGGAGTTGAACGCCCCGACCAGCGACTTCAACTCGCGCGGGCCGCGGCCGTACTCCGTCACTCGGGCCGAGTAGTCGCCGGCCTCGAGCCGGCCTGCTGCCTCGATCAGGTCGCCGAAGGGGAGCGCGAGCCGCCGCGCGCCGCCTGCCGCGCCGGCGACGGCCAGGATGATGAAGAGCAGGATGGCGCCGGCAAGGAACCCCGTGGTCGGGCCGGGCAGCCCGATGGCGCTGAGAACCAGGCCGATGACGATGAGCGGTCCGACGATGACCAGGGCGAAGATCAGGAAGACGCCGATCGCGAACCGGATGAAGAAGAGCCGCCGAACGCGGCGCCACGGGAACTCACCCTGCGGCGGCCACGGTTCGCCGGCCGGCCACCAGGGCGGCCTGTCGTGAGGCCGATGGCGCCAGGGCCTGCGGCGATAACCGGGGTAGTCGGACCGGCTCGGGTTCCGATGGCCCCGGTCAGGCCGCCGGTCCGGCCGTTCCGGATCGCCCAGACCGCCGTCCGGAGGAAGGCTCGAGTCGCTCACTCGGGCTCCTCGGCGAATCGATAGCCCATACCGTAGACGGTCAGCACGTATCGCGGCCGGCTCGGGTCGTCTTCGAGCTTGCGCCGGAGGTTCTTCACGTGGGCATCGATCGCCCGTTCGTACGACTCGAAGGCGACGCCGTGGATCGCGTCGAGGAGCTGCGACCGGGTGAAGATGCGGCCGGGCTGGCGGGCCAGCGTCACCAACAGCTGGAACTCGGTCGCCGTCAGCTCGACAATCCGGCCGGATACGGCGACGCGCATCCGGGCGACGTCGATCGAGACATCGCCGATCTCGATCCGATCGCGCGGCTCGGCCTCGCGGTCGACGCGGCGGAGGATGGCCCGGATCCGAGCCACCAGCTCGCGCGGACTGAACGGTTTGGTCACGTAGTCGTCGGCTCCGATCTCCAGGCCCAGCACGCGGTCCAGCTCGTCGTCGCGGGCGGTCAGCATGATGATGGGGAGCGTGGAGTCCCGCCGGACTGTCCGCGCCACGTCCAGGCCGTCCATGCCCGGCAGGCCCAGATCCAACACCATCACGTCCGGCTTGCGAACGTGGACGGCGGTCAGGGCGGAAGGTCCGTCGGTCGCCGTGATGACGCCGAAGCCCGCGTGCTCGAGGTAATCGCGAGCCAGCTCGACAATGCGAGGTTCGTCGTCAACGACCAGGACGGTTTTCACTGTGCCCTCATCGTACGGCGCGGAGGTGCGGGCGAGGGCGAAGGTTCGGCGCCTTCGCCCTCGGCTTGGGGCCGGCGGCCGGCCGGGCTGTCGGACCTGCCGGTCCGGGGCGCGCGCCGCGCTGCGTCTTCAGCTCGCCGCAGGTTTGGTGGGATCGCCGCCGGTCGACTCCGGCGGGGTGCCATGCGCGCGGCGGTGGTAGTCGTCGAAGGTGGCCTGGGCGGCGTCGTGCCACTCGCCCCGGTGCCAGCCGCCGGGCCCGCCGGCCGGCATCGTGCCCTCCGGATCGCCGGCGCCCCGCCAGTAGCCGCGATGGCCCCACAAGGGGTGGCGGTGGCCGACGAAGGCGAACACCAGCACGCGGAAGATTACGATAAGCACCAGGATGGTGACGATGAAGCCGACGAAGTGTCCGACGCCGAACGCACCGCCGTAAACCCAGGGCGAGACATTCGTCGCACCCGAAGTCGAACCAGCTGCGAATCCGGCGCCGTACGCGCCGGCGGTGAGAGCCGCGATAAACCCGACCAGAACCAGCGCGGCCAGAACTTGGAAGCCGCTCCCGTGTCTCATTTCGATCTCCTTGCGAATCGCGCCCCGAAGTCTTCTCAGTCGGCCGGGAGCGTTTGCCAACCTCGACTCGAAGACTGGCGACCGGCTGTGAAGGAGTCGTGAACGAGATCCGGAGGAGTCGTGATCTGCCGCGTGGGGCCGGCGGCGCCTCTGCCGCCGCGGGCTACATCGCGAAGTAGCCGGTCACGTCGAAGATCACGTGGGTTGTAGGTCCGGCGCTCGACACCCAATACATGAAGTCCAGATTGCCGCCTGAGGCGAGCGGCGCGGTCACGCCGTTGGCCCGGATGTCGGTGATGGGGAAGTTGATCGTGGAGGTGCCGGGCTGCACGCCGGTAGTGAGAGACGGCGCCACGGTCACATAGCCGCCCGTCGACTGGTTGACGATCGTGACATTGCCGGTGACGGCGACCGCGGTTGTCGGAACGCCCGAGGCCACCGTGGCGATAAGAACGGTCTGCTTGACCTGCGAGTGGAAGAGCGAGCCGCCCTTGGAGATGCGTGAGTCGAGGACCCGGTAGGGAACGAGCGTGTGGTACGTGGCCCCGGTCGCGTCGTTTGAGAAGTAGCCGGTGACGTCGAACAGGACGTTGACCGTGGGTCCGGTGCTCGTGACCCAGTACATGAAGTCGAGATTGCCGCCCGCGGCCAGCGGAACGGTCACCCCGTTGGCGCGGATGTCACCGGTCGGGAAGTTGATCGTAGAGGTGCCCGGCTGGACGCCGCTCGTGAGCGACGGCGCCACGGCTACGTAGCCCAACGCGGTCTGGCCCACGACGGTCACGTTGCCCGTCACCGCGAGCGCGTTTGCCGGGACGCCTGAGGCAACCGTGGCGATCAGGACGGTCTGCTTGACCTGCGAGTGGAATAGCGAGCCGCCGGTGGAACTGCGTGAGTCTAGGACCCGTGACGGCGCCAGAGTGTGGTACGTGGCACCCGATGCGTCGGCGCTGAAGTAACCGGTCACGTCGAACAGGACGTCCACGGTGGGCCCGGCGCTTGAGACCCAGTACATGAAGTCGAGATTGCCGCCGGCCGCCAGCGGCACGGTCACGCCGTTGGCGCGGATGTCACCTGTCGGGAAATTGATCGTGGAGGTCCCGGGCTCGACGCCGCTTGTAAGGCTTGGGGCAACGGCAACGTAGCCGCCCGCGGTCTGGTTGACGATCGTGACGTTGCCGGTGACCGCGACGGCGGTTGTCGGAACCCCCGCCGCGACCGTGGCGATGAGCACCGTCTGCTTGACCCGCGAATGGAACTGGCTCGCGCCCTTGACGATACGCGAGTCGAGCACCCGGTATGGGGCAACGGTGTGGTACGTGGCGCCCGCGAGCGGCGTTATCAGGCCGGACTGGTCCGACGGGGCGCCGATCCCGATGCCGTTGGTGGCTACGACCGTGAACCGGTATCCGATGCCGTTGGTCAGACCGGCGACGGTGCAGCTGGTCGCACCGCTCGTGGAGCAGCTCAGGCCGCCCGGCGCCGCCGTGACGGTGTAATTGCTGATGGAGCTGTTGTTGGCCGGCGCGGCCGTCCAGCTAACCAGAACTCGAGAATCGGAGGGGATGCCCGTTACCGCGGTGGGCTTCCCCGGCGGCGCCGCCGCCACGATCGAATTGGACGGGTCGGACCGCAGCCCCTGGCCCGTGCTGTTGGTGGCGGTGACTGTGAAGGTGTAGGTCACGCTCAGGGTAAGCCCGGACACGGTACAGCTGCCCGCAACGGTGTTGTTGCATGTGAGGCCGCCGGGTGACGAGGTGACCGTGTACAGGGTGATCGTGCTGCCGCCGTTATTGACCGGGGCCGCCCAGGAGACGGTGGCCGACAGGTTTCCGCGCACGGCAGCGGCGCCCGTCGGCGGGTCGGGGAACGTATCCGGAATCACCGAAGCCGACGGCAGTGAAGGCGGGCCTGTCCCGGCCAGGTTGGTCGCGGTCACCGTGAACGTGTAGCTCTGCCCGTTGGTGAGCCCGCCGACGACGCAGCTCGTGGCACCCGACGTGCCGCACGTGAACGATCCGGGGTTCGACGTGACCGTGTAGCCGGTAATCGACGAAGAGCCGCCGTACGCGGGAGCGGTCCACGAAACAAGTGCCTGGGCGTTACCGGGGGTCGCGATCACGGCGGTCGGCGCATCCGGCTTCACCGCTGGCGCGAAGGCCGAAATGCCCCACGGGGTGCCCATCCCGGTAGGCCCGTCGTAGCCGACGCCGGCGGTGCACAGGTAGCTGCCTCCGCAGCTGCCGTTGCTGCCGGAGGTGACGTCGTTCAGGCCGGTAGTGCTGGTGTACAGCTGCTGGAACGGATACGAGCCGGGCACTGGTTGCCCGGCCAGCATATAGGCTGCGGCGATGATCGGCGTTGCCGCGCTGGTCCCGCCGTAGACGTTCCAGCCCCCGTTGTGCGAGTCGTAGACGGCTACCCCGGTAAGCGGGTCAGCGACGGCGGAGATGTCCGCGCTCGTTCGCATGCTGCAGCCGGGGTCGGTCTGCCAGCTGGGCTTGGACTCGTACACGGAGCAGCCGCTGCCGGTGCCGGACCACGCGGTCTCAGACCAGCCACGGGCGTTGGTGTCCGTGTGCAGTGAGGTCCCGCCGACACCCAGGACGTACCGCGAGGCGGCCGGCCACTCGATGCTAGAAGGGCCACTTATCGGGCCGGGACAATTGGGGCCAATGCCATCGGTCAAATAGCCGCAGTCACCGGTCGCGGCGGTGATGATCACGCCCGGATGGTTGTAGTAGGCGTCGTAGCTGGCCTCACCGGCCCACTCGCCAATTGAACCGTAGCTGTTCGAAACGGCGTTGGCGCCCAGGGCCACGGCGGTGTCTTCGGCCGCCGCAAGGTTCACGAGGCTCGAGGTCGTTGCCTCGACGAGCAGGATCTTGCAGTTGGGGCAGATGGCCGAGACCATGTCCAGGTCGAGTGCGATTTCGCCAGCCCAACCGTAGGTTACCGCTGAGGCCGGGTAGCTGGTGCCGCCGTTCTGATCGACCTTGCGGAAGCAGCCGCTTGCGGAGGAGCACGCAGGCAGGCTGAACTGCGACCGGTAAGTCGCCAGGCTCGATTCAGCGTCCGGAAGGTCGTAAGCGTCGACAACGGCTACGGTCAGGCCGCTCCCGGCCGACCCGGACGGCAAGTTGTACGCGCTCTGGAGCTGTGACGGGCCATATCCCGAGGGCACGAAACCGGGCATGACGCCGGCTTGCGCCGTAGCCGCAATATCCGTTCGCCTGAGAGCGAAGCACATCGCATAGCCGGGCGGAGGCGTCGCGCAGGCGGCGGAGTACGTCGACATGTCGCTCACGGCCGGGGCCGCACTCGAGGTCGGGCTCGCCGCCAGGGCGGCGGTGGGCGTGACCCACCACGAGACCGCAGCGACGACTGCCACCAGGACGCGCACGGCGCGTGCCGATCCGAGCTGGCGAGTCTTGGAGATTCTCAATCGACCCTCGGAATGTACGGGCGTCGCGCTACTCGAGCCCAGTCTGTCGGTCGTGGCCATCATCGCCACCGAGACTCCGGCCGCGATAACGTGCAGTCCGGCTGCACGCCAGACGCAACATACTCTATCGAGGCCCGGGCCGGCGACCTTACGGACGGGGCCCGGCGTGCTGGACTATCGGGTCACCGACTCAGCCTATGTCTCGACGGCGTACGCCGATGCCGCCGACCAGCAGACCGCCGACCGCGATCGCGCCGCAGGCGGCCATCCCGATCGGGTCCCAGTTGCCGACCATCGGCTGGCCGAGGTGAGCCGTGAGCGCCAGCTGGTGGAACCAGTCGGGCAGGTTCAGGACGGGCGCCAGGAAGTCGATCAGGAAGGTCGCTATGACCACGACCGCCACCGCCTCGCC
>JBIOII010000008.1:0-41843 GCA_044449785.1 Candidatus Limnocylindrales bacterium
GCGACGGCGATCGTGTTGTGGATCGTGGTCGAGTCGTACGTGACGACCGACAGGACGACGTCGCACGCGTCGAGCAGCGCCAGCGTCACTTCCGACAGGATGGTCGGCGTGTCGATGACTATGGCCTGGTAGAGCCGGCGCAGGAGCGAGATCGTCTTCTCGACGTCGCGTGGCGTGACCATCTCCGCCATTTCCACCCGCGGCGGCGCGAGCAGGATGTCGATGCCTGCCGGATCTCGCCACATGACGTCGCGCAGGTCAGACTCCTGGACGCGGTCCGTCGGCAGATCGAGGATGGACGGGACGTCACTCGGAACCTTGAGCAGCGACCGCAGGTCGCCGTACTGCAGGCTGCCGTCGATGAGCGCCGTGGCCACGCCGAGCTGGCCGAGTGCGACGGCCAGGTTAAAGGCGATGGTCGTCTTGCCCACACCGCCCTTGGGCGAGAAGATGCAGACGACGCGGCAGGCGCCGGAAGAACGAGCCTGGCGGTCCGTGAGGACGTGGCTCAGGGTGTTGACGAGCTCGAAGCCGCTGAACGGCAGGGTCAGCACGGCATCGATGCCGCGGTTCGGGTCTCGGGCGAGCGGATGCTGCGGCACCGTCAGGACGACGACGGGGATGTCCAGGCCGGAGTCGCGCAGCTTCTCGATCAGCTGCGGGCCCTTGATCTTGCCCTGAAGGAGCAGGTCGATCATCACCGCGTCGGGTCGGAGTTGCCTCGCCGCGTCGATGACCTTCGAACCGTCGTTGAGAACCTCCAGAAGCTTGATCTGCGTCTGGACGCTCAGCAGGTTTCGCACGTGCTGACTAACCTGCGGCACGTCTTCCGCAACTAGCAGACGGATGGAGGTCGGATTGGCCACGCGCCGACTATATCAAGGTCGCGGGGCGGGTCTCACCCGCCTCCGCGCTACGAGGATGGCCCGTTCGTCATGGGGGCCGACGGGATTGAGCTCGTAATCGCCTGCCACCGTCTCCACCTCGAGCCCGGCGGACTCGGCCATCGCCCGCAGGTCGTCGGCGTTGAGCAACCTCAACCGATCCTCCCGAACCCAGCGCCGGGGCGCCTGACCGGGCTCGCCTTCGTCGTAGATCGTGGTCAGACGGATGCGCCCGGTAGCGGGCTCGTGCTGCGCCGCGGCTGTCTTCGTGACCTGCAACCCCGTCTCGGGATCGCGGCGCACGTATTCGAGGCTGATCCGGCCGTCATAACGGGCGAGCTCGCCCGCCTCGGGCAGCCACACGTCGACGACGGCCAGCCCGCCGGGCTCGAGATGCCGGGCCAGAGTCTCGATTGCGGCTTCCTGCAGGTCGTGGGCATCGAGCAGGAGGAGCGAGTTCAGGGCGAGGATGGCCAGCCGGAATCGGGCTCCGCCGGGCAGGCTGAGACCCACGAGATCCGCTTCGACCAACGCGAGCCGGGCCCCGACTTCCGGCCCGACCGACGTCGCCCTGATGGCGGCCCGGGCCAGCATCGCGGAGTCCAGGTCTACGGCCGTGACCTCATACCCCGCGGCCGCGAGCGGCACCGCCACCCGCCCGGAACCGGCAGCGATCTCCAGTACAGGGCCACCCGTCCGGGCGGCCAGGGCCAGGTACAGGTCTATGTCGCCCGGGTCTTCTAAGAGGTCGACGTCGTAAAGGCGAGCCAGCGCGGCAGCGGAAGTCGAAACGAGTCCAGGCTCGGCCATCTCGTACAGGTTAGCCGGTCTTGGGCGGCCACGATGGCGACCGATCGGAGGCGCTACCGTTCGATCGAGAGCGTGATCTCGGCCATTAGGACCAGCACTACGACGAAGACGGCGATCGGCAGGCTCAAGACCGACTGGATTCGAAGAGTCACGAAGAGAGCGACGACGGCCGTGACCCAGGCGCCGCGACGCACCGCCCGTCCCCAGTCGCCGAGCAGCGCGATCCTGCGGTGCCGGGCGAACGGCACGAGCCAGAAGAGCGGAACCGCCGTCAGGCCGCACGCCAGGCCGATCATGCCGGCTCCGACGAGGCCGGTGGTCGGGTCCTCGCGAGCATAGGTCGTGGTCACGAACTGGGCGACCACGACCCACGCAACGATTGCCAGGCCGATGAAGAGACAGTTGCCTAATCGATCTCTGGCTGCCATCCACCCAAGTCTACTTAACCCGGCGACCGTCGGGCAGACCGAGCGCACCCTCGAGGTCGAGGACCGAGTCCATCGTGAGGTCCGGTCGCGCATCCGGCGCGGGCGTCGCGGTGGGCAGCGGGGAGTCCTCCGGCTTGACCCTCACCCACGCCGTGCGCCAGCCGACCTTCTGCGCTCCGACTACGTCAGCACCCGGATCGTCGCCGACGTGAAGGATCCCGGGCCCCGAGACCACGCCCAACTCCGACGCGGCGATCTCGAAGATCTCCGGCCGGGGTTTTATGACGCCGACTCGGTGCGAGACGACGACCGCCGAAAGGTGGCACGCCCAACCCGCGGCCTCCAGGAAACGATGGATCGAGAGCGAGAGCGGCCAGTTCGAGATGACGCCGAGCCGGTGGGCTCGAGCCAGCCGCGCCAGCATCGGACCGATCGCCGGCGGCACGGGCGTGTTTCGCACGAAGGCGTCCGCGTAGGCGCTCAGGATCGCCGCGACTTCCGCCGGCGAGGCGGACTCGACGAGCGCGCCGTCGTCCCAGCGAGCTCCGGGCGGCGGCGCCGGGCGGCCGCGCAGCCTGGCCAGGATCCGCATCACGCGAACGTCCAGGACGGCCTCACGACCCTCGGGCACCTCCTCGGTGAACTGGCGGAGCCGCTCCTCGGCCCATAACCGGATGAAGTAGTCCACAGGGCAGCCGACCACGTCGGCGGCGCATTCCGCCGTCTGGCGGACAACGCTGCCATCAGGACCGGCCGGAAACGGGACCAGCGTGTTGCCGAAGTCGAAGGTGATGGCTGCCAGCCCGTCGATCATTTCGCCGCGCTCGCGGGGCAGATGTCGCGGAAGGCGTAGTAGCCGCAGGCAAGGTAATCCGGTGTGGCTTCGAAACGGCGGGCTCGAATGCCACTCGCCGCGCGACGGATCGAGTCGCGAGCCTTCTCGAGACGCTTCTCGTCCACCTCGGCCCGCCCGACCAGGCCCGACTCGAGGAACCACAGCTGGACGGAATCGGGCAAGCGCCCGGTCTCGGCCTGGTAGGCCATGGCGTAGATCTGGAGCTGTAGTGACTCACGGGCCCGCTCTCGGGCGCGAGCCGGGTCGCGGACGTCGCTCGACTTGTAGTCCGTGATCGTCACGCGCTCCGGATGCAGGCCGGGCAATGAAGGCGCCATCGTGTCCGCCAGCTGGGCCTCTCCGGTGTGGGCCGACTCGTCCCCCGCCGGCAGGCGCTCGATGTCGACGCGATCCATGCGGCCCCGGATGCGGTCGCCGTCCAGGGTGAAGCTGAATTCCCGTTCGACGTAGGCGGGGACGACGGCTTCCGGTCGGAGTTGCCCTTCCCGGAACCGACGCAGCGCGGCCCGCCCCGCCGCGAGACGCGCCTCTTCGTGCTCGCGGGTCAGGAACCCTTCATTGGACCACGCTCGATCGAACGCCGCCAGCAACTCCTCTTCGGTCATCACGTAGCCGCGCGCCTCGCGGCGGTGGAACTCCTGGACGGCCTGGTGCAGCGCCGAGCCGTACACGATCGAATGGTGCGGCGCGATCGGCACCCTCAGGACATGCACGTACTTGTACTTGAGCGGGCACGTCAAATAGTCGTCGACCTGGTAGAAGCTGAGCGAAAGCGGTCCCTCCACCGGTTCGCGGCCCGGCTCCACGGGCTCCGCCTTTGGCTCGAACGCCGCCAGCCGCTCGAGAGGCGCGTGGGCCGCGCCGTCGGCTGCGGCGCCGGTGGCCGCCGAGGCCGGCAGGTCCAGCGCTTCGAGCACGAACTGCGAAACGCGCCGGGCACGCCGGCCTCCGTAGTCCGAGGCATGGCTCAGGACCAGCTCGTCGCGAGCCCTGGTCATGCCCACGTAGAAGAGCCGCCGCTCCTCCTGAACGTGCGGATCTCCTTCCGGCAGTGTCTCGCGGACCAGTTCGGCGGGCAGCGCCAGCTGGTCTCGCCGCGTCCGGGCCGGGAATCGGCCGTCGACGAGTCCCGTCATGAACACCACAGGGAACTCGAGCCCCTTGGCTTTGTGGACCGTTAGCACCGCCACGGCGTCCGCATCCGAATCGACCTCGGCCGTGGCTGGGTCGTCGCCCGCATCGATGAGTGTCTGCAAGTGGGGGGCTACGAACACGACTCGATCGTCCGGAAGAATGTCGGACTGCGCTCGGATGATGTCAAAGAAGCGGGCGATGTTCTGGAGCGCCTCCTCGGCGGCGACCGAGTCCGTGGAGGCGAGCCCCGAGAGGATGCCGCTGTCGCGCAGGAACTGGTACAGGACCTCGCCTGCCGGACGTTCGTGGCCCAACTCCGTGAAACGTCGCAGGTCCACCACCAGCCGATCCAGCGCCGCCCGCGTGTCGGGCGAAAGTCGGAGCAGCCCGGGTTGCCGGGTGAGCTCTTCCAGGATTTCCCACAGCGACCGGTTGCGGCGGCGCGCGCTGTTGACGATCGCCGTCAGGTCCGGCCCGCCCAGTCCGTAGATATCCGACGCTGCCAGCGCATAGACGTCAACGCTCGCCGATAGATCGGCTATCGCCCGGAGGAACGCAAGCAGCAACCGGATCTCGGGCCGAGCATATAGTCCCGAAGTGCCCGAGAACCGCCACGGCACCCCGGCGAGATTGAGGCTCCGTAAGATGGGGTCGGCGTCGGCGTTCGCACGGACCAGCACCGCAAAGTCCTTTGGACTCGCTCCGCCGGCGACGCGCGCGGCGATCTCCCGAGCCACTCCGTCGGCCTCTTCGGATCCGGCCGCAAAGACGAGATGTCGAACTTGCCTCTCGGGACCGCCTCGTTCCGCAACGAGGCGTTTGTCTATCCCGTTGCGGACCTCGAGCCGATCCGGATCGTTGAACCGGATCAAGCGGTAGCTGGCGTCGAGGATCGGTGTCCGCGAGCGGTAATTACGGCGCAGGACGACCTGGCGGAGGCGCGGGTGCCGCCGCTTGAACTCCAGGATGTTGCTGATTGCGGCGCCGCGGAATTTGTAGATCGACTGGTCGTCGTCGCCTACGACGGTCACGTTTCCGCGGGGCGCGGCCAGCAGTTCGACCAGTTCCGATTGGGCTCGGTTGGTGTCCTGGAACTCATCGACGAGGATGTAGCGGTAGCGGCGCTGGAGCTCCAGCCGAGCGGCCGGCGATTCCCGGAGAAGTTTCAGGGCGAGGCTGACCTGGTCGCCGAAATCGATCAGGCCGGCTTCGCGGAGCAGCCTCTGATACCGGTCGTAGGCATTTGCCAGTTCAGTCTGGCGACCGGCCTCTTCGTCCAGAGCAGCCGCGTCATCGCCGATCGAGTCGCCAGGCCCGGTCGCGGCCCGGGCAGATGCAGCTTGCGCGGCCAGCTCCGCGGCAAAGGCCAGGTAGGCGGTTGGGCCGACGTCCTCGTCTTTGCAACGGCTGAAGAGCGTGGCCAGTGCCGCCAGGAAGCGCGTCGGGTCGCCGAGCGGCCGGTACTGGTCCAGCTCGAAGGAAAACAGCCTTTCTCGCAGGAAGATGACGACTTCGGGTCGAGACAGGACGCGCGAATCCGTCGGCAGACCGAGCTCGAGGGCAAACTCCCGGACCAGACGATCGCCAAAGGCATGGAAGGTCGAAATCCCCGCATCCGTGTAGCCGTAAGGCACCAGCTGGTCCACGCGGGTTTGCATCTCGTCCGCAGCCTTGTCCGTGAACGTCAGGGCCAGGATCTCCGACGGACGAGCCCGCCGAGTGGCAATCAGCCAGGCTATGCGACGGGTTATGACCTGTGTCTTGCCTGTGCCCGCGCCGGCGACGACGAGCAGCGGGCCCTCGCCGTGGCAGACGGCGCGACGTTGCTCGGGATTGAGCCCGGCGAGCAGAGACTCGACCCCCTCGGGTGCACCGGCCGGTAGGTCGTCCTCCTTTGGCGGCGACCACCAGACCGGAATCTGCTCGAGCGGGAGCGGCTCGCGTGTGGATGCCCTGCGGCCCTGGCGCGTCATCTCCCTAGACTCGGAGAAACCAGTGACATCTCACCTGTCACGAACTCGGGCGGAGCCAGGGGATCGAGTGGCGGGCGACCTTTCTAGCGCCCCGGCTTTCGCTCGACTCGCTCGGGATCCACATCGACCGCCTCCGGAGCCGGCAGGCTCTTCGGCTTCTCCTGGCCCTTGGTCCGGTCGCTGGCCGCTCGATGGGCCATCTCGTTAGCCGGTGAGTCGGCGACGGCGGCCCGAACCGGCTTCGCGGGCGCCGAGGGAGCCAGCTTGACCGGAACAGCCTGGACTGCCGAGGTGGGCAGCTTTGACTCTGGAACGACCACCGCGGGCGCTTCCGCGGGGCCTGTTGCTGCGGCGGCCGCTCCGGCCGCCGGGGCGGATCCCCTCGCCGCCGCCGATCGGGCCGGCAACGGGGTTCGTGCCGGCCGCCTGGCCCGGGCTTCGTCGATCGCATCCTGCTCTTCAGTCGACAGAGAGGTGTCGGCCTTGCCAGCGCTGACGACCTTGGCGTAGATCCGAGTCCCGGTTCGCGAATGGAGACTGCTGACGATGAAACCGTCTTCGGACTCGTTGAGAAGCGCCAGGGCAAAGCTCTGGTTGCCGCCCGTGTCGGGGAATGGATTGAAGCGCACGAGACCCTGGTGTGAGAAATGATGACGCGCCGAACTCTCCAGGATCGCCAGTCGCGCCGTGAGCTCGTCGAGGTCGCGCCCTACTTGATGCACGGTCTCGAGATGCTGTCCCAGCACCGTCTCGAGATCGCCCTCCTCGACACCGCCTGTCAGTTGCTCGATCCGCAACTTGAGCCGGCTGACCTGCAGCGATTGCAGCATCACGATCATCAGCAGGCACAAGCCCGCAAGTACCAATGCGATGGCAGCCAGGTTGCTGGAAATGAAGTCGACCACAGGAACCTCCGCTCGATCGCCCCGGAGTCTACCAGCCGCGGGCGCCGGGCTGCTGTTCGGACATCAGCTCGCCGGCTCCGGCAGGCCGGATCAGGATGTTATCCTCCCATCCAGCGTCATTTCGAAGAGTACTTCCAAGCGGGCGGCAGATCAGGCGCCCGTCCACCCTCGACTCATCGGAGGCTTCTCGCAAACCATGGCCAAGCGAACTCGTGGGTCGAACCGCCCCGGCCAGCGACATCCCGATCGCCATGGTTCGGCCAGACCCCAGTCCCGCCCGGAACCTCGACGTTCGGGAGGCCTCTCGGAGTCCGAGGAAGCTCGCGCCGCCGAGCTCGAGTCCCAGATAGTTGCCAGGGACAGAGACGCCGAGACAAGTCGAGCCCGCGCTCGCGACCGCGGTCGAGTCGAGATCGCCCGGCCGGGCCGTGCCGGCGGGCAGGGTCTCCTCGCCGCCCGAGCCGCCGAGGAATACGGCTACGTGGTGCGGGATGTGCGCCGCATCCTGGTCGTCGGGGGAACGATCATTGCCGCTCTCTTCGTCCTCTTCGTGCTTATCGACGTCGTCCACGTCGTGACCGTCACTTAGGGAGCCACCGGCGGCTCGGCTCGAGCCCCTCGACGTCTCTGGGACCCGGCGAAACCTGTGCCTCCAGCCGAGCCACCATGTAGCATCGAGCCATGCCAGCACGCCGCCCAAATCGCATGCCGGCCGGCGAGTCCGGCGAGCAGCAGCCGGCCTTTGTGCCGCCGCCCGGGCGACAGCCGCTGGCCGCCAGGATGCGACCGAGGACGCTGGACGAGGTCGTCGGGCACGAGCAGCTCATCGGCGAGCACGGCACGCTGCGCCGCGCCCTCGCGGGCGGACGTCTCGGCTCCCTGTTGCTGTGGGGACCGCCGGGTAGCGGCAAGACGAGCCTTGCCCGCGTCCTGGCCGACGCCGCAGGAGCGCGGCTCGTGTCCATATCGGCCGTCTTGAGTGGGGTCGCGGAGGTTCGCGCGCTGATCGCCGACGCGCGGGACCGGCTGAGCCTCAACGGCCAGGCCACGATCCTGTTCATCGACGAGATCCACCGTTTCAACAAAGCGCAACAGGATGCGCTATTGCCCCACGTCGAGGACGGCACCGTCACGCTCGTCGGTGCGACCACGGAGAACCCCTACTTCGAAGTCAACTCGGCCCTGCTCTCGCGAGTCCGCGTTTACCGGCTCGAGCCTCTCACCGACGACCAGGTGGGTGCCGTCGTCCGGCGTGCTCTCACCGACGCCGATCGTGGTCTGGCCGGAGGACTGGGGCCGGCCGGGGGGGTCGCCCTCGAGGCCGAACCGTTCGAGCACCTGGTCGGGCTGTCGGCCGGAGACGCGCGCCAGGCCCTCAACGTACTCGAGGGCGCGGTGTCGATCGCCGAGTCGGTGGGCGTCCGCGACGCCGCAGGTCGGGTCGCGCCGCGGCTGGAGGACGTTGAAGCTGCAGCGCAGCAAAGGGCGCTCGCCTACGACCGGGCCGGCGACGGCCACTACGACACCGTCAGCGCCTTCATCAAGAGCATTCGCGGCAACGACCCCGACGCCGCCTTGTACTGGCTGGCATCGATGATCGCGGCCGGTGAGGACCCGCGGTTCATCGCCCGGCGACTGATCATCCTCGCGTCGGAGGACGTCGGCCTAGCCGATCCGAGGGCGCTCGAAGTGGCCGTGGCCGCCGCCGGGGCCCTCGATTGGGTCGGATTGCCGGAGGCGCAATACGCTCTGGCCCAGGCCACGGTCATGCTGGCCGTCACGGCCAAGAGCAACGCGGCCGGCCGCGGCTACTTCGCCGCGATGGCGGACGTTCTCGCGCGGGGCTCGCTTCCCGTGCCGGCCCACCTCCGTTCGAGCGGTTCGGGTCGCCGCAATTACCGATACCCCCACGATTTCGAGGGCGACGACGTAGAACAGCACTACCTCCCGGACGTTCTGGTCGGCCGCCGTTACTACTATCCCGGGGACCAGGGAGCGGAGGCCCGGATCGGCGAGCGGCTGGGCCGCATCGACGCCGCCCGCCGGAACCAGCCACGTCGCAAGCCCGCCGTACCCGGCATGCCCGCAGCGGATCCGATGGCCACCGGCTCGGAGGGTATGAGACGGCGCCAGGAGAGTCTTCGCGACCTCGCCGACGAGGAGCGGCGGGACGCCGAGAAGTAGCCCCGGTAGCTACCGCTGCGAGAGCCAGGCCACCAACCCGTCCGGGTTTCCCGCCGGATGCAAGGAAACTGGAATGGGCGGCGCCGTTCGGGCCGTTACAGATCGACCTCGACCAGCCGAATACTTCATTGCGTCTCCAAGTTGCGTGGGGAATGCCATGTCGAGAGCGCATGCCGTCGCGCCCATGGTCGGCGAGGACGGTCCGTTTCGAGGAACTGTGCGCGGCGTGAGACCGTCCGCCTCAAAGCTCTCCCGCCGCATCGCGCGGCCGTCCACCTCCTACTACCTGGAACGGGCGATGCTGCTCTGGCCGCGCCTGGATCGGGCCAAGATCCGCAAGGTGGCTGACGATCCCGAGCGGATCGCCGCAATCGTCGAACGACGAACTTCCCAGCCATTCGCCGCGATCCTCGCGATGCTGACCAGGTCCGCGCCCGCGCCAGCGTCCCCCACCGACGACCAGACGGGATTCGAGGCGTCGCGCCCCGACCTCGCGCGACTCCGGCTGCGGATAGTCCACCGCGAGGAAAGCAAGCCAATCCAAGCGCAGAAGCTTCTCCCGGCCTGACTAGCGGCCGTACCAGACCACGAATGCCCGCGGCGGCGGGCACTGCCCGATCGCGCCTAAGGCTCCAGGTCCAGCGCTCGGACGTGCTTCGGCCGGAAGATGGCGATCGGCGGGCGGTCGAAGACGGCGACGCGGGTTACCCTCAGTCGCTCCGCCGTTGCGACGAGAACGGCATCCGTCAACCGCGGCCGGTATTCGGTCGTTTCGCGCATCAGCTCGGTCGCACGTATCAAGTCTTCCGTAGTCGGAGCCACGACCTTGATGGCCCCGCTGCCGATCGACTTGAGGAGCGCGAAGGTCGCCCGCAGCCCCAGCTCACGCTGCAGCAGCAGGTCCAGTTCGGCGAGGCTCAGCGCGCCGATCATGAGCGGTTCGTCGACTCTGCCGAACCAGGCCAGCGCGGCTCGGTGGTTCAGGTCCGATTGATCGGCGGCGGCGAGGACCGCGCTCGAGTCCAGCAGGATGGCCATTGGATCAGGGCTTGTCCGGGCCCGGACGCAACCCGGCCTCGCGACGGGCGATCGACCGGCCGTCGAGCGACAGCCGGCCGTGGTCGCTGCGGCCGACGGCGAGGAATGACAGGTCGGGTGCGGTGTCGTGAGCCTCGAGATACGACTCCACAGCCGCGGTCAGGACCGATGTCTTCGTCACGCCGCTGCGAGCCGCGAATCGATCCAGCCGCTCGAGAAGGTCCGAGTGGATCAGGATTGTGGTCCGGCGTTGCATATGCGGTCATATATACCACACTGGCCCACGCCCCGGTGGCCGGATACCATTCCGCGACATCGCCATCCCAAGAGAGGTGGAACCCGTGAACCGCTTCGAGCCCAACCTTCGAATTCCCGGCCCAACCTCGCTCCCCGACGCCGTTCGCGAGGCCGGCACCCGTCAGATGGTGAACCATCGCGGGCCCGAGTTTGCCGCCCTCCAGAACGGCGTCATCGAGCGCCTCAAGAAGGCCTACAGGACAGAGAACGACGTCCTCATCCTCACCGCAGCCGGAACCGGCGGGCTCGAATCCGCGATTGTCAATTTCCTGTCTCCCGGCGACAGAGTCCTGGCGGTGACCATCGGCGCATTTGGCGATCGCTTTGCCAAGATCGCAACGGTATACGGCGCCGACGTGACGAAGCTCGCCTTCGACTGGGGCAGTGCGGCCGACCCGGCCAGGGTCCGCGAGGCGCTCGCCGCAGGCGGTCCGTGGAAGGCCGTTCTCATGACCCAGAACGAAACCTCCACCGCCGTAACGAACCCGATCGAGCTTCTGGCGGCAACCGTCAAGGAAGTCGCGCCCGACGCCTTGATCGTCGTCGACGCGATCAGCGGCCTGGGCGCGGTCCCCTTCGAAACCGACGGCTGGGGCCTGGATGTAGTCGTCAGCGGCTCGCAGAAGGCGTGGATGGTCCCCCCCGGGCTCAGCTTCGTATCGGTCTCGCCCCGGGCGTGGGACGCGGCCGTAGTGGCGAAGATGCCAAAGTTCTACTTCGACCTCGCCGCCCACAAGAGCAGCGCGGAAGCCGGTCAGACCCCGTGGACACCGGCCGTGTCGGTCATGTTCCAGCTCGACGTGGCTCTCGACCTAATGGAGCAGGAGGGTCTCCAAGAGATCTGGAGGCGCCATGCCGCGGTCGGCGCCGCGGTTCGCGCCGGTCTCACGGCCCTGAGCTTCAAGCTCCTGGCCGATCCGGCGTTCGCCTCGGACACGGTGACGGGCGCGTGGATCCCCGACGATCTCGACTGGAAGGCCTTCAACGGCAAGCTTCGGAAGCTCGGCCTGATCGTCGCCGGCGGCCAGGGCAACCTCAAAGGCAAGATCTTCCGCATCGGGCACCTCGGTCACGTGACGGTACCGAACATCCTCAATGCCATGGCGGTCCTCGAGCAGACGCTGATCGAGCTCGGGCGGCCGGTTAGGCCGGGGGTGGCCGTCGGGGCTGCCCAGGTTGCCGCGCTCGAGTCACTGGGCGTCGCCGTCGCGGAAGGAATCACCCGATGAAGATCCTCGTTGCCGAGCAGCTCGCCAAGGAGGGCCTCGAAATCCTTCGCTCCCACCACGAGGTAGACGAGAAGCTCGGGCTCAGCCCCGAAGAGCTGGCCGCCATCATCGGCGAGTACGATGCGCTGCTGGTCCGCAGCCAGGTCAAGGTCACGGCCGAGATCCTGGCCCACGCGTCCCGACTGGTGGTGATCGGTCGGGCAGGCGTCGGAGTCGACAATGTCGATCTCGAGGCTGCAACCAGGGCCGGCATAGTCGTTGTGAACGCACCCACCGGCAATACCGTTTCCGCCGCCGAGCAGACGATCGCCCTCATGCTCGCCCTGGCCCGCAAGACCGCGGCCGCCGACGCATCGATGCGAAAGGGTGAATGGAAGCGCAGCGCCTTCACCGGCGTCGAGCTGCGCGGCCGGACCCTCGGCATCATCGGCCTGGGCAAGATCGGCCAGGCAGTGGCCGACCGCGCCCGCGGCCTCGAGATGAACGTGATCGGCTATGACCCGTTCGTGACGGCGGAACAGGCGGCGCTCCACGGCATCGGCCTCGTCGATATGGACGCGATCATCGAACGGTCCGATGTCATTTCGGCGCATGTCCCCCTCAACAAGGCGACCCGCGGCGTGATCGGCTCCGAGCAGATCGGCCGCCTCAAGCCCGGTGTGATGCTCGTCAATGTCGCCCGCGGTGGCGTCTATGACGAGGCCGCGGTGGCCCAGGCCCTGACCGACGGCAGGATCGCGGGCGCCGCTTTCGACGTCTTCGAGAAGGAACCGCCGGTCGATTCGCCGCTCATGTCCGCCCCGAACACCGTGCTGACGCCGCACCTCGGCGCCTCCACGGCCGAGGCGCAGGTCCGCGTCGCCGAGGAAGCGTGCGAGCAGGTCATCGACGTGCTGGCCGGACGCTCGGCTCGCTACGCCGTCAATGCTCCTCTGCTCACGCCCGAAACGGCGCGGGCCATCGCCCCGTACCTGCCCCTGACCGAGACCCTCGGCCGCATCGCGGCCCAGTACCTGCGTGGCGGAGTCAAGGCCCTGACCGTCGACGTCGCCGGCGACCTGGCGAACTACGATGCCTCCCAGCTCGCGGCAGCGGCGCTGCGAGGCATCCTGGAGGACGCCACCAGCGAGAGGGTCAATCTCATCAATGCCGGGTTCCTGGCTCGGGGCCGCGGCCTCACCGTCACCGAGCGGAAGACGACCGACGCGGGAACGTTCGCCTCGCTGGTGACACTTACCGTCGAGGGCGACGCGGGCAAGGCTACCGTGGCCGGCACCGTTGCCAACGGTGAGGCACGACTGGTCCGCATCGACGACAGCTGGCTCGACATGGCGCCCGCCCCCGTCATGGTGATGACGCGCCACCAGGACAAGCCCGGAACGATGGGCCGAATCGGTCTGATCCTCGGCGAAGCCGATGTCAACATAAGCTCGATGACACTCGCCCGATCCAGCCCACGCCACGACGCCCTGATGCTGCTCGCCGTCGACGACGAAGTGCCGGAAGCGGTCGCCGCCCAGATCCGGAGCCACCCCGCCGTCCTGGACGTGTGGGTGATCCGGACCGCCGCGGAACGTTGAAGTCCACTGCGGGGGAGCCGGAGCGGCCCCGAGGCTTCGATTCTCCGGCGTCCGGAGCCGCTCCGGTCATTCCGGTCGGGCTCGACGCCATCCTGGTCCTGCTTCGCCATGGCCAGACCCAGTTCATCGTCGACAACCGCTTTCAGGGCGCCATGGAGGCGCCGCTCACCGCGCTGGGCGAACGGCAGGCCACCCTCGCCGGCCGCCGGCTTGCGGCGCCCGACGCGGACCCGTCGCTGCCAATCCCGGACGCAGCACCTTTCGCCGTCGTGCACTCACCTTTGGACCGGGCCCGCCGCAGCGCGGAACTCGCCGTCGAGGCGATGGCCGCGGCCGGTCGCGCCACTCCCCCACTCTGCCCGGACGAAGGGTTCTGCGAGATCGGGCAGGGAGACTGGGAGGGGCTCACGGAACACGAGATCACGGCCCGCTTCGGCGACTCGCTGGCCGGTTGGCGGCGCTGGCCCACGAGGTTCCACGCGCCCGGCGGCGAGAACCTCGAGAGCGTCGAGAGGCGCGTCAACGCGTCGCTCTCGACGCTCTTGCGATCGATGGCCGCGGGTACGTCACCCGGCACGCATGACCGGAACCAGGTTCTGGGATACGGCAGCGCCGCTCCGGATCTGCGCCGCTGGGCGCTGATCGTCGGCCACGGCGGCGTCTTCCGCGTTGTTGTGTGCGCCCTGCTGGGCCTCTCACTTGATCACTTCTGGAACTTCGACTTCGGCCTGGGGGCGATCAGCGTCGTCGAGATCCGCGCCGGGCGGGCGGTCCTTCGCACACTCAACTTCGAGGCGCACCTCGCCGGCGAGGCCGAGCCCGCGCCCGAAGAGTCGCGCGAACGCGATGCCAGCGGCGCCCTCTAGGTCGGCGCTATTTCATAGCGCCCGAAAGACGGTCGTGTCGCCGCGTCGAAGGCGCTCGCCGCAGGTTCGGGCCCTGTTACCTCAACTCCAGGAACGTCGTGACCCGCGAGGGCGTTTGGCCGGCCCGCCCGGCTTGGCGCGTCGCCGGAACCTGGGGATCCGGAATGCCAGCCGGAGCAGAGCCTGGCGGACCAAGCGCTGTGCCGCAGCCAGAGAGACGAGTCGCTCGGAGCCTAGCTGCCGCCTGCCGTAGGTGACCTCGACCGTCGCCATCGCCACGACCCCGAGTGAGTCCCGGGCTCTGGGTACGACATCGGCGAGCATGCCCGTGTATTCGTAGACCGTCTGCGTCGGTTGCGGCTTGTAGCCGAGCCGGCTGGCGAGCCTGACGACGTTCCGGTAGACCGAGTCCGGTCCCTCCAGGCGCCTTGGCCTTCGCCGCCACAGGACGAACAGGGCCAGCAGAATGACCGCGACCAGGATTGCCGGGATGAACAGCGTCGTCAGGCCGGTCGAGCTCGTGGTGGTGCCGCTGCCCGGCGGAGATGAGCCGCCACGGGGCCGGACGTCCGAATTGGTCCCGCCGGGACTTGGCGCGGCCGGCGTCGGCGTCGGGCTAACCGCGGCGCCCGGGACCAGTTGTGTCGGCAGGCCCACGCCGCCACCGGTCGGGTCGAATGGGATCCATCCATACCCCGGGAAGTAGACCTCGACCCAGGCATGCTTTTGCTCGCTCGTGACCTGCTCGACGAGCGAATGCTGATCGACCGCACCCGGCAGGTAGCCCTGGACGTACCTGGCCGGGAACCCCTTCATCCTCATCAGCATCGTCATGGTCGTCGCGTACTGCTCGCAGAAGCCCTCGCGTATGAGGGCGAAGCAGTCGACGGTGGACAAACCCGTGCAGCGAGGCATCGCGGCGGTGATGTCGGTGCTGTACGTGAACACGTCGCTCCGCAGGTAGTCCTGGATCGCCTTGGCGACGTCGTATTCGTCGGTGAACGAGTTGCCGTTGCCCTGGGCCCAATCGGCGATCTCAGTCAGCAGGTCGTTTCCTTCCGGGCCGACCAGGGTCGCCCCCTGCGTGTAGCGGTCGAGCAGTCCTGGCGGGTAGTCAGAGCCGGCATGCTGCAGCCGCCACTCGGTCAGCCCGTTGCCGGCCGGGTCCAGGTCGGGCACGAGGGCCGCGAGCGTGTAGTCCGTGGCGTCGGTGGAGAGCCAAGCCACGTCGGTGCTGGCCGGGTCGCCGACCAGCGTCCGCTGTACGCCAGCATTGACGGTATCGGGCTCGTTCGCGACCACCAGGTGCTGCAGCGTCGAGTCCTGGACGTGGATCACGATCGAGACCGAGCCCCGACCGGGCGTCGTGCCGGTCACGAGGTCGAGAGTCCCGGCGTCGAGCGTGCCGCCCGACGCGACCTGATCCTCGCGAGACCCCGGGCCGATCGACCAGCCGGTGGTCTGGAATTCGTCATACGAGACAAGCCGCCAGTGGCTGACGACGCCGCCGTTCGTTATCCGGGCCGTGAAGACGTCGCGGGACGTCTCGTTGAACGACGGCTTTATGTCGACGGACGGCCCGAAGTCCGAGGTCGGCTGGTATCGACTTGCCCCGCCGTTCGGCAGGTAGCCGCTCAGCCATCCGAGCTCGCTCTGGATTTGGGCGCCCAGGTCGTTGAAGGTGCTTGCCAGCGGGGCCGAGCTGGCGACGGAGGTCAGGACGAGAGAACCGGCGATGGCAAGCGACGCAAAGGCCATTCCGCCCTGGAGATGCGGCGCCTGGAAATCCCGGCCACGCCAGATCCGGTGGCGCAGCCAGTTCGAGCGTTCATCGGCTGCGTGGGCCATGAGCAGGACGGCCAGCGCAGCTGCACTGAAGACGACAAGCCCACCGAACTGGTCCTGAGCCGTGAGCGCCATGTTGGCGATCAGGACCACCGCGAGCAGCAGGACGCCGTTGACGGCGCGGTGGTAGCCGAAGATGTCGTAGGAGGCGGCCTGGGCCGTACCCCAGACGATGACCCCCAGGATCAGGCAGAAGTGGCCCACCTGCAGAGTCGAGATCTGGTGACGCCATGCGAGATCGAGGTAGGCCTGGGTCACCGAGTTGGCCGTGGCGCTGAACCATCCGACGAGACCGGGAGTGGAGCCGGGCAGCGAGGCACCGACCGCTTCGATCAGCACGAACGCCCCGATGATGCAGCCGAGCGCCTGAGCGAGCCAGGGCGACAGATCGAGCCGGGCGCTCAAATAGCCCCAGCCGGCGGCAGCGAGGGCAATCCAGATCAGGAACGTGGTGAGGCTGTCGTTGCCGAGGATCCACCGCGCGTCCGAGATCGACCAGGCCATCGTGCCCGCCAGCACGAGGACGAGCGGCAAGGCGATCCAACCCTCGTCGGGACGCATCCGATCGACGATCCGCGCGACCAGCCCGGTCCCGTCGGCGGGCCCACTCGCGTCACCGTCATGAACGGTACGCGGCCGATCGGAAGGGAGCCGGCCCGGGGCGGACATCGCTAGCACCACCCGTGGGTTGCAGGGCGCAGACGTCGGTTACTCATACCAGCACCGTCCCAAGATTGTCGCCCGCATGCACTTCGCTTGCCTTTACGGCGTATTCCGCGAGCGCGAAACGCAACGCCCGCTGCTCCTGCGCGGAAGCGTCGGCGTCCCATTCCGTGTCTGGGTTACCGCCGTCGTATCCGTCGTAACTGGCTGCGACCAGTGCCACGACGGTCGCCGTCACGCCACGCGCCCGCAGCGAGGTCAGAGTCCGGACCCATTGCCGCTCTCGCGAAGCCGTCACGATCACGGCGGTCATGCCCCGTCGCAGCTTGGGCAGCCCCGTCAGCAGTACTTCCGCGAGCGGCGCGCGGCCGTCCCCATCGACCGCTGCGAGCAGCTGCATGATTTTCTGCCGCTGCCGCGGGCCTCGATCGGCCGGTATCGAAACGAGTCGATGCCCGCTGGTCGTCAGGCCTACCGCGCGGTTCTCGAGGATCGCATCATGAGCCACAGAAGCCGCAACCCGCAACGCCTCCTCGACCGTCGACACGTCGCCCTCCCCGGCCTGAACTCGCGCTTCCAGATCCACAAAGATCCACACGTCCGCGGTCTGCTCGAGGTCGAATTCCTTGACCTGGATTTCGCCGAGGCGCGCCGTGCTGCGCCAGTGGATCCGGTTGAAGCTGTCGCCCGGGGCGTATGGGCGCACCGTCGTGGCCAGTGGCGTCGTCTGTAGCGTCCTTTCGGGCGCGGAGTGAGTGCCCTCCAGAAAGGCATTGGCAAGCCGCCACCGAGGCAGCGGAATCACCCTGGGAAACACGGTCACCAGGGTCGGTCGCCCGACGGTCGCCGCCGCCTCGAAGAAGCCGAACGGATCTCCGGTGCGGACGACCATCGGCTCGATGCGATAGGTCCCGCGGCGCGTGAGCGGCACGATCGCGACCCACGAGCGCTGCGCCCACGACCGTAGACCGAGGGCCCGACCGGGCAGAGGCACCGGCAGATCCGTCGGGTTGTAAACCTCCAGCCAGGGCTTTGGCAACCCGCTCGCATTGGAGATGCTGTAGGTCGTCCGCAGGTCGTCGCCGACGTGGGCCTGCCGATGGTCGACTCGATATCCGGCCTCCAGATCGGCCAGACCGAACCGGGTCAGGACGTAGGCGCCTCCGATCGCCAGCAGCCCCAGGTACACCACGTAGAAGAGGAATGCGAGCCCAGTCGAGAATGCCGCGATCAGGAGGACGACGGCGACGATCAGGAACTGGAGTCGCCTGATCACGAGTCAGCGCTCCGGGTGTCTACAGCGCAGGGCTGCCGGTCGCGCCGCGGTTCGCGGCGCCTGATTGAGACCGCGGAGATGCACCGCCGCGAACTCCCGGGCCGGCCGTCTTCGCGTCGCCGACGGGCACGCTGTTCAGCAGCTCGGTGATGACCTGGCGGGGGTCGATATCGTGCATCGACGAGGAGGTCTTGATTATCAGGCGGTGGGCGAGCGCAGCCTCAGCCAGCGCCTTTATGTCGTCCGGGATTACGTAGTCTCGGCCGGCAAGAGCAGCCAGAGCCTGCCCCGTTCTGTACAAGGCCAACGATCCTCGCGGCGACGCGCCCAGATAGACATCGGGATGGGTTCGGGTTGCGTTGACGAGCCGGACGATGTAGTCGGCCACGCTCGGATCCACATAAACCTGCCGGACCGCGGCCTGCAGCTCGCGCAGCTCCTCAACGCTGAGGACCTCGCCCAGGTCGTCGAGCGGGTGGGTGATCTTCTGCTCGTCGAGGATGGTCTGCTCGTCGGCCGGACTCGGATAACCGAGCCTGATCCGCAGCATGAACCGGTCGAGTTGCGCCTCGGGCAGAGCGAACGTGCCCTCATACTCGATCGGGTTCTGGGTCGCGATGACAAGGAACGGCTCCGGCATCTGGTACGTCGTGCCGTCGATCGTGGCCTGATGCTCTTCCATGCATTCGAGGAGCGACGACTGCGTCTTTGGCGTGGCGCGGTTGATCTCGTCGGCCAGGACGACCTGAGCCATGATTGGCCCGGGTCGGAACTCGAACTCCTGAGTCTTCTGGTTGTATATCGATAGGCCCGTCACGTCGGACGGAAGCAGGTCCGGAGTGAACTGGATGCGACGGAAGCTGCAGCCAAGGCTCCGTGCCACGGCCTTTGCCAGCATGGTCTTGCCCGTACCGGGAACGTCTTCGATCAACAGGTGGCCGCGGCATAGCAGGGCGACCAGGGTCAGCCGCACCTCCTGGCGCTTGCCGATGATGACTCGCTCGACGTTCGCAGCTACCCTCTCGCCGGTTTCATGGATCGTCGTCATGTCACTCTCTTCGGGTCCCGAAGGCGATGGTGGCCCGCGAGGCAGTTCGCAGAGCCCTGGAGACTTGCGCCCTCCCGGCCCCGAAAAGGCGGAAGGCCGCCACATACTACGCCGAGACGCGGCGGTAGTTGTGCTTGTGATCCACCGGTTTCGTCGCCGGGACGCAGCCCGGGACGGCGCGGCGCGCATGAGCGGTTTGCCGACACGGGCAGGCCGCCGATTGGTTGGAGAATCGAAGCCGAACCTTCTCCCAAATCCGGTCGCCGCCGGGGTCCTTGACGTCTACCTTTCAGGCAACGGGACCTTCGGACCCGCGGACAGGTACGAGCAGGCCTGATGTCGCCTGGATGAGAGCCAGATACGCTCCAGGACGAGCGTTGTGCCGGCAGCGTTCTAGTCTGGTCTGCAGGACTACGGAGCAACGATGGCCCAGGTTACCGACTCGTTTTGCGAGCGGTGTGGCAGCCGCTACGTCTTCTCTCCCAACGCGCCCAAGTCGCTGTCGCTCAAGGGCGCCCGTGTCCTGGCCAAAGGCCTCAAGAACTTCGTTCTGAACGACGGCCAGTCGATGTCCGATTCCATCACCCTGGCTCGTCTCGACGACGATCGTGCGGATTCGACCCGGATCGACGAGGCCTTCCACAGGACCTTCAACTTCTGCATGACGTGCCGGCAGTACGCATGCGATCGCTGCTGGAACTCCACGGTCGGTGCGTGCCTTTCCTGCGCGCCGGAGCACAGCGTCGAGCCGATCGCGCCCGAAGGGCATCTGATCGTGCGCACCCCAGTCGCTCGTTGGGACAGCGACTGGTCACTCGAGCCCGACGGCCCGTCGGTCGGACCATTCGGACGACCCGCCATGAACCAGGCCCCGGAGGACGAGCCGAGCGTCGCGTCTGCGTGGCCCGCGCGAGACCTTCCGGCCGGTGGCCCAGGGTTCGTACCCGGAGCGAGCCAGAGTCCAAACCGCTCGACACGGAAGCCCGGAGATGTCGCGGCCTGGAGCCTCTGGCCCGTGGCCGACGAGATCTCCCCCGAGATGACGCTGACCCCCGAGGAGCTCGCCATCGTCGAGGTGGGGCTCGGCCGGTCGGTGCATCCAGTGCCGGCTGCGGCGGAGTCCGACGCTGAGGAAGTGACACAGAACGACACGCAGACGCCCGCGTGGGTGTCGCGCAACGTGGAGCCATGGCCGGCGAGTCCGGCCGCCGCGGAGCCAGTACTCGAGGCAGAGCCGGTCGTGGCGGCGGCGCCTGCGGTGTCGGAGCCACTGGCGTCGCAGCCACTGGTGGCGACGCAGCTCGAACCCACGGTGACAACGCCTCCGGTGACCGGCCCGGAACCCGAACTTGCCTCGCCATGGGCCGTCGAACGACAGGCCGATTCCGGCCGCCCAGTCCCGGTCGACACCCCGGCGGACGAGCCACCGGTCGATTCGCCCGACATCGTCGGAGCGGATGTGCCCGAGCCCGAGGCTCAGCACCGAGTCCTCCGAATGTCTCATGCGGATGCGGAGATACTGCCGCTCGCGAATCCGATGTCACGTCCTGGGTCGCAAGGGGCGTCTGGGGAACGCGTTCCGATGGCAACTCGGCTGTTCGGGCGTCGCGCGCCTGCAGCGCCGGACGGCAACCCCTGGCCGCACCCGACGTTGTGGACGGATAGACCCATCGAGGTAAACGATTGGTGGGGCGATGCCGTGGCGGCAGCTGCGGTCGTAGACATGGGCCCGGCTCGCCAGGGCTCGGCTGCTCCGGCAAGTGCCTCAATCCCGGCTGCCAGTGCCGCCCCGTTGGCGGTTCCGACCCGATCTGACGTCCCCACCGCGATCGCCGGGCCGACGCAGTCACCGGAGTCTGCCGGGCCCACTTTCGCCCTTCCGCCCGCTCCTGGGATGGCCGAGCTGTCATCGCCGGCCGACTCCCGCCAGGCCGCGACTTTGCGTCTGTCGGCGGTGGCGGCAACCTCGGACGGGTCCGACGGCGCGACCGAGCAAGGGAATGATGGCGAATCGTTGTGGGCCACACCCGATCCGGCGCCTGTTTCCACGCCGGCTGTAGTCCAGCGGCCTCTATTCGACATGCCGACCGTCCCTCAGCACAGAGCCGGAGCCGCCGGAACCGATGCTCACGGCTGGCTCCAGGGTGATTTCGACGCCTCACCTGCGGACCGCGGCCCAGTCCAGGCGCCCTGGCCTCCGATCGGGGCACAGTGGCCCTCGACGCAGAAGCCAACCGACCCGTGGCCCGCACCCGCCACTGCCCCGGTGCCGGCCGCCGTGGCGGCTCACCGGCTGGGCGCTCCCAGGCTCGCTGAGATGTGGGCGCAATCCGCGCAGGAGGTCCTCAACCGCGGCGGCGTTCGCGTCTGCCACAAGTGCGCGCTGCCGGTTTCGACGCACGCCCGCTACTGTCGCCGTTGCGGGACACAGCAGGCCTGATCCCACGCGGGCGGCCGTGCGCGGGAGCGGCTGGCCGACCCGCTGCCACGAGTCTGGATCGCCCGCCCGACGAGCCGAGGCCGAGGCGACTACGAAGGCATCGGCCGTCCGGCCGGCGATCGACTAGTCGTCCAGGTCTTCGAACAGGCCCGGCTGCAGGTCATCGCCGTGCACCGACCCGTGCGGTCGCAGCAGGGACCGAACCTGAGCTTTTCTGACGAAGCGCCGGTTGCCCAGCTTGATGCTCTGGAGCTGGCCGACGCGCGCCCATCGGCCGATCGTCCCTGGCGTGAACTTGATGTTGGATGTGGCGAGCAACTCAGACGCCTCCGAGAGGGAGATCCAGTCGGTCGGTGGCTTCGGCATCAGTCAGTCCGGGTCTTTGGAAGGCGAGGCCGGCTTGGTTGCCTCCGTGGTGCCGCTCTTGGCCGACCCCGCGCCATCGCCGGAAGCCGGGGCCGTTTCCGAGGAGGTGGAGCGGCTCGGCCGGCCGCTGCTGGAGCGCTCGTTGCGAGCCCAACCCGTGCCCTTGTAGTGAACGGCGAGAGCCGAGAATGCCTTCTTCATCGGGCCGCGGCACTCGGTGCACGTCGACGGGCCATGGCCGTGAACGGCGTGCATGACCTCGATCGTGCGGCCACATTTCGAGCAGACGTAGTCGTATATCGGCAAGTAGAACTCCAGCCAGTCGCGCTAGCCGCGCACCATCCGCATGCCGCACTTGGGGCAGTAGAAGACTCTTTCGTGCCCGGAATTGAAACCACAATGAGGGCAGTCCGTACCACCCATGCCGGCGGACGGCACCGGCCGATCCAGCGACACGGTGCCGATGGCGTGAGTATCGCCGGCGATGTTGTTGAGCAGCCCCGCCAGGACGCCCGCCGCTACCCGATCGGTATCCCCACGGACGCCCTTGCCGCCCCAGCCGACCACCGCCCGAACGACCAAGTCCCCGGTCACCTCGTCGAAATGCGACACCACGCCGCCGACGATCGCGTTGTACTCCGGGTAGCCCATCGTGTCCGTCTCGCCCGACAGAAGTCCGCATACGACGGTCTCGAAGACGGGGTCGATTGCGTCTACCGACTCCAGGACAACCAGGGCGTGGCGGGTCACGGGTGACCGCTTATGGTTGTACTGCAGCCATTGCCCGCTGCCCGGCATTCGGGCGATGTAAGGTGTCGCCTGGCTGAGCTCTGCCGGGAGCGGCTCCACCAGTTCGGACTCGCCCTGTACGTAGCCGGCGAGCATGCTGTGCAGCCGCGGGACGAGGTCTGGGCCGGCCTTTAGCCTGACGCCTTCGGAGCTCTTCGCTCCATAGGACAGCTTTAGCGAGAACTCGTGCGAGTTCACGTCCGGCAGCGGCGGCGGCGCCGGTTGATCCTTATCGGTTCGGTGAACCCTGCCGAATAGCGGCACCGTACCTCCAAAAGGCAGTGCGAAGCTGCTTCTATCGTAGCAGCGCATTGGGGTGGGCAATCCGATCAGCCTGCAATTCGGTTCCGATGGACGCGACCGCCGGTGTCACCAGGCCCCTTGTCGCGCGTGACGCTTCGCGGTCACCCGAGCCGATCCGCCAGCCGGGCGACGAGATCCTCGAGCTCGCGGACTCGGGCGCGCGCAGCCTCGACCACCGCGGGCGGCGCCTTCAAGGTGAAGGCCTCGTTGTCAAGCCTCGCCCTTGCCGACGCCAGGAGCCCGAGCGCCTCGGACATCTCGCGTTCCAGCCTGGCCCGGTCGCGCCCGGCCTGCACATCGTCTCGGGCCGCCGGACGGACGACGGCCTCGATCTCACCAGCGATTATCGACAGCCCGCCGCGTACGCCGGTTCGAATCGGCTCGGGGCTCGAGGCTCGAACCAATGGCCTGGCGCGAGACAGCCGCTCGATCGCGGGCTGCAGAGCCACGAAGGTCTGCCCCAACGAATCGGGCACGAACACATCGACCGGAAGCCAGGCCGCGGGTTCGATACGTGCCTCGGACCGCGCGTTCCGGACCGCCCGAACCAGCTCGATCAACGCCGAGACCTCGGCTTCGGTGGAAGCATCGACCGAGTCGGCCCGGATGCTCGGCCATTCGGCCACGATCAGCAGCGCCGGGTCGGCAGCGGCGTGGGGCAGGCGCTGCCAGATCGCTTCGGTGATGAACGGCATGATCGGATGCAGCAACCGCAGGTATGTGTCGAGAACATCGACGAGCGTCCACCACGTGGCCTCTCGCTCGTCTGGAGCGAGCCGATCGTCGCCCAGGCGGATCTTCGCCAGCTCCACGCCCCAGTCGCAGTACTCGTTCCAGATCGCTTCGTAGAGGACCTGGCTGACGTCGCCGAACGTGCAGAGCGCCATTGCCCGATCAACCGCGGCGACGGTTGCCGCGCCTCGGGATAGGATCCAGCGGTCGGCGGGACCTAGATGAGGCCGATCCGGCAGCAGGCGCGTGGCATCGACGGCGATGGACGCCGGTCTCGCCCCCAACACGAAGCGGGCCACGTTCCACAGCTTGTTGGCGAAGTTCCGCGAGTTCTCCAGCTTCTCGGCGCCGAGCCGGGCGTCGTTGCCTGGTGCGGTGCCGTTCACCAGCGCGAAGCGCAGCGCGTCGGCGCCGACGTCGTCGATCGTTTGGAGCGGATCGACCGAGTTGCCCTTCGTCTTGGACATCTTCTGGCCGTACGGGTCGCGGATCAGCCCAGACAGGTAGACGGTGTGGAACGGCGCCTGGCCAGTCAGATGGATCCCCAGCATCATCATCCTGGCGACCCAGAAGAAGATGATGTCGTAGGCGGTCTCCATCACCGATCCCGGGTAGAAACGCTCGAGATCGCGCGTCTTCTCGGGCCAGCCCAACGTCGAGAACGGCCACAACCCCGAGCTGAACCAGGTGTCGAAGATGTCGTCGTCCTGGCGGAGATCGGCTTGTGGCCGGCCGCAAACCTCGCATGAGGTCGGCCCAGCGGGGTCGGCGGTCACGGTGGTGTGACCATCCGGGCAGTACCAGGCCGGGATGCGGTGACCCCACCAGAGCTGGCGGCTAACGTTCCAGTCGCGCATCTCGGTCATCCAGTGTTCCCAGACCTTGACGAACCGGTCCGGCAGTATCTGCGTGGTTCCCGAGCGCGTCGCCTCCAATGCGGCGGCAGCCAGCGGCGCCACCCGGATGAACCACTGCGTCTTGAGCCGCGGTTCCACCACGTCGTCGGAACGCTGGCAATGCCCGATCACCATCTCGTGTCGCTTGACCGACTCGAGATCGCCGGCGGCCTGAAGCGCCTCGACGATCTGGCGGCGCGCTTCGTAGCGGTCGAGGCCGGAGAACTGCGCCCCGTTCTCATTGATCCGCGCGGCGTCGTCGAGCACCGTGATCATCGGCAGGCCGTGACGCTTGCCCGTCTCGTAGTCGTCCTGGTCGTGGGCCGGCGTGATCTTAACCGCGCCGGTGCCGAACGCCCGATCGACCACCGGGTCGGCGATGATCGGCACGGGGCGATCCACGAAGGGGATCAACGCCCGGCGGCCCACGAGCACGGTGTAGCGCGGATCCTCGGGGTTGACGGCCACAGCCGTGTCGCCGAGTAGCGTCTCCGGGCGCGTCGTGGCGACCGCAACCCAGGCTTCCGGGTCGGGAGCGCCGGTGCTCTCATCGATGAGGTGATACCGGATCGTCCAGAGGCTCCCCGTCGTTTCCTTCGGGATCACCTCCAGATCCGACACGCTGGTCCGGCAACCAGGGCACCAGTGGATCAATGCCTCAGTTCGGTAGGCCAGCCCTTCGCGGTATAGCCGCAGGAAGGCTTCGCGAACGGCTCGTGCCGAGACCTCGTCCATCGTGAAGCGGAGCCGGCTCATGTCCAGTGAGGCACCCACGCGGCGCTGCTGGCTCAGGATGGTCTGGCGAGTCTCGCGCACGAACTCCCACATAGCCTCGAGGTACTTTTCGCGGCCCAGGGTCTGGCGGGTCTCGCCCTTCGCCGCGAGGAGCTTATCGAGGACGTACTGAGCCGCGATGGAGGCGTGATCCAGGCCGGGAAGGAAAAGTGCCGGCCGGCCCTGCATTCGGGCGTGGCGGGTCATCAGGTCTTCCACGGTGGAGCGCTGGGCGTGGCCCAGATGAAGTGAGCCGGTGACATTGGGCGGCGGCTGGATGATGACGAACGGCGGCTTGGTCCAGTCCGCCCGCGAGCCGGCCCCGTCCGGATTGAAGACGTCGGCATCGAGCCAGCGCTCGAAGATCGCGCCCTCGACCTCCCCGGGGCGGTACGCCCTGGCCAGGGCCGCTTCCGCGGCCGGCTGTCCCGCCGTCTGCTTCTGCCGCTCCGCCATCGATCGCTCCATCAACGAAGCGACCCGCTCGCCCAGCGGACGAACGGGTCGTGGTACCACCTGCTGGTTCGGCTTCGCCCGGCTCCCGGTCATCCCGGTCGCCGCCAGTGGCGTCGCCCTCCCGGCGCGCTATCGGGCGCCACCCGCACTGCTCGCGAGCTACGTTCGCGCCGCTCCGACTGCGGGGCTTTCAGCCCGCCCGTGGCCTGCCACGGGAACGGGCCCCGCTCTCTGCTCGCTGGCTGGCGACGTTACTCCTCTCGGTCGACGCCGTGAAGGCCGCGATCGTAGCACAGGGCCGAGGAGGCCCTGCGGGGCGGCGGTTACTTCGCTGCGCCGTATACGCCCGTCAGCATCACGCCGCGCGGCAGGACCGTGAAGCCACCGAAGCCGTTGCTTGAACCGGCGCTCGGGTCGCCGCCGGCCCAGGCGATCGGCGTCCATGTCTGGCCGTCATACGAGAGCCAGGCTTTCTTGCCACCGTTCTTGACCGCGATGAGATACGTTCCGTTGCCGCCGATTACGCCGTCGGCGCCAACGCTGCACTCGCCGCTGCACGACGCCTGTCCGAGTGGGCCGAAGTTGCTGTCAGGCTGCCAGGTCCTACCACCGTCGGTGGAGACCGCCTGCCCCAGACCGCCGGGGGTTGCTTCGTAGTCGGTGGTGAGGAGCATCCCGTCCCGGCCGAATTCGATACTCTGGCCGTAGCCATAGATCGTTCCCCCAGACCGGGCCCACGTCCGGCCGTCGTCCGACCACCACACGTACGAGTACTGGGTCGTGGCCGCGAGGACGATCTGCGGCTGGTCGCCTGCTTTGGCCAGAGGCGTCGTCGTGCCGCCCATCAGGAAGAACCGGCCGGCATTCGACTGGACGAAGACTCCGCGACTCCAGTCCAGAGCTGGCGCGGCCGTTTCTGGTGTCCAGTGGACGCCATCGGTCGAGAATTCAATCTCCCCGGAGACCGCCGTCGGGTCACTGCTCGACGAAAACGTCGTCGCAACGAGCCCGGAGGCCGTACCTGCGATCGAGGTCAGCGTCAATCCCCCGCCAAAGTCCGGGGCGCCCACGTTCCGCCAGTTCGCGCCGTCGGTGCTGGTCCAGACCGTCGCCGCATACGGCCCCGGCGTGGGCGTCGCCTGGTCGGGTGCGGATCGGGCGCCGTAGTCGACGGAAATGACCACCAACCCGCTCGGTGCCGAAGCGACGTAATACCAGGGCCCCGGAATCGAAGTTACCGGTGTCCAGGTCTGGCCGTCGGACGAGATCCAGAGCGAGTTGCCGGGGCTGGAGTCGTGATTTGTCGCGACGTAGCCCCCGCGCCACCGAATGACCCGGCCGACCGGGTTGTCGCGGGTCTCTTGGCTACTTGCCCAGGAGAAGCCGGTCCAGCCGCCGAGGACTCCCGGTGTGGTGAACCCAGTAGTGCTGATGAGCGTCGGAGTGGGCACCGGGGTCGGCGTCGGCTCGAAGCTGGGAGCTGGTGTGCCTGTTGGAGTCGCGATAGGGCCGACGGTCGCCGCCGCCGATCCGGACGGCGACGGCGAGGCCGGCGCCGCCAGATTGGATCTGGCGGAGAGCAGAAGACCGGCCACGATGACCGCGACGACGAAGATACCGACGGCCGAGGCCACCGACAGAAGTCCCCGGCCGAACTGCAACGAGAAGCGCACCCCGGAACGCCTTTCGCGACGGGCAACCTCACGCGCATATCGGACCACAGAGTCCGGAACCGGAGGCTCGGGCGATTCGGCGATGCGCCGAAGCCGGCGCTCCAGATCGGAATCGTCGTGGAAGGTCATCAGGCCGTCTCCTCACCCTGCCGATCGAGCTCTCGGCGGAGTGTCTTCATGGCGTAGTGGAGCCTTGACTTGACCGTGCCCAACGGCAACGAAAGCCGATCGGCGATTCCCTCGAGCGGCAGGTCGCGCCAGAAGCGCAGCCCGACAACGATCTGCTGATCGGCGGAGAGCAGGCGCACCAACCGGCCGACCTCGTCACGGGCAAGGGACTCACGGAACGGGTCGCTGACGCTGGGAGCGTCGGCAGTCTCGTCGTTGAGCTCTAGAACACGGATCCCGCGCCTGTGGCGAAGCCGGTCGTTGCAGACGTTGACGACGATGCGGTCGAACCAGGCCGCAAAGCGGTCGGGCTCACGGAGCTTCGGCCACCCTTGCCAGGCTTTCTCGAGCGCATCCTGAGTGGCGTCCTCGGCTTCGGCGGCATTCCTCAACAGATATCCGGCCAGGCGGTAGGCCCCCGGCAACTCCGGCTGAACGAGGCGGACGAAATCCGCGGCGTCATCAGCGGCCGGCATCGTCACCCCCACCCTCCGCACTCCTTCCGCAGCCACGATTGCCTCAGATCTTGCCGCTTCTTCGCCGGACGCCTTCTACGACGGGATCGTCTCCCGGAAGGTTCATTCGCTAACCAAACCGTAACGCCGGCGAGTAGTAGGTCCCGGCCGCTTAGTCGCTATTCTCACTTCATGGAGAGCCTCGCCGCCCCGATCTCGGCCAGCACGGCATCCGCGCGCCGCGACTCGCTCGCCGAGGACTTGCGTGCGCACGTCCGCGGCGAGGTCCAGTTCGGGGCGGGTGACCGCGCCCTCTATGCGACCGATTCGTCGAACTACCGCCAGCTCCCGATTGGCGTCGTCCGGCCGCTCGACACCGACGATCTGGTTGAGGTCATCCGCGTCTGCCACGAGCACGACGCGCCGGTCACGCTCCGCGGCGGCGGCACGAGCCTTGCCGGTCAGGCCACCAACCATGCCGTCGTCATCGACGTCTCGCGCCACCTCAACCGAATCCTCGAGATCGATCCGGTCAGGCGAATCGCCCGCGTCCAGCCGGGCGTGATCCTGGACGATCTTTGCCAGGCCGCAGAGCGCCACGGGCTGACGTTCGGGCCGGATCCGGCGACCCACGACCGCTGCACGCTCGGCGGGATGCTCGGCAACGACTCGTGCGGCGCGCACTCGATCATGGCCGGCCGGACGAGCCAGAACGTCGAGTCGCTCGAGGTGCTGACTTACGACGGACTGCGCCTGACCGTGGGTCGCACCACGGACGCGGAGCTTTCCAGGGTCTGCGCCGAGGGGGGCCGGCGCGGCGAGATCTACCGCTCCCTCCGCTCCCTCCGGGACCGGCACGCGGCCGTCATCCGCGAGCGATTCCCCAAGTTGCCGCGGCTCGTGTCGGGATTCGCGCTCCAGGCGTTGCTCCCGGAACACGGCTTCGACGTCGCACGCTCGCTCGTCGGCACCGAAGGGACGTGCGTGACGATCCTCGAGGCGACCCTCCGGCTCGTCCCCAGCCCGCCCGGTCGAGCGTTGCTAGTTCTCGGCTTCGGAGACGTCTTTCGGGCGGCAGATCTATCACCCGAGATCCTGACGGCCCACCCGATCGCGCTCGAGGGGTTCGACGACCGGATGGTCGAGGCGTGCCGGCGCAAGGGAATGAGCGAGTCAGCCATCGACAGTCTCCCGACTGGCGCCGGCTGGCTGCTGATCGAATTCGGCGCAGAGACCGCGCACGCAGCCGAAGAGAAGGCCAGGGCGGCCGCCCGGCGGTTTGGCTGGCGAGACTCCGCTCGAGTGATCACCGATCGCACCGCGCAGCAAGCCCTCTGGACTCTGCGCGAGTCGGCCCTCGGCGCCACCGCGGTTGTTCCGGGCAGGCCCCCCACTTACCCCGGCTGGGAGGACTCGGCGGTCCCGCCCGAGCGCCTTGGCGCCTACATGCGAGAGCTCGACGCGCTGATCGCCACCTACCGCTTCGAGCGCACGTTCTACGGCCATTTCGGCGACGGCTGCCTCCATCTGCGAACCGAATTCGACTTCCGGACGCCCGCGGGCATGCGTGCCTTCCGCTCCTTCATCGAACAGGCCGCCGACCTCGTCGTGCGGTACGGCGGCTCGCTTTCCGGTGAGCACGGCGACGGGCAGGCAAGGGCGGAGCTCCTGCCGCGCATGTTCGGGCCGGAACTCGTGGCGGCGTTCCGAGAGTTCAAGTCGATCTGGGACCCACGAGGCCGCATGAACCCGGGCAAGGTGGTCGATCCGCTGCTGCTGGACTCCGATCTGCGACCGGCTCGGCCGCTGGCCCAACCTGCCACGATCTTCGGCTTCGGCGCAGACGAGGGTTCGATCGCCAAGGCAGTCGAGCGCTGCGTCGGCGTTGGAAAGTGCCGCCGCGATTCGGGCGAGGCGATGTGTCCAACGTTCCAGGCCACCCACGAGGAACGCCACTCCACGCGGGGGCGGGCGCGGCTGCTGTGGGAGATGCTCGACGGCGAGGCCTTCCCCGACCTCTGGCGCAGCGACGAGGTTCGCGAAGCCCTCGACCTGTGCATCGCCTGCAAGAGCTGCAAGAGCGAGTGCCCCGTCCAGGTGGACATCGCCACGTACAAGGCCGAGTTCATGGCCCACCACTACGCGCGGCGGCTTCGACCGCGAGCGGCGTATTCGATGGGTCTGATCCACTGGTGGGCTCACCTCGCGGCGACCGCGCCGGGGCTGGCTAACTCGATCGGCACCGTGCCCGGGATCGCAGGCCTGGCGAAGCTGGTCGCCGGCGTGGACTCGCACCGGCGGCTGCCGCGATTTGCCAGTCGGTCGTTCCGGCGGCAGCTCCCGGAGGAGGTGGCGGATCTCGGCGGCGCGCACGAGGTCGGCGGTGGAGCGGTGCCCGACCTTGGGGGCGCCCGATCCGCGGACCAGCGCGTCGTGCTCTTCGCGGACACCTTCACCGACGCGTTCGCTCCATCGCAGGGGCTCGCGGCGCTCCGGGTCTTGCGGGCGGCGGGCTTCTCGATCGAGGTTCCGCGGGCGAACTTGTGTTGCGGCCGGCCGCTCTACGACCGCGGGTTTCTCAAGCAAGCCCGGCGGCTGCTGGCCCGCATCCTCGACGCCTTCGAGCCGGAGCTGGACTCGGGCGTGCCGGTGGTCGTGCTGGAACCGTCTTGCGAGGCCGTCTTCCACGACGAACTACCCAATCTCTTCCCCGCCGATCCGCGAGCCCGGCAGCTCGACAGGATGGTCGTGGGACTGGGTTCGTTCGTCGCGGCTCACCCTGGCGAGTTCGCCGCCGCTCTGCCGGGCCGCCTCGCCGCCCCGGCGGTGCTCCACGGCCACTGCCACCAGAAGGCGTTAGTGGGAATGGCGGCGGAGGAGACGGCCCTCAGATCTGTCGGCCTGGCGCCGGCCCAACCGGAGCCCGGCTGCTGCGGCATGGCCGGCGCGTTCGGCTTCGAGCGCGGCGAACATTACGAGTTGTCGCAGAGGATCGGCGAGCGGGCGCTCCTGCCCGCCGTCCGCGCGGCGGCGCCGGATGCCATCCTCATAGCCGACGGCTTCAGTTGTCGCGAGCAGATCGCTCAGTCCGGCGGACGGCGCGCACTCCACCTCGCCGAAGTGCTGGATATAGCGCTCCCCGGCCCCGCCCCGGGGAACCAGTCGGGCTAGGAGGCGCAGCTGCGAAACCGCAGCGCCGCCTGCACCAAGTCCCATCGGATGGGAATCGAGCACGGCGGATGCCGCCTGGGGGGGGGCGCCGTTGCGCGCCCGCGCCGCCCCTACCTACGCAGTCTGGCCCCGCTCCGCCAGGAGGCGTTCGTAGTTCGTCTCGTCGACGCCCTCGTCTATCTGGCTCTTGGTGAGCAGCAGCGGTGGCCGGCCGGTCCGGATCGTCTCCTCGGTGATGATGCACTTGCGGATCTCACCGTGGTCCGGCACGTCGTACATGACGTCGAGCAGAGACTCTTCCACGATCGAACGCAGCGCACGCGCCCCGGTCTTGCGGGTGATCGCCACCTCGGCCGCCGCCCGAAGCGCGCCGGACGTGAAGACCAGATCCACCTTGTCGATCGAGAGGAACTTCTCGAACTGGCGCGTTATTGCGTTCTTGGGCTCTGTGAGCACCCGGACCAGGTCGTCTGCGGTCAGCGACGTCAGCGTCACGACCACGGGCAGCCGGCCGACGAACTCGGGGATCAGGCCATATTTGAGTAGGTCCTCCGGCATAAGCCTCTCGAGGATCCGCTCGCGATCCATGATCGGCATGTGGTTCTCCGCGCCGAACCCCATCGACCGCTTCCCTACCCTCTCCTCGATGATTCTCTCGAGGCCGTCGAAGGCGCCGCCGCAGATAAACAGGATGTTCGTGGTGTCGATCTGGATGAAGTCCTGGTGCGGGTGCTTGCGGCCACCCTGGGGCGGCACGTTGGCGAGCGTGCCCTCCAGGATCTTGAGCAGCGCCTGCTGGACGCCTTCGCCGGAGACGTCGCGGGTGATCGACGGGTTGTCCGCCTTGCGCGCGATCTTGTCGATCTCGTCGATGTAGATGATGCCGCGCTGGGCGCGCGCCACGTCGAAGTCGGCGGCCTGGATGAGGCGAAGCAGGATGTTCTCGACGTCCTCGCCCACGTAGCCCGCCTCGGTCAGCGAGGTGGCGTCGGCGATGCAGAACGGCACGTCCAGGATCTTCGCAAGGGTCTGGGCCAGCAGCGTCTTGCCCGAGCCGGTGGGACCCACCAGCAGGATGTTTGACTTCTGGAGCTCGACGTCGTCGATCTGGTGGCCGGCGTTGACCCGCTTGTAATGGTTATGGACGGCGACCGACAGAACCTTCTTCGCCTGCTCCTGGCTGATGACGTACTGGTCCAGGGCGAGCTTTATGGCACGCGGGTTCGGGAGCTTGGCCACCTGCGGCTTGGTGCGCGGGGCCTCGAGCATCTCCTCTTCGATGATTTCCTGGCAGAGGTTGATGCACTCGTCGCAGATGTAGACGCCCTGACCCGCAATGAGCTTGCGAACCTGCTCCTGGCTCTTGCCGCAGAAGCTGCAGCGGTATGGAACCTTTGGGCCGCTCTTCGTCGTCGTCACGCGCCTTGACCCGTCCTTCGCGCCTGGTAGCCGCTATTCAATGGCAGGTTCGGGGCCCTTGCCGTTGTCGACTTTCTCCGACGCCTCCCCGTCCTCGGTCCCGCTTAGGCCAATCTTGGAGGTAAGCGGCGATCCCGTGGCCGAGTAGACGGCATCGATTATGCCGTAGTCCTTGGCTTCCGTTGGGGACATGAAGTAGTCCCTTGAGGTATCGGCAACGATTCTCTCGATCGGTTGCCCCGTGTGATGGCTGAGAATCTCGTGATTGGTGTTGACGAGAGTCTCCATCTCCTTGACCTGGATGAAGACGTCCGGGGTGTTGCCGCGGAAGCCGCCGGAACCCTGGTGGATCATGATCCGGCTGTGCGGCAGGGCATACCGCTTGCCGGCCGCGCCGGCCGCGAGCAGGACGGCCGCCATGCTCGCCGCCATGCCTATGCAGATCGTGCTGACCGGAGCCCGCACGTACTGCATCGTGTCGTAGATGGCCAGGCCGCTGGTGATGACGCCGCCGGGCGAGTTGATGTAGAGGCTGATGTCCCGCTCCGGATCCTCGGCGTCGAGGAAAAGAAGCTGAGCGATGACGAGGTTCGCGACGTTGTCCTCGATCGCGTCCCCGAGGAAGATAATCCGCTCCCGCAACAGCCGCGAGTAGATGTCGTAGGCGCGCTCGCCACGGCTCGATGATTCGATCACCATCGGCACGAGCATCGAATCGTCTCCTCAGCAGTAGTGGGCTATGCGCCCGCCGGGGCAGCTTCCGGCGGCGCGGGCGCTTCGGAATCGTCTGCCACGACGGCTCCGGCCGTCGCTGTCGACGGCTTGTCGAGGGGCAAGCGTTCCTCCGCAGCTTCGATATGGCGCAATCGTGGCGCATCCGGGTGCTCAGAGAGCCATTCATCCACGAGCAACTCCACCGTGCGCGACCGTTCGAAGGTACTCCGGATGTAGCTTCGTCCGCGAGACGACTCGAAGTACTGGATCATGCTCCGATCGTCAGCGTAGCGAGACCTGGCGCGCGCGACTTCGGCATCTACGTCGCTCTCGGGAACCTCGATCCCTTTGACCCTGGCGATCTCCGAGAGGACGAAGAGGCTCTTCACGCGCTTTGCGGCCTGCGGCTCGAACTCCTGGTGGACATCCGCCTCGGTCTTGCCGGTGACCTTGAGATAGGCCTCTTCGGTGATTCCCTGGCGGGCCATGGCGGAGCTCATCTCGTCGCGCATGATGCCGATCTCCTGCTCGATCAGGACGTCGGGCATCTCGACCGAGCTTGCGTTGGCGGCGGCGTAGTCCACGATCCGCTCCGCGAAGAGATGGCGCGCCCGGTCCAGGGCATTCGCCTCGAGACGCCTGCGCAACTCTGCCTTGAGATGGTCCAGGTCCCTGAACCGGCCGACCGATCGGGCGAATTCGTCGTTCTCCTCGGGAATGACCTTGGCGCGCAACTCCTTCAGCCTGAGGTTGAAGTGCAGCTGTACGCCGCGCATTTCCTCGACCCCGAAGTCCTCCGGGAAGGTCAGATCGAACTCGCGCTCCTCACCCTTCCGGAGCCCCACGACCTGGCCGTCCATGCCCGGATACAGGCGGTTCTCGCCGAGAATGAGCGGCATGTTCTCCGACGAACCGCCCAAGAATACGGCGCCGTCGCGGGTGCCGTCGAAGGCGACGATCACGTAGTCGCCCATCTGAGCCGCGCGGTCCACCGGCTCGAGGTGGCCTTCGCTATCGCGGAGCTCGTCGACGACCTTCTCGACCATCGTCTCGTCGACGGGCTCGACGATGGGTAGAAAGTTGAAGTGCTCGTAATCGCCGAGGATGACCTCTGGGCGGATCGGCACGACGGCCTTGAAGATGACCGGCTTGCCTTCCTCGCCCTGCACCACTTCGACCTCGGGCGGGGTCAAGGGGTTGAGTTCCTGGTCGACGACGGCCTCGCGATAGGCGTCGTCGACGAGCTGATCGAGCGCTTCCTGAAGGATCGCGGACGGGCCGAGGACTCGCTCGAGCATGATTCGCGGGGCCTTGCCGGGCCGGAAACCCGGGACGCGAGTCTGCCGAGACAGCCGCCCGACGGCCTGGTCGATGGCCCGACCGAGCCTCTCGGGCGGGAGCTCGAACTCGAGCTGGAGGCGTGACTTGGGAAGTGGGGTGTTGGTGGTCTGCATCGTCGGGCGATTATAGGCGGACGGGACCTGGGGGACCGGGCGCAGGACCCGGCGCCTTTGGGCGACGAACCAGCTGGATTACGGCCCGTCAGTGGATCGCGACGCGTCTCAGCGGTCCCTGTCCTTGACCCATCCTGGGTGCTTCCGGAAGCGCCCGACCATTCCCAGCTGGAACTCGCGCTCGTCCGTGTGCTCCGCGAGTGCGCCCATCTCGGCGGCACTGAGAGCGACGTCGACGTGAGTGGCGGTGAGCAGGGTTATGTCGTCGGCCGGCACGAAGACCCGCCGCTGACCCACTCGCAGCTTTACGACGATGCCGTGGAATATGTCCTCTTCGTGGCTCCCCAGCAGGTCGTACAGCGTCCCGACCGGCTGGCCATCCGACCGCACCTCGGCGTCCTGTGGCACGGCGCGCCAAGCGATCGGCTGATCCGGGTCGGCGGCGGCATCAAGGTTGGGTTTCGGATCCATCCTGCTCTCCTGCTGATCTTTGGAGTGTGCGCGTTGAGGCGCCCTTGCCGGGATCTCGGCGACCCCGTCGGCTCGCTGCGCGGCACAGTGTACGCGGAGTGGTAGACCGCCAGGACAGTGGGACATACCGTGCCGCCATGGTCACGGTGGTTCGGTCCCGACCGCTTCCTACCGCGCCGGCCATCGACGGCGCCGGCGTATCTGATCGCGCTCCTGTCGCGATCCCGGTCGGCGCGGACTCCACGACTGCCGCACGGAGGCTGGACCTGAACCGCGTCGGCGTCGTGTTCGTCCACGGGATCGGCTCGCAACCGGCCTGCGAGACGTTCCTCGACTGGTCCGGATCGCTCGTCGACCTGCTATCCGACTGGCGGACCGCGCATGGGTGGGCCGCGGACCCGGTGCGCCGCTGCGAATACGACCTGTCGGGCGCCAAGATGCCCATCCTCGAGGTCGAGGTGCCCGAGTACGACGGCCACCCGGCTCAGAGCTGGGTGATGACCGAGGCCTGGTGGGCGGCCACGACCCGCGCCCCCGGGCTCAGTTCGATGACGAGTTACATGCGCCGCGCCCTGCCTGGGATCATCGGCGGTATCCGCCAGAGTTACTCGCTGCGCGCGGCGTCATGGGAGCAGCGGCGGACCCAGAGCCGAGCATTCGCCACAGCGGCCAACGGCTACGTCCACTCGCAGCTACTGCTCGCCGCGGTCCCCGGCCGGCAGCGGGACTGGATCGACATGCTGGATCGTGCCCAGAGGGAGCTGACCATCCTGGCGTTGGGACCGGCGCTGATCCTGGGTCGCCTGATTCTGCTGGCGTACGCGCCATTCCGGGCGATCCCGATCAAGCCGCTCCAGAACATGGCGGCGCTGAGGTCGGCCGACAACGTCCTCACGCGCTGGTTGGGTGAGCTGCCCGACATCATCAACGACCCGATCCAGTCGGCGAACGTCCGGTCCCGGCTGGTCGCGGCGATACGGGGACTGCGAGCCGAGGGCTGCGGGCGAATCGTCCTTGTCGCCCACTCAGGCGGCGCAATCGTGAGCTTTACGACGCTGTGCGACCCGGCGTACATGGACGTGAAGGTGGACAAGCTCGTCACCCTCGGCGAGGGCCTGGCCCTGGCCTGGCGCATCGAGAACGCCTACAAGGGTCTTCCGGTCAGCTCCCGGCTGGCAGGTGACCTGTCAGTTCTGCGGCCGGACGTTCGCTGGTCAGACTTCTGGTCGAGCTACGACCCGGCGCCGGCCGGGCCGATCGCTGCGCCTGCCGGCGTCAGCGTTGCCGACCGGTCGAACCCGACCGTCAACCGCATGAGCATCCTCGAGGACCACGGCTCCTACTGGGACAACGACGAGGAATTCCTGATCCCTCTGCTTCGTGAGATCGACGCGCCGGCCGGCGTTCCCGAGGATTCGCGCTTCTACCGCGACGACAACCTGACCACGATCAGGCTGGCCTGGCGGCGCCGGCGAGTCGCCGTTCTGGCGCTGTGGCGCTGGATAGCGACACTGGGCGCGGTGATCCCGGTCGCGCTGGCGACGGCGGCCGGCCTGCTGGGCGCAGCCGGCGTGGCCTCGTTCGTCGGCCGGCAGGGCCCGGAACGGCTCGGCGCAGCCTTCGCCGGGGCCTGGGCACAGGTCCCGGGCCATCAGCTCATTCAGGGACCGCTCGATGGCCTGGCGCAAACGGCCAGCTGGCCGGGTGCGCTTCCACTCGTCGGCGAGTGGGCCATGGGCGTGGTCCTCATTGCCATGGTCTTTTTGGTGCTCTCGCGGATCGGCGTCGGCCGCTGGGAAGTCTGGGACATGGCCGAGCGGCAGGCTGCCCGCCGGCGCGTCCCAGGGAACGTGTCCGGCTGGCGACCGGCGCTCACATTCGGGATCCTGACGGCGGTGACGGTCGCGCTGTCGATCGCCACGTTCGCCTATCTCTGGCGGTAGGCTCGGAAGACCTGGTGGGCGAGGTCGGGGTCGAACCGACACGCCGCGTAAGCGGCACCAGCTCCTAAGGCTGGCGCGTCTGCCATTCCGCCACTCGCCCGCGGCCACAGAGTCTAGCGGGGCCGCGGCGGAAGGGCATGGCTCTGACGTGGGTGCGGCTATACGTCCGAGTTGCGCTTATCGAGCCTTGCGGCCCCGCGGCTTGCGCACCAGGTGCGGCTCGGCGGCCTCATGGGCCTCCGCATTACCGGCCGATCCACCGGCCTCGCCCTTGCGGGCGTCGCGTCGAGCCTGGATCCGGTTCATCGCCTCGTTGAAGCTGCCGCCGTCCGGCTTGAACAACTCTTTGGCGAGCCGCTTGCCGGCTTCGGCGGTGGCCGGGCGCAGCAGGTTGCCGCCCAGTTCGGAGATCGTGCCGCGCAGGTCGCGAGCCTCGCGAACCGGCTTGCTCTTCTCGAGATAGTCGACGAACTCGCGCTCGATCAATCCCCGGACTCGATCTCCGTCGTCGCCCAGCGCCTTGAGCGCCTTCTCTATCTGGTCGGGCAGCATCGACTTCGGCAGGTCCGCATCTGGGCCCAGGACCGCTCGACGCACGGCGCGGTAAGTCCTCTTGGGCCCGCCCAGCGCGAAGAACGCCGTTCCCACGGCAAGCGCAGCAGCCCTGGCGGGCGCCCGCCGGATCTTCGCGGGAATGTCGATTGCCGATCGGCCGGCGGCCTCGAGCCTGACGACCTCGTCCAGCAAGAGCTGGCGGCGGGCTACGACTTCCGCGCGTGCGGCATCTGTTCGCGCAGCCACTCGATGGTCTCCTTGGTTGTCTCGATGGTCTGATCGGGCACGAAGCGGTCTTTGAGCTTGGCAGTATCGATCCCGTGGCGGAAGACAAAGACGGCCGCGACGATCGGCCAGAAGAGCAGCAGCGAAGCGACGCCGATCGCGGCGGCAACGCGCAGTCCGGGGCCCGCGGCCGCAAGCGCGCCGAGGAGCGCCCCGACCACCGCTCCGGCGACAAACGCCGCCACGGCCGGCCACCGCCCGAAGCTGGCCGCGAGGACGGCTCCCAGCAGCCCGACGACGACGATTCCGGCGGCGACCGAAAGCACGATCGCGGCGGGTATTCCAGAGTTGTGGTGGCTGACCGAATTCCAGTCGACGGCGAGCAGGCCGGTCACGACCAGGCCCACGCCGAGTGCGACGACGAACGCGGACGAGCCCCGACGCCAGCCCAGGTCGATGATGGCCAGGACGAGCAGGACGGCCACGCCGATCAGAAGCTCCGCGCCGTCGAGGAGTCCCCAGCCGATCGAGCCGAAGATCCACTCGCCGAGGAACAGCAAGGTGCCGATCACGATGAACATCCCGGCGAGGAAGAGCAGCAGCAGCGCCATCCCGCCGAGGGCGGCGGCACGCTTGATCTGGTCGCCGATCTCGGAGAATTCGGCCCGCGCCAGGTCTATGTGCGCCCTGATCAGCCCGAAGAAAGCGGCGCGGGTACGGCCGAACTGCTCACCGAGACCCGGCGCCGGCCCCATGTTGGAGCGCGTCGTGCCGGCGGCACTTGCGTTGTCGGGGCCGGCCGCGGAATCGTTCGAGGAGGACCGGTCAGCCAAGGGACCTCCTTTGGGTAGGTTTCAGACAGCACCGGGATCATAACAGCGGGAAGCCGCGAACCGACATCGGGCGCCGTCGAGCGGTGAGGCTCATCGCAGCGGCAGCCTGAAGCTAGCCTCGCGCCGCCCGGGTTGGAATCTGTCCAGATCCGCCGGCGAGTCGGGCTCGCACACAGGCCGGATCGCGGGCCGGGGGCTCGGTTCCGCCCGTGACCGTAAACTCACAACCATGGGAACCCATCGGCTCGCCCCTCGGCCAATTCGCACCGCCGTGCTGTTGGCGATCGGCAGCGAGCTGACCGTAGGCGAGACGCGCGACACCAACAGCGGCGATCTGGCTCGTGGGCTCGCGGCGGCCGGCGTGGACGTGGAGTGGCTGTCGGCGCTGCCGGATCGGCTCGGAACCGTGACCGCCGCGTTGCGCGATGCGCTGGCAGCGGCCGATCTCGTCGTTACGACCGGCGGACTCGGGCCCACGCCCGACGACCTGACACGTGAGGCGATCGCCGACGTCTGCGGGGAGCAACCCGCCGTGGATCGGGAACTGGCGAAGTGGCTGCGGCACCTGTTCGATCGGCGCGGAGTGGCCTTCGCCGAGGCCAATCTCAAGCAGGCCTGGCTGATCGCGTCGTCGACCGCGATTCCCAACGACCGCGGCACTGCCCCGGGCTGGTGGGTGGATCGACCCGACGGGCGCGTGATCGTGGCCCTGCCCGGTCCGCCGAGCGAGATGCGGCCGATGTGGCAGAGCTGGGTCCTGCCGCGGCTGCGTGAGCGCGGACTGGGACAGGAGCGGGTCACGCGAACATATCGGCTGCACGGCATCGGCGAGTCTTCAGTGGCGGCGCTCCTTGGCGACGGGCTGCTTCGCGCCGCGAACCCGATCGTCGCCACGTACGCCAGATCCGATGCCGTGGACGTGCGCATCTCGGCCACGGCCGTGCCGGGTCATTCGGCCGCGGACCTGGCGGACGACGCTGGGCAGGCGGTCCTGGCGGCGGTCGGCGACCACGTTTGGGGTCGTGACGACGATACGTGGCCCGGAGTCCTGGGCCGGGAACTGGACTCTCGGAGCTTGAGCGTTGCCCTCGTGGACGTAGGCACGGGCGGCTCCACGGCCAGGCTGATCGGCGATGCGTCGTGGCTCAGATCGGCGCGCACCATCGGGGCGGGCGATCCGTCGGCCGACGCCTCGCTACTCGGCATCGCAGACGAGGCCCGCCGTCAGTCCGGCGCCTCGATCGGGCTCGCCGTCCGGGCCGTCGAAACGGGGGAAGACACGCGGGTCGAGCTCGCTGCTGTTGGCACTTGGGGCGTCTCGGAATCAAGCCTGACCGCATTCCTGGGGGGGTCTGAGGGTCGCCGCCGAGCCGGCGTCGCCGCAGCGGCGTTCCTCAACGGCATCCTCCGCGACGCGGCCGGCCCCGATATGGGATAGGGTCCGGCACGCAGTTCCCAAACGGCAGAGAATATGACCTGAGAGAAGCCGATCAGGAGCGGGAGCATCCGATGGCCACGACCGAGAGAGTCACCGCAGTCGAGCTGGCCGGGCTGTCGCTGTTCGAAGGCCTGGACCCGGCCGACCTCGAGACTCTGGCCGCGACCTCGGCCAGGCGCACCCTCGCCGACGGCGAGACGCTCGTCGATATGGGCGCCCGGATATCCGAGGTCCACTGGCTTGAGAAGGGCCAGCTGGCGCTGCGGGTTCGCCACGACCAGCGCTGGGTTCTCGTATCGACCCTGCACGTCGGCGACATGCTCGGTTGGTCGGCGCTCAGGGAGGAGCCCACGGCCCTCTCGACGGCGCGCGCCATCGGCCCGGCAATGCTGATCTCAGTGCCGGCTGCGGGCCTGCTGGCGATGCTGGCCGGCGGCTCGCCCAGGTCGGAGATGCTGCTCAAGCGGCTGTTCGGTACCGCGACACACCATCTCGACGAGAGCCGTGCTCAGCTGCTGCAGTTGGGTCGCGAGGGCGTGATCTCGGCCGGTTGACCGGAGCCATCCGGCCTCCCCCCGACTTGCCGCCCTGACTAGCGACGCGCCGCGTTCGCGAGCCGAACGAGGTCCGGCACCACGATGCTGTCCCGCTCGAGCCGCAGCAGGCCGTCGGCCTCGAACTCGCCCAGGAGCTTGTTCACGCTCTGGCGGGTCGCCCCGATCATGGCCGCCAGGTCGCTCTGGGTGAGCGGCGCGTCGAGTCGGATGGCCCCGTTCGGCCCGGGTTCCCCGTGCTCCTCGGCCAGATGCGCCAGCCTCGCCGCGAGCCGGCCGGTGAGGTCCAGGAAATGGAGCTCGGCGACATGTGTGGTGAGACGCCGCAACTCGCCCGCAAGCGCTGAGAACAGAGCATCCCGGATCGCCGGCTCGCTGGCCACGAGGGCCCGGAACTGTTCACGTGGAAGGGCCATCACCTCGGTGGGTTCGAGCGCAATCGCGCTTGCCGACCGTGGAGCGCCGTCGAGCAAAGCCAGCTCGCCGAAGAAATCGCCGCGGCGCAGCGTGGCCAGGATCGCCTCGTCACCCTCTTCCGAGGGGACGACGACCTTGACCGCGCCGGACGCAACCACGAACAGCGCGTCGCCGGGATCGCCTTCGTGAAAAAGGACCTCGTTGCGACGGAACCGCCTCGTCCGCAGCGTTCGTGAGATGGCGTGGAGCGAATCCTGACCCATGCCGGCGAAAAGCCGGCACCGGCCCAAGGCCTCGGTGGCGAATTCGACCTGCACCATTCCCATATCGTAACGGTGCGGAAGTCCGGCCGACTCGTGTGTCGCGTAACGAGGTGTTCCGGGCACGGGCACGCAGCCCCAGACCGCTCGCTCTGGCGCCGACCTATAGGATTCGTCCATGGACCCGAATTCGACCGGACGTGGGCGCGCGCCGAGCGGCCCGCCGCCTGCCACGCCCGAGATCACGCCGTCCCAATCTCCGGCCCCCACGCCGGCCGGCTCGCCAACGGCTCCGGAGCCGCCCGCGCCCCCGCCCAGCCC
>JBIOII010000009.1:0-37640 GCA_044449785.1 Candidatus Limnocylindrales bacterium
CACCATCACCGACGAGGCGATGGTTGAGCTGGTTCGCTCTTACACGCACGAGGCCGGCGTCCGCAATCTCGAGCGCGAGATCGCCAACGTCATGCGCAAGGTCGCTCGGGCAGTCGCCGAGGGTCGCAAGCGCAAGACCGTCGTCGACCCCAAGAAGCTGTTCGAGTACCTCGGGCCGCAACGCTTCGAGTACGGGGAGCTGGAGTCCGAAGACCAGACCGGCGCGGCCACAGGATTGGTCGTGACGGAGGTCGGCGGCGACGTGATCGCCATCGAAGTCACGCTCATGGAAGGCAAGGAAGACTTCATCCTCACCGGCCAGCTCGGCGAGGTCATGCGCGAGTCCGCGCGGGCGGGTCTGTCGTGGATCCGCGCCCACGCCGCACAGCTCGGCATCAAGCGCGAGGTCTTCGAGAAGAACACCCTGCACATCCACGTCCCGGCCGGCGGCATCCCCAAGGACGGTCCATCGGCTGGGATCACGATGACCCTGGCCATGGTCAGTGCCTTCACCGGCATCCCAGTCCGCAAGGACGCGGCGATGACGGGCGAGATCACCCTCCGCGGCCGGGTTCTGCCGATCGGCGGCCTCAAGAGCAAGATCCTGGCGGCGCACCTGTCGGGCGCCAAGATGATCATCCTGCCCCACAAGAACGAGAAGGATCTGCGGGACATCCCCGAGGAGATCCGCAAGCAGATCAAGCTCGTGCTGGTGGACAACATGGAACAGGTTCTCGATGCGGCCCTCCGGCGCAAGCCGATACCGCTCGTCGCCGAACCGGTAAAACCGGCCGGGGGCGGCAAGGAACCGGAGACTGAGACCGAGCCGGAAGGCCGTGTCCACAGGCGGTTCCCGCCTCCGGTCGATCAGCCACCGGCGATGGCGTCGGCCGAACCTCGGCTGGCGGCGTGGATGGATCAATAGCGATCCAGCAATCGGTCTCCGGTCCGGCCAGCCGATGCCCGGGCGCCGCCGAGCACAGGAGCGAGCGCACCTGAAGGTGCGCGAGCGAGGACCGCAGAAGCCAACGCCGGCATCGGCCGGCCGAGCGGTGACCAAGACCATGGAATACAAGGACTATTACAGGACTCTGGGGCTGGAGCGAAGCGCAAGCCCGGCGGAGATCAAGAAAGCGTATCGGCGACTTGCCCGCGAGCTTCACCCCGACCGAAACCCCGGCGACAAGACAGCCGAGGCGAGGTTCAAGGAGGTGAACGAGGCGCACGAGGTCCTGGCCGACACGACCAAGCGCCAGCAATACGACATGCTCGGTTCCAACTGGGACCAGTTCGCCCGGGCCGGCGGCGCCGGTTCCGCCGGAGCCAATCAGTACGCCGGCGATCCGTTCGGGCCGGGCGGGCCGTTTGCCGCCTACGGCGCCGCTGGCCAGGGCGGCAACGTTCGCTACCAGTTCCACTCGACAGGGACCGAGGACTTCTCCGACTTCTTCCGTATGTTCTTCAGCGGTGCGGCCGCGCCCGATGCGGCGGGGTCGGCGGCCTCGGCGCGCAAGGGCCGGGGCCCGCGCGACGGCCGTCGATCGGGCAATCCCCTGGACGAGTTGTTCTCTCGGATGCGCACCGATGGCGGGGCCTCGACCGCGACCCAGAGCGCGGCGGGCGCCGGCGGGGCAGGCGCCCAGCGGGCCGGACCTGCGGCCCGAAACAAGGGGACGCGGCACGGTGACGACATCGAGGTCGACTTGGACCTGAGCCTGGAGGAGGCGTTCCATGGATCCGCGCGGCTCGTCCAGGTCGGCGATCGGCGCCTCGAGGTCAAGGTTCCGGCCGGCGTAGAGACCGGCAGCAAGATTCGACTGAGCGGCAAGGCAGGCTCGGGCGCCGACGCCGGGGATCTCTACTTGATCACGAAGATTCGGCCGCATTCGATCTTCACCAGGACGGGCGCCGACCTGACGCGCGAGGTCCCGATAACGCTCGGGGAGGCGCTTCTCGGTGGCGAGGTGGAAGTCGAAACGCTGCGCGGCCGCGTCATCCTCAAGGTTCCCGCCGGAACGCAGCAGGGTCAGACTTTCCGCCTGGCCGGACAGGGAATGCCGCGCCTGAAGGACGACGGTAGCGGGGACCTGTTCGCTCGTATCAAGGTCGTGATGCCGGGCAAACTCGAGGGGCGCCAGCGCAAAGCTGCGGAGGAGTTCCTCCGCCAGATCGTTCAACCCAACCCACGCACCAAACTCTGAGAGACCGCCACCAGGCCCAGTCAGGCTTGGCCGAAAGCCGGCCGCAAGTCGCCGAAAGAAGCCAATGAACATCGACCATTTCACTCAGAAAGCCCAGGAATCGATCGTCACGGCTCAGCGCCTCGCCGAAGAGCTTCAGAGCCCGGTGCTCGATTTGGAGCACCTGCTGGCCGCGCTGATGGAGCCCGACGACGGCATTCCGGCCGAGACGCTTCGCCGAATCGGTGTGGATCTGCAGGCGTTTCGAGGCGAGCTGGCGGCCGCGCTCAACAAGCGGGCTAAGGTCCAGGGCGGATCGCTCTCCGCCGATCCGCGCTTCCGGCGGGCGGTCGAGCGCGCGTCCGACGAAGCACGCCGGCTCAAGGACGAGTACGTCTCCACCGAGCACCTGCTCCTGGCGGTGGCCGAGGGCGGCGGCGAAGCCCAGGCCTTGCTCGACGGTCACGGCGCGAACAAAGAAGCGATCCTCGGCGCACTGACCGGGATTCGCGGCGGCCAACGCGTGACCAGCGCCAATCCCGAGGCCACGTACGCGGCCCTCGAGAAGTACGGTCGAGACCTAACGGCCGAGGCTCGAGCGGGCAAGCTCGACCCCGTGATCGGCCGCGACGAGGAGATCCGCCGCGTCATCCAGGTTCTGTCGCGCCGCACCAAGAACAACCCGGTGCTGATCGGCGAGCCGGGCGTCGGCAAGACGGCCGTGGTGGAAGGCCTCGCCCAACGGATCGTCCGGGGCGACGTGCCGGAGACGCTCAAGGACAAGAAGGTCGTCTCGCTGGATCTGGGTTCCATCATCGCCGGTGCCAAGTACCGAGGCGAGTTCGAGGAGCGGCTGAAGGCGGTTCTCAAGGAGATCAAGGACTCCGAGGGTCGGGTCATCCTCTTCATCGACGAGCTGCACACTGTTGTCGGTGCCGGAGCGGCCGAAGGCGCGATGGACGCTTCGAACCTGCTCAAGCCCATGCTCGCCCGCGGCGAGCTGCACACGATCGGCGCCACCACGCTCGACGAGTACCGCAAGCACATCGAGAAGGACGCCGCGCTGGAACGGCGCTTCCAGCCTGTGCTTGTCGACCAGCCCACCGTCGAGGAGACCATCTCGATCCTGCGCGGGCTGCGCGAGAAGTACGAAGTCCACCACGGCGTCCGGATCACGGATTCCGCGCTGGTCGCGGCAGCGACGCTGTCGAACCGCTACATCAGCGACCGCTTCCTGCCGGACAAGGCGATCGACCTCGTGGACGAGGCGGCCAGCCGGCTGCGGATGGAGATCGATTCGATGCCGGTCGAGCTCGACGAACTCGAACGCCGGCGTATCCAGCTCGAGATCGAACGGGAAGCGCTTCGCAAGGAGACGGACGACGCGTCGAAAGCTCGGCTCGAGATCCTCGAGCGCGAACTGGCCGATACCGGGGAGGAAGCCGCGGGCATGAAGGGCCGCTGGGGCGCCGAGAAGGACGCCATCGCCGCCGTCCGCGCTTCCAAGGCCGAGATCGAGGCGCTCCAGGTCCGCATCGACCAGGCCGAGCGCGAGGCGGATTACGGCACCGCCGCCCAGCTGAAGTACGGCCGGCTGCCGGAGCTACAGGCTCGTCAGAAGGACCAGGAAGCGGCCATCACCGCCCTTTCGGGTCCGGGCCGGCTGCTCAAGGAAGAGGTCACCAGCGATGACATCGCCGAGATCGTCGCTGCGTGGACCGGCGTGCCGGTGACCAAGCTGCTCGAAGGCGAGACCGCCAAGCTCAACCAGATGGAGGACCGGCTTCATCACCGCGTGGTCGGCCAGGATGAAGCCATCCAGGCCGTGTCGGATGCCGTCCGTCGCGCCCGGGCCGGGCTCAAGGACCCTCGCCGCCCGATCGGCTCGTTTATGTTTCTAGGTCCAACCGGCGTCGGCAAGACCGAACTGGCGCGCGCGCTGGCGGAGTTCCTCTTCGACGACGACTCGGCCATGGTCCGTATCGACATGAGCGAATATATGGAGAAGTTCTCCGTCTCGCGGCTGGTCGGCGCGCCTCCCGGCTACGTCGGCTACGAGGAGGGCGGCCAGCTGACCGAGGCGGTCCGGCGGCGGCCGTATCAGGTCGTGCTGCTCGACGAGATCGAGAAGGCGCATTCGGACGTCTTCAACATCCTGCTGCAGGTGCTCGACGACGGGCGCCTGACCGACGGGCAGGGCCGCACGGTCGATTTCCGCAACACCGTCCTGATCATGACCAGCAACATCGGGTCGCAGTTCATCTCGGGCTTTACGGAGCGCGGCGATGCGGGCGACGTCACGGCGTACGACCAGATGAAGCGGCAGATCACCGAGGCGCTGCGGGTGACGTTCCGGCCGGAGTTCCTCAACCGGGTCGACGAGGTGATCGTCTTCCACGCCCTCAACGACGCGGACCTGGCAGCCATCGTGGAGCTGCTGCTGGCCGATCTCCAAAGTCGGCTGGCCGAGCAGGAGATCACCCTCGAGCTCACGCCGGCGGCGAAGTCGCTGATCGTGCGCGAGGGCACGGATTCGGCGTACGGGGCGCGGCCGCTCAAGCGGACGATCCAGCGCCTGGTCGAGAACCCACTGGCCCGAGCCCTGCTCCAGGGCGAGTTCAAGCCGGGCACCGAGGTCATGGCCGACGCCGACGCAATCGGCGGCGTGCTGGTCTTCAGCTCGGGCGGCTCCACGGTCGTCGCCGACGCCGGAGTGAGGCGCGACGCGCGGGCCCGAGGCAAGGAGCCGGCTGGCGCCGTAGCCGGTTCCGCTGCGGCCGACCGCATTTGGACGCCCGACAAAGGTGACGGCCCGAAGCGAGTGAACTAGAGGCTCACCGTCCCGTCGTGCGCCTGCGCCCGAGCCAGTTCCTCACGGGAGCCAGACGCCGTCGCGCATGAGCGTACGGCCCGCCACCTCGTTAGCCTCCCGCCAGGCCTGGACGCGGCGCAGCCTGAGGAGCAAGAAGATGAAGGGGTCCCTCTGCAGGCGCGGGTCCCAGCCGGATTGGCGAGCGTAGGCATCGGCAAGTTCCTCTGGCGCACCGTGCACGTCCATCCGCTTGTCGAGCTGCGCATCGACGATGACGACGTCCCGCGTTGGACCGAAGCCGAGGCGTGCGTGGCCCGACGCCTCGATGTTGCGCGCCGTCAGCAGCTTCGGCTCGGTGGCGAGGATGACGTGCCGGCCGTCCCACGCGTAGGAGAGCGGGACCAGATGCGCCGCGCCCGACGGCGACGCCGTCGCCACCCAGGCATCTGCGTTCTCCGCCTCGAGCTTTGCGAGGACATCGGCTTTCCGCTCGGGTCCGGTTCGTGGTCTGGCTGCCATGCGGCGATGATGCCACGACGTTGCGCCGGGCGGAGGACGGCCGGCAGCAGCGGTGTCGGGCGCGCAAACGACCGCTGCCGTGAGCCGTGTCCGCCGCGGCACACCCACCACATGCGACGCACGGGCACGCCTGGTTTAGCATCCGTCCGGAGAGCCCGCGCCGCTATCGCTGCGAACAGAGGACGCAAAGATGAGGTTCGAGCAGGTCCGGGAACGGATCGAGGCGCTTCCGAGGGATATGCCGGCGGCGCCGGCCATCCTCACGCCGGTCCGGCTCGACTCCCCTGAGGCGCTCTTCCCGCCCGGCGCGGCCCGGCGCGGCCGCCCCGCAGCCGTCCTCGTCCTTCTCTTCCCCGATACCGAAGGGCTGGCTCGGGTGCTGCTCACCGTTCGGGCGCCCCACGGCATCGGGCACCCCGGCGAGATCAGTTTTCCCGGTGGTTCGGCCGAGGCCGATGACGTCGATCCGATCGCCACCGCCGTGCGCGAGGCAACTGAGGAGGTCGGGCTGGACCCCGCCGCCTGCGGGCTGCGCGTGACCGGCGGGCTGGAGGTCTTCGCGCTGACAGTATCCGGGTTCCGCATCACGCCCGTGGTCGCGCTGGCCGAGCGGCGGCCCGAATGCAGGCCCGCTCCAGAAGAGGTCGCGCGGATCGTGGAGGCGCCCGCCGAAGCGTTCCTGCCGGACGCTCCGGTGGAGTTGGAGGAACGAATCATCCGTGAGCGCTTGATCCGCTACGGCGTATACCCCGTGGAGGGCGAGCGGGTCTGGGGTGCGACGGCCCGAATGCTCGGCCAGCTCGGGGCGCTTCTTGCGGTCGATCCGGCGCCGGCGGACCCCGCGCCGGCGGGGGCCGGTCCCGAGCCGGCTACGATACGAACGGCAGAGGCCGCGGATAGGTCCCAGATCGACGGCTTCCTCGAGGCCATGGCTCCGGAACTCGCACGCGACCTTCCGCCCGCTTCCGAGCTGCTGCTGGCCGAGACTTCCGGCGCGATCGCGGGCCTGGCAAGCTGGGCGCCGTGGGACCGGCGCCGGACGGCCGACGACCCGCGCGGCTTCGACGGCCTGACACTCGCCGATGAGGAGCGACCGGCCGAGCTGACGCTCCTCGCCGTCGCCCCCCACCACCGCGGCCGTGGCATCGGCCGTGGCTTGACGACGGCAGCGGCCGCAGCCGCCGGGGCCGCGGGCAGCACGCGCTTGCTGGTATGGACGCTCGCCGACGCGGCGATCCATCCGTCGTCTGTCGCCGCCAGAGCCTTCTTCCGCTCCAACGGTTTCGCCGACCTGGCGGTGGATCGGCGCGTCCAGGCGCGCGGCGAGGATCGGCTGCTCCTGAGCCGTCCGATCGGCTGAGGCCGAACGCGGCGCGGCAAGGATCGCCCGAGGGACGGCCCGGGAGCGCCCGCCGCCGAGCCCGGCCGGAGTCCCCGACGCCTTCGACCCTCGGACCGGCAGACGGCACGGGGCCAACGTTTTCGCGGCCGGCACTATCGTTGTCCGGCGCCGCCCGTTCCTCGCCGCCCGGCCAGGTCACGGGGGCCGACGACACGAGGAGTCGACTGGGACCAGTCGCCAGTCGCCTGAGGTCGCGGACCAAGATAGACTCGGGCGGTGGCGGACGCCGGAGCTGGGCGCGCTGTGCACCGCTCCACATGAGGAGGGATCTCGATGACGAGGCTGCCCGGTTCGGGGCGCGACCGAACATCGACTCGAACTCGTGCAGGCGGGCGCTCCACCGCGGCACCGCTGCTGGCGGCTCTCGGACTGAGCTTGTTCGGTTTCCTGGCCGTTGGGCTGGCGGGAGCCCGACCGGTCACAGCCGCTAATCCGTCGATGTCGCCGTTCGTGCCGGGTCGCCACGTCTACGACAACGGCGGCATCCTGTCGGCCCACTCCGCAGCCACCGCCGAGTCGCTCGCCGCACATATCGAGGCGGAGGGTGGCGGGCGAATCGTGCTCTACACGACGCCCCAATCCGGGGACATGCCGGATAGCGCGAACCTGGCCCAAGACTGGCAGATCGACGGGCTGCTGATCAACGCCCAGGGCGGCGACGGCGAATTGACCGTCGGGGCGACGCTCACGGGCAAGCTCCCTGCGATGGGCGCAAAACTCCTGAACAGCTTCTCGTCTCCCGGACCGCAGACGACGGGGAGCTGGATGTTGAGCACGCTGGCTCGCGTCGACGCTTTCCTGAGCGATACCCATGTCTTCGACGGCGCCGGGGCCCTGGACGCCGCAGGTAAGCAAAAGGCGGAAGCCGCGGCCCAGGACCTATCCGGCAAGATCGGCGCCACCGTCTACATCGACATCGCGTTGGGTGGCACCGACCCGTCGTCGGCTGCCTTCTTCAACGGCGCCGACATCACGAGCGACCTCGGCACGAACGTAGTCATCGCGCTGGCCGTCTCGGACACTCAGATTGGCGGCTACATCGGCTTCAACGGCGATGTCTCCGGCAACTACGCCACGAACGCGCCGTGGAAGAGCGACGTTCTGGACAACGAGGCCGCCCCCAACGGCGACGTCGGAGCCGCGCTTCAGGCGGCCATCGCCGCCGTCCAGCAACCGCCTCTCATTTCCTCCGATGCGATTCCCGTGATCGTCTTCGTCGTCGTGATCGTCATCTTCTCGATTACGGCCCCGTTCCTGTGGAGCCCGTGGCTCATCCGCAAAATGACGGGCACGTCCGGCCCCATCAAGGGCGGCGTGCCCGGCGACGCGATCATCGAGTCGATCGCCGACACGGGCGTGACCGTCACGATGGCGGGGACCGGGCCCGAGGCCCCCGAATACCGCTTCGGCCTGCAGGTGACTCCGGGTGGCGGCGGGGCGCCCTACCAGGTATCGGTCAAGGCTTTCGTGCCACGCTTGTATGTGCCGATGACTTTGCCGGGTGCCCGCATCGGCGTTCTCATCGACCCGACGAACCCGATGAAAGTGTCGCTCGATTTCAGCCGTATCAACTCGGCTCCGCTTGCCGGTTCGGGAATGGGTGGAGGCGGCAGCGCCCCGGGTGGAATGGGCATCAACTTCGACGCCGGCGGGCAGCCCGAGAGCGGTCAGGTCGCCGCGCTGGTCGGCGCCGTCAACAGCGGCGCCCTGCCCAGCATCAAGGGCAGCGCCGACCACATCCTGGCCATCGGCACGCACGGAACCGCGGTCATCACCACGGCGCAGCCTCTCGGCAAGACCGTTCGCGACATCAATCCCGCGGCCGATCCGTCGCGCCTCAACGACCCGGTTTGGCTCTTCACGCTCGAGGTCAACCTGGCCGGCCAGGCGCCGTTCCCCGCCGTCTTCGGTCATCGGGTGCCGCTGGCAAAGTTGGCCATGGTGGCGCCCGGGGTCAAGCTCGCGGTTGCGGTCGACCCATCGAACCCCGGCCAGGAAGTCGCGATCGACTGGGACAAGTCGCCGATCTCCTCGATCATCTAGACCGTCCGCGACCCGTCCCGACTACCAGGGCTCCTCTTCCGACGACCGCCGATCGGGCGGGGGGATCGGGAGCTTCGGCGCGAGCTTGCCATCGGCGGACTTCCCGGTCGCGGGCGGGTCGTCCGGCCCGGCAGGTGGCGGGGCGATGCCTCCGCGCTCGAGAAGCAGCGTCGCCGCGGTCTCGGTCGGGGCGAATTCGACCACGATCGCACGCATCGGTGTCAGCTCCGTCCAGGCCGAGTGGACGACGCCGGGCGGCCAGACGACGGCCTCGCCGGCGGCCACTCGGGCCCGCTCGTCGCCGACCTGGACGAAGCCGCCGCCCTCGATGACCAGGAAGTAGGTCAGGTTCGGGTTCGAGTGAGGCGCGATCGCCGCGTTCGGCTTGAGGGCCAGTTCGGCGACGACACCTCGGTCGTCGACATGAACTGGCGTGGCCTCTACGCCGCGGGTGCCAGGCGGGCCGTCGCTGCGGCGATGACCGATGCCGAAACGACGGATCTCCACGACGTCCGGCCGCACCTAACCGGCTGCCGAAAGGTCGAGGAAGGTGAGGCGGGCCGCGGCGGGACGCACCGCAGTCGCCGCGATCAGCGCCGGCGGCGCTTCGGCTTTGAGACAGCCTTGGCGCGGATCGTCGCTTCCGGGTGCGAGGTCTTGGAGCGCTGGAAGTAGCGCTGGCGGGCGAGGCGCTCTTCATAGGCCTGGATCAGCGGCGGGAAGTGGATGAACCTGATCCAGATGAAGAGGATCGCACCGCCGACCATCGTGGGCAGGACGAAGATGAAGTCGAAGCCGAAGACGGAGAACATCAGAAGCAGCGAGAAGACGCCGACCGAGGTCCACATCAACCATTCGTTGAGGTCGAGGAAGACCGTGTAGGCGCGCAGACGCCGACCCTGGAAGTTGTAGAAGATGATGCTGATGACGAGCAGCGCGAACGCAAGCTGCCACGTGGGTGTGTAGAGTGCCGGGAAGTTGGTGCTGTTGAAGCCTACGAGCAGCGTGCTGATCTGGTTCCACGGGCCGTTCACGCGGACCCTCCGAGTGCTCAGTCGTTAGCGGTCTGCTGACCTGGATCGACGCCTGGAAGCGATGCCCGAACCGATCGGCGCGGTGGCCGGGACACGGCGACCGCGGCATGCGCCCCTTTGCGCCTGCGTTTTGCGTCTACGGAGTATGCCATGACCGAGCGTTATACTCGGCCCAATCCGGCAACCCGTACCGAAGCGGAGCATGGAGCGCGGCTAGCGGACCGGGCGAGCGCCTATAACGCGGCTTCGCATGGTACGGATCCGGACCTCGGGCAGTTGGGAGGTAGGCCTCGTGCGAGCCTTGCTCTCGGTCGCAAGCCGGGAGGGCATCGTCCCGTTCGCGCGCGACCTGCTCGCGCTGGGTGTTGAGGTCTACGCGACCGACGGCACCCGCGAAGCCCTGGCCGCCGAAGGCGTCGAGGTCCACTCCGTCTCCGAGCTGACCGGCTCCGAGCCGATCGCCGGAGGCCAGGTAAAGACGCTCCACCCGGCCATCTACGCGGGGATCCTGGCCAGACGGGACAAGCCGGAGCAGCTCGCCGAACTGGAAGCCCAGAAGATCGGGCTTATCGACATCGTGGCCGTCAACGTGAGCCACTTCGCCCCGCAGGTCGGCGCGCGCCTGATCCCGATCGACGAAGCCATCGAGATGATCGACATCGGCGGGGCCGCGTTGCTTGCCGCGGCCGCCCGCAACTACGCCGGCGTCGCGGCCGTGGCAAATCCGGCCCGCTACCTCCAGGTCGTCACCGAATTGCGCCAGCGCGGGGCCGTTTCCGCGGAGCTGCGTCAGCGTCTCGCCGCGGAGGCCTACGGGCTCGTCGCCGCATACCACGCCGAGATCGCCGCCTACCTGTCCAACGCCGCGGGCGACATGTTCCCCGGCCGTCTCGCGTTGGTCCTCGAGAAGGTCGACGACCTCCGATACGGGGAGAACCCGCCCCAGCGCGCCGCCTTCTACCGCGAGACGACCCACCGCGCCGGGACCCTCGCCGACGCCATGCAGCTCCAGGGATCCCGGCCGTCGTTCAACGACTTGCTCGACCTCGACGCTGCCTACGCCATCGCCGCCGACTTCACCGCCCCCACGGTCACGATCGTCAAGCACACGGACCCGGTTGGGCTTGCTTCTGCCGAGGAACTCGTCGAGGCCTGCCGCAAGGCGCTCGAAACGGACTCGGTCTCGAGCTTTGGCGGCATTGTGGGCGTCAACCGCGAGCTCGACGGGGCCACGGCGCGCGAGATCGCCGCCAACTCATACGAGGCGGTGATCGCGCCGTCGTTCAGCCAGTCGGCCGTCGGCATCCTGGCCCAGAAGCCGCAGATCGCCCTGCTTGCGGTTCCGGCTAACCCGATCGCGGGCCCGCGCGACTACGGCATCGCGAACCTCGACTTCAAGCGCATCGCCGGCGGGCTCCTGGTCGAGACCAAGGACGAGCTCGGGCTCGACAAGACTCAGCTCCAGGTGGTGACAAAGCGCCGACCCACGCTCGAGGAGCTGACGGACCTGCTCTTCGGCTGGCGCGCTGTGCGTCACGTCCGCTCCAACGCCATCATTCTCGCCCGGGGCGGGGCGACGGTCGGGATCGGCGCGGCGCAGGCGAGCCGGCAGACGGCGGTCGAGATCGCCCTTCGGCGAGCCGGCGATCGGGCCAAGCTGTCGGTGATGGCCAGCGACGCCTACTTCCCGTTCCCGGACGGAATCCAGGCCGCGGCTCAGGCCGGCGTGACGGCGATCATCCAGCCCGGCGGCTCGATCCGCGACGAGATGGCGATCGAGGTCGCCGACCGCCACCACATGGCGATGGTCTTCACGGGACGGCGCCACTTCCGCCACTGACCGCGGGCTGCCCCCGTCCCGCGTCGCCACGTCTCGCCACGTCTCGCCGAGTGCTCGCCGAGTTATCCACCGTCCGGTGATCCGACCGGCCTCCCCCCGCGAACTAGTAGGTGACAGCCGATCGGAGCTGACGGACCGATCGGTCGGTCGGAGGATAGGGAACCCGGTTTCCGGGTGAGGGGACGAGGCGGACGACAGGTCGGAGCCCAGACGAGTGCGAGGGGCCTGTCGCCCGTTTCTGGTGTCTGGAGGGAAGCGCCATGGCGCACAGCGGGCCGGTGATGGGATCGGGTAGCCGACTCGTCCCGTCCGTCGCCGCCGCGCTGGCAGCCTTTGCGCTGGTCGTCGCACTGGCGGGCGGCGGTCTCTTCTTCTTCTTCCTCGTGGTAGCCGTTCAATCCGGCTGCGGCTGCACCTCGACGCCGAGCCCGTATGCCGGCGGACCAACTCCGACACCACTGCCCGTCTCCGAGAGCCAGGCCGCGGCCGCAGCCCGGCCTTTCACCGGCATCTCAATGACCGCGACCTACTGGGGCACGGCCGCTGGTGAGCCGATCTACGAGCTGTCGGGGAGCGGGACCTACGGCTTCGTCGACGGCGAAACCGGCCGAGTGCTGCAGGTCTTCGAACTCGACGAGATGCCGGACTCCGACGCAACGGCAGTCACCGCGCCCGCGGCGCAGGCGGCCGGCGCCGCATACCTTCGGGCAGCCGGAGTGAGCACGATCGGGACGACCGTGTCGGTCGTGCTGCAGTACCGGGCCTCGATCGCCTTCTACGATGCTGTCTGGAGCGACGCGGCAAGCGGCGGCTTTAGCTTCGAGGTGCTGGTTAGCCCGTCGACCGGCGTCGTGTTCGCGTTCGTCGATCTCGGGTTTGCGCCGAAAGTGAAGCTCGCCCCGCCGGTCGTTGGCTCGGCCGCCTCAGCCAGATTGGCCCAGGCTTCGAGCTACGCGGCCGGCCAGGCGCCGGGGTCCCCGCCGGACTTCCAGGTCGTGACCGGCACGTCCGGGGAACCGCTCTTCAGCTGGTGGATCGGATACAACGACGGCGTCCTCAGCGTCGACGCCGAGACGGGGCAGGTCGCCATCGTCAAGTGGATTTCTTCGCGCTGACTCTGCCTGGCCGCCCGAGCCGCTTTGCCGCTCAGAAGTCTCGAGTCACCCATCTGCCAGGCGCTACATCCCAGATTGCGACCGGGCGGACCGCGGAGACGCCCTCGATCGATTCCCGGCGGGCGCGCGCCTGAGCGACCGATTCGGGCCAGCCGGGCGGGATGAGATCCGGGGCCAGGTCCGCGAGCGGCGCCAGGACGAACAGGCGGCGCCGCGCCTCAGGGTGTGGGACCTCGAGGAGCCGCGTCGCCTTCGCGGGGTCTGGCGATCGGCCCGCCTCCGGCCGCTCGACCGCCATGTGCTCGCGGCCGAATATCAGCAGGTCCAGGTCGAGCTCGCGCGGGCCGTGGCGGTACCGGTCCTGCCGGCCCAACGCTCGCTCGATCGATTTGAGCGCGAGCAGCAGCGCGATCGGGCCGGTCTGGCTCCCGGGCCCGGCCGGAACGTCGAGCGCGACGACCGCGTTGTGGAAGTCGGGCTGGTCGGTCACCTCGACCGGGGCGGTCCGATACAGCCGCGACACTCCGGCAAGGCCGGCTCCAGGGAGCGCCGCCAGAGCGTGGACGGCCGCGGTCAGAGTTGCCTGAGTGTCCCCGACGTTGCCGCCGAGTCCGATGTACGCCCGAACGGTCCCCATGGCCGCCACTCTACAGCCGGAGGCATCGTGGCTCCTCGCCGACACGGGACGGCGCCACTCCATCGCGGTCGGCGGCGCGGCTAGACTCCGCTCGTGCGCCCCGTGCTCGTGCTCATCTTCCACGCCCCGGCCCCGCCGGACGCCGGGCCGCTCGTCAGCGCGCTCGCTGAAGCGCGCGGCGCGCTGGCGGACCGGCAACGTGCTGCGTTCATCGCCGCCGGCGCCGACGCGGCGGAGGTATTGTCGGGCCCGCCGGACGAGCTCTCCTTCGGCGAGCGTCTGGCGTCGGAAGTGCGGGCCCGCGGCGGCACGGGCGGTGCGTGGGGGGCGGGGTTGAGTGGCCCCGGCGGTTACGTCGTCCTCAGCTCGACCGGGGCCTACACGGGTGGCATCGTGGTCATGGGTTCGGGCAGCTTGCCACTGGCGCGGGCGGCGGATCTGCGGCGCTTCGTGGATGTAGCCGCCGGACCGGGCGGGCACGCCCTCGCGAACAACCGCTATTCGGCCGACGTGGTGGCGATCTCGAGGGCGGCGGATCTTGCGGGGCTGCCGCCACTCCCCGCCGACAACGCCCTGCCCCGGTGGCTGGAAGAACGGGCCGGAGTGGCCGTCACGGACCTCGGTTCGCGCTGGCGGCTGGGTGTCGATGTCGACACGCCGCTCGATTTGATCGTTCTGGGCCATTCGGCGGCGCGCTGTCCCCGCGCGACCGCGCCACTCATTGGCGAGCGTCTGGGCGAGCGGCTGGCAGCCTTGGCCGAGGTCATGGCCAGCCGGCGCGCCGAGCTGCTCGTGGCGGGCCGAGTTTCGGCGACCACTCTCCGCTGGCTCGAGCGGGGTGTCGCTTGCCGGGTCCGCGCCCTGGTCGAGGAACGAGGCCTCCGGGCGTCGTCACGGCTGGCCCTATCCGGAGCGAACCCCGAAATCAGCCCTGCCCGGCCGCCCAGATCAGTCCTCGGCGAGTTGCTCGATCGCGACGGCCCCGAGTCGCTGGCTGCCACCGTGGCGAAGCTGGCCGACGCGGCGGTCATCGACACCCGGGTTCTGCTGGCCCATCGCCACGGGGCGAACGAGCGGGCATGGCCCGACGCCGAGGACCGCTTCGCCTCCGATCTGCTGCTGCCCGGGCCCATCGCCGATCCGTGGCTCAAGGCCCTGACACTCTCCGCCACTACCGCCGCCGCCGACCACCCGATCCTTCTCGGCGGTCACACGCTCGTCAACGGCGGGCTCCGCCTGCTCGCGAGGCGAGCTCGTGCGGTGGCTCGATGACGACCGAGCGCCGGCCGCCATCGACCGGAGACCCGCCATCGCCCGCCCAACGGCCCTCGTTCGGTCGTTCCGCCGATCCGGCCGTTCGCCATTCGACCGCCTCATTTGCCGACCCGTCGGCCCTCGGCGGTTCGGCCCCGCTCATTTCCCGCATCCGCGCCGAGATCGAGGCGAGCCCCGAACGCCGCATCACGTTCGCCCGTTACATGGAGCGCGCTCTCTACGAGCCCGGGCTCGGCTACTACAGTGTGATCGCCGACCGCCCGACCGACCGCGGCGACTTCCTGACCGCGCCCGAGACCCACGCCATATTCGGCTGGACGATCGCCCGGCGGATCGAGGCGATCTGGGACGAGCTGCATCGGCCCCGGCCGTTCGCGCTCGTCGAGTACGGCGCCGGCTCGGGGACCCTGGGGCTGTCGATCTTCAACGGTCTGCGTCGCCACGGTTCCGTCGACCTGCTCGACGCCATTCGATACGAGCCGGTCGAATCGAACCCCAACCGCCTTGCCGACCTCCGACGTCGATTCGATGAAGCCGGATTGGCCGGCCATGTGGTCGAGCGACTCGACGACCGACAGGTCGACCGGCCGGTCGAAGGTTCGGCCGCCTCGACACCAACGGCAACTTCGACTCCAATCGGCGCTGCCTGGCGGACGGCCCCGAACGAGGTCGTGCCCGTCACCGGCGTCATCCTTGCCAACGAGTTCATCGACGCCATACCCGTCCACCGCGTCGTCGTCCGTGGTGGAACCCTGCTCGAGCTTTGCGTCGCCTGGTCGGGCGAGGGGTCGGAGGGGAGCGGCGGCTTCGCCGAATCTGCCGCCGAGCCATCCACGCCGGAGCTCGCCGCGCGACTCGCCGACGACGGCGTGGTGCTGGCGGAGGGCCAGGTGGCCGAGATCTGCCTCGGCCTCGACCCGTGGCTCCGGGGAGTGGCCGCGCGCCTGGAGCATGGCTACCTCCTCGCGATCGACTATGGCTACGAAGCGACCGAACTTTACGGCCCGCGCCACCTCGCCGGCTCGCTCCTCGGGTATCGCGGGCATCGCGTCGAGCCGGACCCGTTCGCGGCGCCGGGTCAGGTCGACCTCACCGCCCACGTGGACTTCACTGCGGTGGCGCGGCTCGCCACGGACCAGGGATTGCGGACCGTCTCACTGACCACGCAGTCGGAATTCCTCGTCGCCGCCGGCCTCGAGGAGGAGTTGCGGGCTCTCCAATCCTCGCCGGAGTTGACCCTCGCTGATTACACCCGCGCCAGGTCCGGCATCGTCCGCATGCTGGATCCGCGCCACATGGGCCGGTTCCGGGTCCTGACCCTGGCCCGCGACGCCGGAAGTTAGGCTGTCCGGCACTCGCACCGCCAAGGAACAAACCTGCCCCTGCGACTCGTGGCCCGGCCGTTCCCGCAGCGACTCGTGGCCCGGCCGTGCTCGCGGCGACCCCAATCTTGCGCGACAGCAACCGGGGAAATGCAAAGCGACCGGAGTGGAGCGGTGACCGCCCCGGACGCCGGACGAAAACCCCGCAGGGCCCCGAGCCGACGCGCTGGTGGCCGCCCTGGTCTGCCAGCTGTCGCCTTCGAGGTCGGAGAACCAGCCTGGTTCAGCTTTGCATTACTGGTAATGCTGTTGCGCAAGGTTCGGCAGCATCACGCCGGTCGAGTCATGACCGCGGTTGCAGTCGGCGTCGCCCTGCCCAGGTCCGCTTGATAAGCCACCTCCCGTATTGCCGGTCGCCGTTCAGACCGGCACTCTGGCTTTGGAGCGGGGGGACCGCGGCTTATGGCTCGGCCCGTCCGAGTCGGAAGTCCGGCCCTGGACGTGCCCCTCCACCGATTTGACTTTCCCGTGTGCAACCGCCAGTCGCTACCCCGCTGGCGGTCGGGCCGGAGGCGCGGGCGGCGCGATCCCAAACCGCCCGCACCCGGCTCGTTTCCGTTCCAAGACGGGCCTTCCGACACCGAAGGCAGCTCGGCGGATGGGGGCGCCGGCTCCAGGCCGGACCCATTGCCGCCTACAGGCTGACGGACGGCCTCCGCTCGGCCGGACCTCGCCTCATGCCCCGCTGACAGGTCGGACCGGGCCCGGCGGATCGTTCCGGCCGCTCCCCGACCCTTAGGTAGAGCAGACAACTCGCATTTTCCGCGCCGGGTGCCCGAGGATGGCCGTTTCGCGGCCGTGTCGGCTGCCTGGGACCCCCCGCGCCGGCGGCCGACGAGCGGCTCGGCTGGTAGACTCTCCGATGGATCGCGCGGGAGCGGGCATCGAACCTGGCCCCGCGACCGCCTGAATGGACCTCGCGCTGACGCCCCGGACGCCGCGCTGCGGATAACGGGCCGGCTGGAGAACGATGACCGGCATCTGGTACGTGGTCGGCTTGGCCTTCGCAGGGGTCTCGTTCGTGTTTCTCACGATCGGCCTGGCCTGGCTCATCTCGCACCGCAACCGCGGCGACCGCCACAAGGGCGTGCCGTACGAAAGCGGCATCGACACGGTCGGCGACACCTGGGGCCGGTCCGGCATCTCCTTCTACGTGTATGCGCTTCTCTTCGTGGCCTTCGACGTCGAGGTCGTCTTCCTCTACCTGTGGGCGATCGTCTTCCGCGATCTCCTCGCCGGCGGCCTCGTCAGCATGGGCACCTTCGTACTGGTTCTGATGCTGGGCCTGGCCTACGCGTGGCGGAAGGGAGTCCTGACGTGGCGGTAGGCGGTCGCGAGCCGCGCGGCAGCGGGGCCTCGGGCGGCGGGCTGACGCCCAGGGCCCCGGGCGAAGTGACCGCGCCGATCGTTGTCCCTAACACGATGTGGCAGTCGGCGAATCCGCTCGCCTACGACGGCGGCCGAGCGACGGAGGTAACCCATCTCCGCGAGTTCGGCGCAACGGACGCGGGCCGGAACGATGCCGCCCGCTGGGGAGCGCTGCAGGTCATCCCCGCGAACGCGGACTACATCCTCGACCTGATCCGCGCCAACAGCCTCTGGCCGCTGCTTTCGGGCCTGGCGTGCTGCGCCTTCGAGATGATGTCCGGCGCGACCAGCAAGTTCGACATGGACCGTTGGGGCATGTTCCCGTTCCGCGCGTCGCCCCGCCAGGCCGACGTGCTCATCGTGGCCGGGACCCTGACGACGAAGATGGCGGGGCCGCTCGTCCGGCTATGGGAGCAGATGCCCGAGCCGAAATGGTGCGTCGCGCTGGGCGACTGCACGGTCTCCGGCGGTCGATACAAGCGCAGCTACTCGGTGGTCCAGGGCATCGATCGGGTCATGCCGGTGGACGTGTACATCCCCGGCTGCCCCCCGCGACCCGAAGGCTTGATTTACGGCATGCTCCAGCTCGGTCAGCTCGTCAAGGATCGCCGCGGTCACTGGACCGAGCGCGAGATCGGTCCCACGGCACCGGACGACATCTGAGCGATGGATCGAAACCTCAAGGCCCGGCTTGAAGCCCGCCTCGACGGCTTCATGACGGTGCCCATCTACCAGCGGCACGACGAGACGGAGATCCGGATCGAGCCCGGCAAGGTCCCGGATGTTCTGCGCATCCTCCACGACGCGACCGACCTGCGATTCGAGATCCTGGCGGACCTGGCCGGCGTCGATACCGGCGAGAAGATGCAGGTGGTTTACCACCTGTGGAGCCCGATGACCTCGGATTGGCTGCGGGTCATCGCCGACGGCATCTCCCGCGACGACCCGCGCGCGCCATCGGCTACGTTCATCTGGACCGGCGCCGAGTGGCTCGAGCGCGAGGCCTACGACATGTTCGGCATCATCTTCGAGGGCAACCGCGACCTGCGCCGCATCTTCATGCCGCCCGATTACACCAGCTTCCCGCTCCGCAAGGATTTCCTGCTGCCCGACGACGCCTCTCGATCGCCGGGCGGCGGCGTCCGTCACGTCGAGCAGGTCCACGTTCCGGCCGACACTGCGGGCGATCCGGCGGCCCGCATCCGCCGCGCTCCGGCGAGTTGAGGAGGAGCACGATGCCGGATCGCCCCAACGCCCCTCGTCAATCCGCGGCCCGCGCCGGAAGGGCCTCGGCTCGCGGCAACTCGGCTCGCGGCGGCGCGGGCTCAGCGATGCCCGAGCCCCAGCCCCAGCCGTCCGCGGACGACCCGCGCGTCATGCTCGACCGTCAGGTCGGCGCCGGCCTCTTCGACCCGGTGCCGCCGTACCCAACCCGGACCGAGCGCGAAGGCGAGTTCTACACGCTGGGCGATGGGGAGATGTTCCTCAATCTCGGCCCCCACCACCCGGCCACGCACGGCGTCCTGCGGCTCGTGCTCAAACTCTCGGGCGAGCAGGTCGTCGACGTCGACCCGGTGCTCGGCTACCTCCACCGCGGCGTCGAGAAGATCTGCGAGAACTCGGACTACTACCACGTCATCGACCAGGTAGATCCGCTCGAGTACGTCAGCTCGCTCTTCCAGGAGTGGGCCGCCGTCGCCTCGTTCGAGAAGCTCATGGACGTTGAGGTGCCGCGCCGGGCGGATTACATCCGCGTCCTCTCCGGGGAGCTGCTCCGGATCGCGAGCCACACCCTGTACATGGGATTCTTCGCGCTCGACCTGGGCGGACTGACGCCGATCCTGTACAGCTTCATCGAGCGCGACGAGATCGTGGAGATGCTGGCCGCCTTGACCGGCGCCCGGATGCTCTTCAACTACTTCCGCATCGGCGGCGTCAATGGCGACCTCAACCACGAGTTCATGAGCCGGCTCGGCGACTGGATGAGCCGCGCCGCAAAGCAGACCGAGGCCAACACGGGACTGCTCAACGAGAACGAGATCTTCGTCCGCCGAACGCGCGGGGTCGGCGTCATGGATCGCGCCACCGCGATCCGGTATGGGGTGACGGGCGGGAACCTGCGCGCCTCGGGCGTCCCGTTCGACGTGAGGCGGGCCCATCCCTACAGCGTCTACCCCGAGCTCGATTTCAACATCCCGACCCGTACGGAGGGCGACTCGCTGGCGCGATACTTGATCCGCATCGACGAGGTCCGCGAGTCGATCAAGATCATCGACCAGTGCCTCCACAACATGCCCGACGGTCCGGTGATGGCCAAGCTGCCGCGACTGCTCCGGCCGCGGCCCGGGCGCGCCTGGGGAGCGGTCGAGGGGCCGCGCGGAATGCTCGGCGTCTACACCATCAGCGACGGCTCCGATCAGCCGTTCCGCTTCCGGATCCACGACCCCAGCTTCGTCAACCTCGAGACCGTCCCCGCGCTGCTGCCCGGCAACCTCCTCGCCGACACGATGGCGATCGTCTCCTCGCTCGATCCGGTCATGGGCGGGATCGACAAATGAGGGCGACGATGCGCGCCTCGATGACCTCGGTGACTGCCTTCGTCAAGAGCCTCCCGACCGAGGTTCTGCGGCGGTTGTCGATAGCTGAGCGGATCGCGATCATCTTCACGCTGCTGGCGGTCGGCGGCGCCGTCACCACCGTCATCGCCCTCGTCTGGCTCGGGCCGCCGATCCTCGACTTCCTCGGGGCGAACCTGCCGCTGGTCCGCTTCGTCGTCGCGGCCACGGGCATCCTCGTGCTGACCATCCCGACGGCGTTCGTGCTGATCTACCTCGAGCTCAAGGTCATCGCCCGCATGAACCTGCGCGTCGGGCCAAACCGGGTTGGGCCGTGGGGCGTAGCGATGAGCGTGATCCACGGCCTCAAGGTCCTCACCAAGGAGGACTTCGCCCCGACCGGCGCGGACATGACGGTCTTCACCCTGGCCCCAGTCGTCACTTTCCTGGGCAGCGTCATGACGCTGCTGGTCGTCCCGTTCGCGCCCGGCCTCTTCGGCCTCGATCTCAACGTCGGGCTGCTCTACTTCTTCTCGATGGGCGGGCTCACGGTCGTCGGACTGCTTATGGCCGGCTGGTCGAGCTTCAACAAGTACTCGCTCCTGGGCGGCCTCCGCTCGGCGGCGCAGATCGTCAGCTACGAGATCCCGCTCACGCTCTCGGTCGTCGGGGTTATCCTCCTCGCCGGGACGATGAGCCTCAACCACATCGTCCTGGCCCAGTCCGGATCGGCCCTCGACTGGTTCGTGTTTAAGCAGCCTCTGGCGGCGCTCATCTTCTTCATCGCCGCCACCGCCGAGGCTAACCGCACCCCGTTCGACATGACCGAGGCTGACTCGGAGATCGTGGCCGGCTTCGCGACCGAGTATTCGGGCATGCGTTTCGGCTTCTTCTTCTTCGCCGAATACGTGAATGTGTTCATCGTCTCGGCGCTGGCCGCGACGATCTTCTTCGGCGGCTGGACCGCGCCGTTCAACTGGCCATGGCACATCACCCTCAACTGGTTCAACCCGTGGTCGCTCGGTTTCGGCGGATGGGCGGCCCTCGTCCTGACCGTTCTCGTCATCGGCACCGAGTTCTTGGCGGTGCTCGTCAGGTTGATCGGCGGCCGGTCGTGGAGCACTTGGGATGCGATGGGCCTGGGCTTGCTATTCGACCTGCTGGCCGTCGGCATCGTCGTCCTGGTCGCCGGTTTTATCGCCTTCGAACCGGTCCGAGGCCTGGTCTGGTTCTTCGTCAAGACCTACGTCTTTGTGATTACGTTCGTCTGGATGCGGGCCACGCTGCCACGCGTCCGAGTCGATCAGCTGATGGGCTTCGCCTGGAAGTGGCTGCTGCCGGCCTCGCTCCTCAACCTGTTCGTGACGGCGACCGCCGTCGTCCTGCTGACCAAGTGAGCGCACAATGAGCTTCGTCCCGGGCCTCGGCATCGCAAAGGGCATGGCGCTGACGCTGCGTCGCTTCTTCGCGCCAAAGGCCACGATCCAGTACCCGGAGACCGCCCCCGACATCGCCGTCCGGTTCCGCGGCCGGTTGCAGCTGCTCTACGACGAGCTGGGCAACATCAAGTGCGAGACGTGCTTCCAGTGCGCCCAGGCGTGCCCGGTGGAATGCATCGACATGGGCGGCTTCGACACGAAGGGCCGGTTTCACGTTCACTGGGGAGCGGCCGAGATGTACGCCGAGCGGCGCGAAGAGTCGGCCCTGCGCAGGTCGGGCCGGCCCGTGCCGGATCCGGCATACACCCATTTCGATGCCATCGACACCGACGCGGTCGAGGCCATCCTCGAGAGCTTCGACTGGGATCAGGCCCAGATGCTCGCCATTCTGCAAGCGATCCAGGAGGTCTACGGGTATCTGCCGGTGGCCGCGCTGAAGCGCGTGAGCCAGGTTTCGGGCGCGCCGTATGCGCTGATATACGGCACCGCGACCTACTACAGCCAATTCCGCTTCGAGAAGCCGGGCCACACCGTGGCCGTCTGCCCCTGCACGGCCTGCCTCATCGCCGGCTCGAACAGGATCCTCCGCACGCTTTCCAGGGAGCTGCGGACGGAGATCGGACGCCGGCCGGCGCCAGGCGGAGTGGCTCTCGAGGCCGTCCCGGTCCACGTCCCCGGCGCCAATTCACCGCTCGTCACCCTCGACGGCAAGCCCGAGAGAGTGACCGCTGCCGGGGCCACGGCCTGGGCTCGGAATCTCGCCGGCAGGGGCGTGGCATGACGGCCGTCACCATCCTGGCGACCCCGGCCCGCTTCCCGCGGTTCCTGCTGCCCGCAACCCCGCCGCAGGATCCTCTCGATCTCGAGGCCGCGGTCGCGGCCGGAGCATTCAAGGCCCTCCGAACCGCGATCGAGGAACTGAAGCCCGACGGCGTCATCGCGGGCCTGACCGAGTCCGGCATGCGCGGCCGCGGCACCGGCGGCCTCCCGATCGGCGAGAAGTGGCGGGCCTGCGCGCAAGCCGCCGCCGGCCGCCGCCACGTCGTCGTCGTCAATGCCTACCAGTCCGATCCGGCCGTACTGACCGACCGCGTGCTGCTCGAACAGAACCCGTATTCGGTGATCGAGGGCGCGGCGATCGCCGCCTTCGTCGTCGGGGCGACCGAGGTGCTGGTTGCGATCCGAGCCGAGGCCGCCGATACGCTTCGGGCGTTCGAGTCGGCGCTCGCCGCAGCCGAAGCCGCGGGCTACATCGGCGCCGACGTCCTCGGGAGCGGTTTGGAGATCCGCTTCGCCATGAGGCCGCTGCAGGGCTCGTACATGCTCGGCGAGGAGACGGTCCTGCTCAAGGGCCTGGAGGGCAAGCGCGGCCAGCCCGAGCAGCAACCGCCGTACCCCACGACCCGCGGGCTCTTCGGGGCGCCGACTCTAATCCACGGCCCGCAAACCTTCGCGGCCGTGCCCACGATCCTCAACGGCGGCATCGCCGGCTTCCCCGAGACCGCCACCCGGTCGTTCGCCGGCACGATGCTCGTCCAGATCTCCGGCGCCGTGGCCCGGCCCGGCATCGCCGAGGTCCCATTCGGGGCCACGCTGCGGGAGGTACTCGACGTGGCCGGCGCCGTTCCCGCCCCACGCCGCCTCAAGGCCGTCCTGGTGGGCGGCCCGTCCGGTGGCATCCTGCCGGCGGAGGCGCTCGGAGTCGGCTTCGACCACGACTCGCTCGAGACGGCCGGCGCGCACGTCGGCTCCGGATCGATCGTCGTGCTGGACCAGCACAGCTGCGTGGTGGACCTGGCGGCCGTTCTCACTCGCTTCTGCGCCGACCAGGCCTGCGGCAAGACGATCCCGTGCCGGATCGGCCTGCGCAGGCTGGCCGAGAGCGGCGCCCGTATCTGCGAAGGCCAGCCACGGGCCGACGAGGTCGCGCGCCTGACCGATCTCTCCGCCGACATCGCCGGCAGCGCCCTGTGCGACCACGAGCGTCGTGCCACCCTAGCTCTCCTGAGCGTAGTCCGGTATTTCCGCGACGAGCTCGATGCCCATATCGTCCGCAACAACTGCCCTGCCGGGATCTGCCAGCCCACGGCTGACGCCCGAGCGGGTGCTCGCTCCTGAGGCGTCCCATGCGCGAACCGGCCCTCCGCCCCAGCCCAAGCTCCCCGCCCTCGACCAAAGCCCCGAAGTCGGGCAAATCGCGCAAGTCGAGCAAGGCCGCCGAGCAGGCTCCAGTCCAGGGTCCGTCGACCCCGCTGTCGATCAACCCGACCGCGCCGGCATCCGCGGCTCTCGAGGGTTACGAGCGGGCCATCACCGAACTGCCGCACGATCTTCGGCCGCTCCCTAATCAGAAGGCCGTGTGGAACCGGCACGCGGGGCGCCCGGACAGCCGTCCCGACTCGAAGACCCCGTTCGACACCCTTATCCCGTTCGACGAGTCGCTGGCGGAGCGCCTGATCACCGCCCAGGCGCCGCAGCGCACGCTCTCCACCCCGGCCTTCCGGATCGCGGTCGACGGGCGGATGGTGGAGGGCGTCGAAGGCCAGACGATCCTCGAGGTCTGCCGCGCCAACGGCATCGAGATCCCGACGCTGTGCTACGAACCCAAGCTGCCCGGGTTTGGGGCGTGCCGGATGTGTGTCGTCGAGGTCGAAGGCGAGGAGCACCCGCCGATTTCCTGCTCGCGGGTCGCGGAAGCGGGGATGGTCGTCCGGACCCAGACCGAAGAGATCCGCCGCCTGCGCCGGACCAACCTCGAGCTGATCTTCAGCGACCACAACGCTTACTGCCTGCCGCCCTGCCAGAACAAGTGCCCGAGCCACATTGACATCCCGGGCTTCCTCAAGGCCAACGCCGAGGGCCAGTTCCGCGAATCGGCCCGCATCTTCAAGCGGACGATCCCATTCCCGTCGATCCTCGGCCGCGTCTGCCCGGCTCCGTGCGAGGAGCACTGCCGGCGCGACGAGGTGGACGAGGCAATCGCGATTCGCGACAGCCACCGCTACGCGGGGGACATGGTCATCGCCGCCCAGAAGCAGGGCATCGAGCCGCCGCTGCCGTTCGAGACCGAACCGAAGAGCGGCAAGCGGGTAGCGGTCATCGGGTCGGGCCCGGCCGGTATGGCCGCGGCCTACTACCTGCTTCTGTCCGGCCACGACGTGACCGTCTTCGAGCGCGACCCGGAACCGGGCGGGATGCTCCGCTACGGCATCCCGGAGTACCGCCTGCCGAAGAAGGAGATCCTCGAGCCCGAATACGAGTCGGTGTGGCGTCTCGGCGGCCGGATCGAGTGCAACAAGGCGCTGGGGCGGGACTTCACGCTCGACGACCTGCGCGAACAGGGCTTCGATTCGACCGTCGTCGCCATCGGCTGCTACGACACCAACAAGCTCGGCATCGCCAACGAGGACGCCGACGGCGTGATCGACGGCCTCGAATACCTGCGCATCGCCGCCCTGGGTCTGCCCTACCCAGGCCACAAGAAGAGCCGCGTGGTTGTGATCGGCGGCGGCTTCACGGCCATGGACTGCACGCGTACGTCCGTCCGCCAGGGGGCGAAGGAAATCACCCTCGTCTACCGACGCGACATGAAGGACATGCCCGCCGCCAGCGAGGCGCACGAGGCCATTGAAGAGGGCGCCCGGATGATCTTTCAGGCCGGCCCGACGCGCGTCATCGTCGATGCGGACAACAAGGTCACCGGCGTGGAGTTCATTCGCATGCGCCCCGGCGCACCCGACGCCAGCGGCCGCCGCCGGCCCGAGCCCGCACCCGGCACCGAGTTCGTGGTCGATTGCGACCGCGTCCTGCTCGCGATCGGCCAGGGCCCGGATCTGACGTGGATCGGCTCCGGCAACGAGGGCGTGACCGCAAACCGCTCGAGGCTGACCGCCGACGCCGTCACCTTCGAGACGGGGCGGCCCGGCGTCTTCGGCACCGGCGACGTCCGGATCGGGGCCGCGACGGTCGTCCAGGCGATCGCCGAGGGCCGGCGCTGCGCCTACGCCGTGGACGCGTTCCTCAAGGGCGTGGACCTGTCCGAACTGCGGAACCGCCAGACCCTCGCCGAAGTGGAGCCGACCTTCCTCTCGATCGTGCCGTTCACCGACGAGCCCAAGGAAGCCCGCCATCGCCTCAAGTCGGTGCCGGCCAAGGAGCGGTCGAAGAGCTACATCGAGTATGAGATCCCATACACGGCGGCCGAGGTCATGGCCGAATCGACGCGCTGCCTGCAGTGCACGTGCGAGGCGCTGGGCAACTGCGACCTGCGCCGCCTGGGAATCGAGTACGGGACGACGCTCCAGACACTCGAGCCCGGCCACGATGCGGGTGCAGGCTTCCGGAGCGTGACCGAGAACCGGTTCACCGGCGCCAACCACGACTACATCCGCGACGACAGCCACGCCTTCATCCTGCGCGAGCCGTCGCGCTGCATCGACTGCGGGCGTTGCGCCGCAGTCTGTGCAGATGTCGTCGGGGCCGCGTGCTACGACTTCATGAGGACCGGTTTCGACACTCTGGTGACGACGCCGCTAGATATGAGCCTCAACGACACGCCGTGCGTCTCCTGCGGCCGGTGCGCCGAGACATGCCCGACCGGAGCGCTCATGCCCAAGCCGCGGGTGCTCGAGAAGTACGACGTGGACGAGAGCCGCTGCATCCTGTGCGGCATCTGCGTCGACGCCTGCCCTTACGATGCGTTGCGTGGCGGCCAGGACAACGAGCTGGCCCACACCGGTCGCGCCGATCCGGAGATCGATCTTATCGGGCTTGCGGCCGTCGACCGCGAGACCGAGGTGACCTACATCCGGCGCGAGCGCGACTGGCTGGCCCATGCCATCGCCGAAGGTCGAATCGAAGACCCCGCCGAGAGGCTGCCGGCGCTGCCACCGTCCCTGGCCGGCGCCAACGGCGATGGGCGGGGAGTCAACGGAAAGTGACCGTCATCGCGTTTCGGGCCGTGGCGCCGGCCCGGCAGGAGGAGGGAACCGAGGAATGCCGATAGGCGACTCGATCCCGTTGGTCGGGATCCGTTGGGACGACGTCCTCTTCGTAGCCCTGTCCGCCGCGCTCCTCGGATCCGCACTGCTGGTCGTCACGTTGCGCGACATCATCCGCTGCGGACTGGCCCTGACCGCGTCGTTTGCATCCCTGGCGGGGATCTACGTGCTTCTCGGCAACCCCCTCATCGCCGCGGCGCAGGTCCTCGTGTATATCGGCGCGATCAGCGTCCTGATCCTCTTCGCCGTCATGCTGACGCAGACCAAGAACGCCCCGGTCCGGCTGGTATTCCAGACGCAGGCCTGGGCCGCGGCGCTGGCCGCGGTCGTGATCGCGGTCGTGATAGCGGCCACAGTCCTGACGACATCCTGGCCTTCGGGCGGTCAGCGGATCTGGACGGTCACGGCCGACGTCGCTCACCTGCTCTTCCACGACTACGTTCTGCCGTTCGAGGTCGTGAGCGTACTGCTGACCGCGGCCGTCGTCGGCGGCGTCTTCCTGGCCCGCCGCGAACCCAAGCGAGGCGAGGAGGATCGGCCATGAGCAACTCGCTCGATTCCTACCTGGTGTTGTCGGGCCTGCTCTTCGCCATCGGCACGTTCGGCTTTCTGGCCCGCCGCAACGCGATCAGCATGCTGATGTCGATCGAGCTGATGCTCAACGCCGTCAATCTGAGCGTTCTTGCATTCGGCGCCTTCGTGGCTCCGCTCAACACGCACGCCGCGGTCATCGCCCTGCTCGTCATCGCCGTCGCCGCGGCCGAGGCCACGGTTGGATTGGCGATCGTCATCGCCATCTACCGAAACCGCAGAACTCCGCTGGTCGACGAGTACGACACGATGAAGGAATGAGCATCTTGAAGTCGCCGCTCCGTCGGTCCAGAGCCGCTCTTCTCCGGACGGCTAGGCCGCGGGCTTGGGGTGGAGAACACAGGTCATGACCTTCCTCATCCCGCTCATTCCACTGCTGCCGCTGGCCGGCTTCGCGATCACCGGCCTATTCGGCCGCGCGATGGAGCGCGACTCGCACCGGATCGCCGTGTGGGCTGTGGTTGCGTCGTGGGTGGTGGCGATGGTCGTCGCGTTCGGAGCCCTGACGCACACCCTGGGGTTCGGCTCGGCCGGGGCCGGCATCAAGCTCTGGAGCTGGATCCCGGCGACGGGCTTCCAGGCCGACATGGGCTTCTTCGTCGACGCGCTGACCGCCTGCCTGCTGATCGTGGTCACGACCATCGGCATGCTCGTCCACATCTACTCGATCGGCTATATGGCCCACGACGAGGGTAAGTGGCGCTTCTTCGCTTACCTCAACCTGTTCATGTTCTCGATGCTCATCCTGGTCCTCGCGGACAACTTCCTGCTGGTCTTCGCCGGCTGGGAGCTGGTGGGGCTGTGCAGCTACCTTTTGATCGGCTTCTGGTACCCGCGCCGATCCGCCGCCGTTGCGGCCAAGAAGGCGTTCCTGGTCAACCGCGTCGGCGACATGGGCTTCGCGCTCGGGATCATGGCGATATGGACCCAGCTGGGCACGCTCAACATGCAGGACGTCTTCGCCAAGTTCGGCTCCGTCCCGCACGAGTGGCAGATAGCGATCGCCCTGCTCATCTTCTGCGGCGCGGTCGGCAAGAGCGCCCAGTTCCCGCTCCACGTCTGGCTGCCCGACGCGATGGAGGGCCCGACCCCCGTTTCCGCCCTGATCCACGCCGCCACCATGGTCAACGCCGGCGTTTACCTCGTGGCGCGCTGCAACCCGATCTTCGGCGCCGCGCCCGAGGTGATGGTTGTCGTCGCCGCGATCGGCATCTTCACCGCCATCCTGGCCGCGTCGATCGCGTTCACCCAAACCGACATCAAGCGCGTCCTGGCCTACTCGACACTCTCGCAACTCGGCTATATGTTCGCCTCATTGGGCGTGGGGGCATGGACGGCGGCGATCTTCCACCTCATGAGCCACGGCTTCTTCAAGGGGCTGCTCTTCCTGGACTCGGGTTCGGTGATTCACGCGGTCGGCGACGAGCAGGACATGCGAAAGATGGGCGGGCTGGCTCGCAAGATCCCCACCACCTACGCGACGATGCTCATCGGCTCGGTGGCAATCTCCGGCGTCCCGCCCCTGGCCGGTTTCTTCTCCAAGGACGAGATCCTGGGCGGGGCCTTCAAGAACGGCTTCCTGTGGGTCTGGGCCTTGGGCTTCGCCGTAGCCGGCATGACTGCGTTCTACATGTTCCGGTTGATGGGCATGACGTTCTGGGGTCCCAGCCATGTGGACCCCGAGAAGGAGGAGCACATCCACGAGTCGCCGCCGACCATGACCCGACCGCTGATCCTGCTCGCGATCCCGGCCGTGTTCCTGGGGCTGTTGATCGGCTTCCCGCCCGAGTCGGGACTGCTCCACCAGTGGCTCGCGCCGGTGTTCGAACACACAATCGCGGCGAGCGGCCGGACCGAGGCCGCCTACAGCTTCTTCGGCATCGACGGCGTCCTGGCCATCGCCACCACAGGTCTCGTGGCGATGGCAATCGTCGTGGCCTGGCGCCTCTTCGGCGTCGAGATACCGGAGATCGGCCTTCGGGCTCAACCGCGGCCGGATCGCGTCCGCGAGCTGAGCGCCCGGCCGGGCCTGGCCGAGCTATACCGCGGCTCGTCGAATAAGTGGTGGTTCGACGACCTGAACCACCAGCTGTTCGTGGTCTGGGGCGGGAAGCTGGCGGCCGCGGCCTTCTGGTTCGATAGGACGATCGTCGACGGCACGGTCAACGGCATCGGCGTCGTGACCACGGGAGCCGGCATCAGGCTCCGGCGGGTCCAGACCGGGCGCGTCCAGAACTACGCTCTCGGCATCGCCCTTGGCTTGATCGCGATGGCCGCGGCCTACCTTCTGATAGCGGTTCGGTAGGAAGACGAGATGAACCTGCCTATCCTGAGCGCGATCGCCTTCACGCCGCTGGTTGGGGCTCTCGTCGTGGCAATTCTGCCGTCGCACCGCCCCGAGGTGATCCAGCGCACGTCACTCGCGTTCGCGCTGCTGGCCTGGGTAATGTCGCTGGTCCTGCTGGCGGCCTATGCCCTCGGCCCGACCGGGTTCCAGTTCAAGGAAGCGGCCGACTGGATCCCCGCCTTCGGAATCCAGTACAAGGTCGGAATCGACGGCCTGAGCGTCCTGATGGTCGTCCTGACCACCACATTGACGTGGATCAGCATCCTGGCCAGCTTTGCGCCCATCAAGGACCGCGTGAAGGGCTACATGATCTCCTTCCTCATCCTCGAGGTGGGCATGATCGGCGTCTTCATCGCCCTGGACCTCTTCCTCTTCTACGTCTTCTGGGAGATCGTCCTGGTCCCGATGTACCTGATCATCGGGATCTGGGGCGGAGCCAACCGCATCTACGCAACGATGAAGTTCGTGCTGTACACGCTCGTCGGGTCTCTGCTGATGCTGGTCGCCATCCTGGCGACGGCCTTCGCTTACCAGGTCGCGCACGGCGGATCCTGGGTCGGCGCCTTCGATTTCGAGAAGCTCCAGGCCTTCGCGGCGTCCGGCCAGTTCGGCGACGCGTTCCAGAACCTGGCGTTCCTGGCGCTGTTCCTTGCATTCGCGATCAAGGTCCCGATGTTCCCGTTCCACACCTGGCTGCCGGATGCGCACACAGAGGCCCCGACGGCCGGTTCGGTCATCCTGGCCGGGGTTCTGCTCAAACTCGGCGCCTACGGACTCATCCGCTTCGCGGTGCCGCTCTTCCCGCACGCCGCCCACACGTTCGCCGGGCCGATCATCGTCCTGAGCGTGATCGCCATCGTCTACGGCGCGATCGTGTCGATCGTCCAGCCGGACCTCAAGCGCCTCGTCGCATACAGCTCGGTCAGCCATATGGGCTTCGTGACGCTAGGCATCTTCGTGTTCAGCGCCACGGCCCTCCAGGGCGCGATCCTCCAGATGATCAACCACGGCCTGATCACCGGCGGCCTGTTCCTCCTCGTCGGCGTGGTCTACGAGCGGACCCACGACCGAACGATCGCCAAGATGGGCGGCCTGGCGGCGACGATGCCGCTCTGGTCTACCGTCTTCGGGTTCTTCATCCTGGCGTCGGCCGGGCTGCCCGGCCTGTCCGGCTTCGTCGGCGAGTTCCTAGTCTTCGTCGGGTCGTTCGGGATCGCGCCGGTCATCGCGGTGGCCTCGATCATCGTGATGGTGCTGGCGGCAACGTACCTGCTGTGGATGTTCCAGCGGGTGGCGTTCGGTACGGTTTCGGATTTCCTGACGGGTCTCGGCGGCCACTTGACCGACATGAACAGCACCGAGCTCATCACGCTCCTGCCGCTCGGGGTAATGATCGTCGTGCTCGGGCTCTTCCCGAGTCTGGTGCTCGATCTCCTCCGCGCCCCCGCCCAGGCATTCCTGGCGGCGGCCGGAGTCGCGGTCGGCGGATGAGGAAGATTCGATGAGCTGGTCCGATCTCGGAACGATCTCGCCGGTCGTCCTGGCCGTCCTCGTTGCGGCGGCGATCCTGATCGTCGACCTTGTGGTTCCCGGCCGGCGGGACGCCATCATCGTCACGGCCCTCGGCGGCCTCGGCGTGGTCGCCGTCGCGATCCTGATCCAGGCCGGCCATTCGGGCAGCGCGTTCGGCGGCTCCTACTCGCTGGACAACCTGACCGTGTTCCTCGACATGCTGTTCGTGGTCATCGCGGCCTTGACCATCCTGTTCGCGGTCGACTATCTGGAGCCGCGCGGCCTGCCGATAGCCGAGTTCGCCGCGGTCCTCGTGTTCGCCGTAACAGGCGCGATGCTCATCGCCGGCTCGACCGACCTGTTGTTGCTTTTTGTCGCCCTCGAGCTGATGGTCCTGCCCGGCTACATGCTGGCGGGCTTCGCCAGGCAGGATCCTTACTCGACCGAGGGCGCGATCAAGTACTTCCTGCTCGGCTCGTTCTCGAGCGCGATCCTGCTGTTCGGTCTGGCATACGTATGGGGCATGACCGGGAGCACTCGGGTCGACGTCGTAGCCGCCGCGTTGGCCACGGCCGTGGCCAAGGGCTCAATCCAGCCGGGGCTGGCCATGGGTCTGGCCTTCATGTCGACCGGAGTGGCCTTCAAGATGGCCGCGGTGCCGTTCCACTACTGGACACCCGACGCCTATCAGGGCTCGCCTACGCCCGTGACCGCATACCTCTCGGTCGGCCCGAAGGTCGGCGCCTTCGCGATCGCACTCCGCCTCTTCGTCGGCGCGTTGGGTCCACTCAAGGCCGACTGGCTGCCGGTCGTGATCGTGCTCGCGGCCGCCACCATGACCCTTGGCAACCTGGTGGCGATCACCCAGGACAACGTCAAGCGGATGCTGGCCTACTCGTCGATCGCGCACACCGGCTACATCCTGGTCGGTCTGGCAGCCTACGCCGGCGGCCAGGTGAGCGGCCTCTCGGCGATCCTGTTCTACGGGGCCGCGTACACGTTCATGAACATGGGCGCCTTTGCGATCGTGACGGCGCTCCAGCGCCGCCCTGGCGTGAGTAGCCAGATCGCCACCTTCGCCGGATTGGGACGGCGCGATCCGTGGCTCGGGGCGTTGATGGCGCTCTTCCTGCTGTCGCTGACCGGAATCCCGCCGCTCGCTGGTTTCTGGGCTAAGGCCTATGTGATCCTCGCGGCGATTCAGGCGGGCGGGTGGCTCACGGCCCTGGCGGTGCTGGCGATGATCAATGCGGCGGCGGCGGCCTTCTACTACCTCCGCGTCGTCGTGTACATGTACATGCGCGAGCCGGCCGAACAGACCGCGCCGGTCTCCCCGGGGCTGCTGTTTCGCGTCGGCCTGGCGGCCACGGGCATCGGGACGCTGATCTTCGGGCTATTCCCCGCCCTGATCACGGCGGCCAGCAACGCCGCGAACGTCTTCCACGGCTGAGGGCCGCAGCTGAGTCTGCGGCCGGACTCCCCGTTCGAGAGCGCCCGGGATCGGGCGCGCGAGGCAGCACGTAGCCGTCTCTTACGAACGTGATCCCAAGCCTGATCGGTGCGGGGTTCTACCCGTCGCCGAACGGCGCCGTCGTCTGCGAAGGCAGCGAGAGCGGGTTCGTGTTGTACGGCGTCGGAGTCACGACCGGCAGAGGCGTTGGCGTGTCCGTGGGCAGGACCACGGCCGTCGGCTTTGGCGGCACGGCCGTGGTAGAGCCAGGCCAGGCCACGACGACGGCCACGGCGACCAGGAAGGCCGCGGCGGCGCCGGCGAGGACCCCGAAGAAGAGGTGGATTCGACCGAACATGCCGTGAGGTTACCAAGGATCGGGCCGTCGCGTCACGTTTCGCAGGGAGTTTCCGCCCCGCCGGTCGCCGCGGCCGGCGACGAGGTTGGGAATCGGCGTCACCTGGGACGGCGCTGCAGCCCGGGCCGATGCCCGGATTACCCCACGTCTCGCCGTATCGAATCGGTGTTCAGCCGGAGGCGGGTCGACCGGCCGGCTGCTAGGATGCCAGTCCATGCGACGCCTCCGATCGCTTCGGCGAAACCTCTACCGCTGGTTCGTCCGGCCGATCGGGCTGGTGCTTGGCCGGCTGCTCGGCCTCGTGCCGGCGTTGTTCGCCGGCGGCGGCGTATTCCTCGTCGCAGCCGGTCTTTTCTACTACCTGCAGCCGGCCGCGGCGGCGCCAGTCGCGTCTGCCACGCCGGCGCCATCGCAGTCGGTGGCCATGTACAGCCTGCCGCCCCTCGTTTCGATAGCCCCGTCTGGTAGCTCGGCGCCGGTCGCGGCCGTTGCCACACGGGTCGTGGTGCCGGCCCTCAGCATCGACCTGCCCGTCGTCACCTCACCGCCCAACGAGCAGTTCCCGCTGTGCAACGCCGCCGAGTACCTGGTGCTCGGCAAGCCGCTCGCGTACCCCGGCCTGCCCCAGGCAACCTATCTGTACGCGCACGCCCGGACGAACATGTTCCTGCCTCTCCTGACCCAGTCGATGATCAACAACGGCGCAGCGTTGATCGGGATGTGGGTGGAGGTCTACACGGACAACAACCAGCGCCACGTCTACGAGATCACCCAGGTGCTCCGCCACGTCTCCGGTTCGGCGGCGCTGGTCGCGCCGGCTGCCGACAAGACGGACCAGCTGTGGCTGCAGACCTCCGAGGGCCCGTACGAGTCATCCACGAAGCTGCAGGTGGTGGCCGAGCCGATTGGGGTCCTGGGGGCCACCGCCGCCGAGTCGCATCCGGCCGGCAAGGGCAATGTGTGCCCCGATGCGCCGATCTGCAAGACGAGCACGGCCACCGGCTGCCGCCGCTAGGTTCGGTTCGGGCGAAGCTGCCAATGCGCCGGCCGGCGGCGACGCACCGGCGGCAAGAGGCACGTCAGAACGCGATTTCGCCGTGTTCGACCTCCTCGGTTTCACCGATCCCGCCGACCCTTTGACCGGGGCGAACGCGCAGCGCGAAAGCCGGCACCAGCGCAATGAGTGTCACCGCGGCAGCGACGAGGAAGATGCCGACCAGGATGGTCGCCCCCTTCGTCGCCGCCCACTGCTCGAGAGCCTGGGCCACCAGGCCGTCGTCAATCGGGCGATCCCGCAGATACGCAGGTATGTATTGCTTGTAGGCGTCGCCGGAGCCGTAGATCTCGTTCGAGATGCGGGTGATGGTCGTCGATCCGTAGGCCGTGAGCGCTGCCATGCCCATGGCCATGCCGATCATCCTGGCCACGGTGACCGTCGCCGACGCGGCGCCGAACGCGGCTCGCCCGGCGGCCTCGACCGCGGCAGTGGATCGGGGCGTGACCGTCAGCCCGAAACCGATACCGAAGACCGCCCCCGACGCGGCGAAGGCGTTGGTAGGAGCGCTGGGGCTCCAGGTCGACATCCACGCCAGGCCGCCGGAGCTGACGACCAGCCCGACCACCGTCAAGAGTCGGAGCGAGATCCGCCTGGCGAGGAAACCCGACGCGAGAGCGCCGAGCGCCATCGCCCCGGCGATCGCCCCCAGGACGACGCGCTGCTCTGCTGGGCCACCGTACAGGACGCGATCGACGAAGACGGCCCCGCCCACGATCGCCGTTGCCATCCCATAACCGGTCAGGAGCGAGATGAGCGCCGCCGAAGAGAAGACGCGATCGGCGAAGAGCCGCGGGTCCAGGAAAGGATGCGACCGGCGCAGCCCATGCCGGATCGCCAGCAGTCCGACCAAGATGCCGCCGCCGATGAGCCCGACGACCGCAATCGCCGTCGGCACTCCGAAGACTTCGTCGACATTTCCGATGAGCGTGGTACCGGCAAGGATCCCGCCCAGAGACACGCTGAAAAGGGTCGCGCCGATCCAGTCGATGCGGGCCGGCTGCCGACGGGTGTCCCAGCCGGCGCTTGCCGCCCAGGCGATGAACAGGGCGCAGAGGCCGATCGGGACGTTGACGTAGAACACCCAGCGCCACGCCGGGGAGATGGTCGAGACCAGCGGGCCGGTCGAGACGCCCATGTTGGCGAGGGCCGTCTCGGGGTGGACGGTTTCGAGCACGGCCGCGCCGACGAACGGCCCGGCGGCCATGCCGAGGAAAGTGAGCGCGCCGATGACACCCAGTGCGCGCGGGCGAGCAGGGCCCTCGAACAGGTGCGAAGCGGCGGCCGTGGCCACCGGGATGATCGCGCCGCCACCGACGGCCTGAACCAGCCGCGCCGCGATGAGCTGATCCAGGCTCTGGGCGAGCCCAGCCAGCAACGAGCCGATCGTGAACACGCCGAGCGCCGCGAGGAAGAGCCGGCGCGAGCCCCAGAGATCGGTCAGGCGGCCGGCGAGCGGCATCGTGATGACGTAGACAAGCAGGTAGCCGTTGATGATCCACGACGCCTTGCGCAGATCCGTCCAATTCGCGAGGGTGGCCAGGATCTGCGGCAGGGCCACGGCCGTGACCATCAGCTCGAGACCCGCCAGGAAGACGCCGACACCCAGCACGCCCAGGAGCAGGTACGAGTCGCGGCGCCGCATGTTGGGCAGTGTACGGGCGGGCGGTTGCTAGTGCGCCGGGCCGCGACCCGGCGACCGGACTCGTGGCCGGGCGGCACTCCGCGAGCCCGTCGACCGTCACGCGTGTAACCCGACCGTCCCGGCCTACTATTCCGGCAACGCCCCAGCCGACAATCGGGGGCGCACCTGGAGGTCGTTCATGGCACGCCGAATCCGCCGCGCGTCGCTCGCACTAGCCCTGGTTACGGCAGTCGCTGCAGTTGCGGCCGGCTGCGGCTCGAGCTCGGTGGCTACGAGCGGTCCCGGCGGCTCCGGCTGCGACTACTGGTGCGGCAACGGTTCCGCGACGGTGACGATCGGCAGCACGACGACCTCGATCTCGGGCGGGGGTTGCTACGACGGCGGATCGGCCGGCGTCGACGCCCGCTTCGGAGACTGGGGCCCGACCGGGATTGGCGACTACCTGACCCTGATCGCCTACCGCGCCGGAGGCCCGACTCCGACGCCGGTCGCGACCACGACCGGCCCTCCTGCCGGACCCACGCCCACCGGCCATCCGTCGCCGAACGTCAGCGGCAGCGTCAACGGCACCCCATTCGTTCTCGGCACCGACACCGTTGTATCGCTCGGCGCCAACGGCGCGGGCTCCTTCTCCGGCACGGACCTGAACGGCATCGGCCGCGTCAAAGGCACGTTCACCTGCAGTTGAGCATCGGCCCGTAAGGCACCTCCATCTGCCGCAAGCCACCGGCCGGGCCCCGTGGTCACGTTCAGGCGCCACGCGACTCATAGTGTCCGGGCGCGAACGGGCAGGGGCAGGCGCCGGGCTTGACAGCCCCTTGGTCGCGCCCTAGCATCAACTAGCCTTTATATAAAGGCTTGTTTGTTGCGCACGTCAGCACCGAAGGCGCGCCGCTTCCCACGCACCTAGAGGCCTCGCATCTTGCCATCGCCGGCGCACATCCGAGGCACCGTCGCCGCGATCGTCGATCAGCCCGACGATCTGCGCGAGTTGCGCGTATTCCACAAGGCGCTCGCGGACGTGAACAGGCTCCGCATCGTGCGGCGTCTCGCCGAGGGTCCAGCCACGGTGGGGGACCTCATCGATTACGTCGGCCTCAGCCAGCCGCTGGTTTCCTGGCATGTGAGCAGACTCAAGGCCGCGGGTGTGGTCGAAACCACGCGAACCGGCCGCGAGGTCTTCTGCCAGCTCCGCCCCAACGTCTTCGGAGAGGTCGCCGAGCGAGAGAGGATCCTCCTCGGCGTCCCCGCGCCGGCCGCACTCGCCACGCCGGCCGCCGTCCCGGCAACGACCGCGGCGGCCACCCACCAGATCGAGGCTCACTGACGTGGGCGACCAGTCGTTCGTGTCCCACGCGACCCGCGACCGGGTCCGTGCCGCGGTGGCGCCGATCGCGATCGGTGCCGGCAAGCTCGGTCTCACACCCAACGCCCTGACTTTAATCGGCTTCCTGATCGCTGGGGTCGCCGCGGCGGCGGCCGCCGCGCAAGCCTGGCTCCCGGCGGCCGCCCTCGTAATCTTCGGCGGCTCGTTCGACATGCTCGACGGCGGGCTCGCCCGCGCCCAGAACCGCGTCACCCGGTTCGGGGCCTTCCTCGACTCCACGCTCGATCGGTGGGGCGAGGGCGTCGTCTACATCGGGATCGTCGCCGGCGCCTCGGCTGCCGGCTTTGTCGCGGGAGCGGTCCTGGCCGCCGCCGCGGCTGTATCCAGCTTCCAGGTCAGCTACACCCGGGCCAAGGCTGAGAGCCTCGGGCTGCACGGCGAAGTGGGCATCGCGCCCCGAGCCGAGCGGCTCGTCCTCCTGACCATCGGCCTCGCCCTGGCCGGCCTCGACGGAGGCCTCGCCCCGGGCGCTCGCGGCCAGATCTGGCTCGCCGGCGTCCTCGGCATCATCTTCGCCACCGCCAGCATCACTGCCGTCCAGAGAACCTGGCACGTCCGTACGCAGCTTCGCAAAGAGGAGCAAGGAGCACAGTGAGCGACAAGTTGAGCAGCGACGCCGCGAACGCAACGGCGCAGGCGAGCGGCAACGGCCGCAGCCCCGAGAAGGACCGAAAGATCCGGGTCGCGATCGTCGG
>JBIOII010000010.1:0-37316 GCA_044449785.1 Candidatus Limnocylindrales bacterium
CCGCGTGATAACTCACGTTCGCCGGCTGCACTACGTGTTCCAGGGCGAGGTCAACACGAGCGACGGCGCCATCGAACTCACGTTCGGCGGCGGGTCCGTGATGATGTGCGACTCCGCGGCAGACTGGACTCTCGAGTTCTATGACGCCGCCTGGGTCGACCCGTTCGACGGCACCTTGAACGAGTCCGACCGCGACTATGTCGGGCATTACGGCCGATGGTCCGCCTACGATGTCACTGCAGAGGCGCCGTACAGCTGGCTCGTCGGCCAGATCGTGCGGCAGACCATTCCCCAGCTGAACGATTTACTCGAGTTGTCGGGCCTGCTGGTGCGGACGGACGACTGCGTGCTCGACCTCCAGGTTTGGGCCGGCGAGCTGCGGGCCTTCGTTCGCCGGGAGTGACCGGCGCCGGCGCGAATCGACGCCTTGAAGTCGGCCGAAATCGGGGTCGCGTTGACAGAGCCGCTTCCTGATGCTAGAAACCAACGGCCGAGTAGCGCTTTCCGACGATAATCTACCGGCCGCTGACGCGCGGCTCGGCGAAATTGACGAAAGGACGCATCTACTTGGCTTTCCCCGAAATCGAAAAGGGCACCGGCGGCAACACCGTTCGGATCAAGCGCCAGCTGGCCGAGCAGGCGATCGGCTATGCCGCCCAGGGTCGTTGGGCGGACGCGGCTGAGACCAACCGCAAGATCCTCGAGCTCGGTGCCGACGCCGAGGCCGAGAACAGACTCGCCAAGGCCCTCTGGGAGTTAGGAGAGCTCGGCGACGCGCGCGAGCATTACCAGGTCGCGCTGGCCCTCGATCCCACCAACCGGATCGCCGAACGCAATATCGAACGGCTCCGCGCGCTCATGACCGAAGCCGGCGACAAGACCGCCGCCCCGGACATGGCCGAGAAGGCGCCGGTGGCGATCTTCGTCGAGGAGACCGGCAAGACCGGCTTCGCGATGCTGACCGACCTGGCCTCGCCGCGGCTGCTCGCCCACGTCAACCCGGGCGACGCGGTGGAGTTGATCCCGGAGGGCAACCGCCTCTTCGCCGAGGCCAACGGCACGCGCATCGGCATCGTCGAGCCGCGGGTGGCCGCGCGCCTGCTCAAGCTGCTCGCCGACGGCAACAAGTACTCGGCAGGGATCACGTCGCTCGGCGACCGCGACGTCCGCATCGTGATCCGCGAGATCTTCCAGGACCCCCGCAACTACGGCAAGGTCAGCTTCCCGACCGCCGCCCGTTCCTCGGACCTGCGCCCATACACCAAGGGCACGCTGCTCCGCGAGGAAGAGCTCATGGAAGAGGAGCTCGAGGACGACGAGGAGGACGAGGAGATCGAGGACCTCGATCGAGTCCTGCCGGCCGAAGTGACTGGCGAGGAAGCCTTCGAAGACGAAGTCGACGAGGTCGAGGAGCCGTAGGCTCCAATCCGCGTTCGGCAGGCGGCTGGTTCGTTCGGGTCGGCGCTCCGGCCGGCCGAGTGGCAGCGCCCGGCGCGACTGACGTAGACGGGGCTCATTGGGTGGCGGGTCGGTCTGTCACAATTGAGGCATGGTCGGGCGTGCCGCCACCAAACCCGAGCCAAAGCTCGCCAGCGTTCCATCTTTGCCCGCTTTCGAGCGGCTCGCCCCGCCTGCCCCGGCCGCGGAGCTCGTTGCGGCGATCGAGGCCTGGACCAAGCCCGGTGAGGTAGTCCTCGACCTGAACGGTCGCGGCGGCTGGGTTGCGCGCGCGGCCATCGCGGAGCAGCGCCGCGCGGCCGACTTCGAAACGTGGCCGCTGACCCGGCTGCTCGCCGACGTCGTGCTGCGGCCACCGGACCTGCGCCAGATCGACTCGGCCGCAGGCGCAGTGGCCAACGCTCCGTTCTCGGGCTCGACGATCCGGCGCGCGATCGAGGCACTGTATGCCAGCACGTGTCCACGTTGCGGCCGCCCCGTCATTCTCGAGTCGATGGTCTGGCAGCCGGTGCCGGCCCCAATCAAGCGCGACCCGCCCGTTGCCAAAGCCAAAGGCGGCTCCAGGGGCAAGAAGGCGGCCGTCTCCTCGTCGATCGGGGCGCTGCCGGACGTCCCCTTCGGCCCGGACGAATGGCTGCGCGCCGTGGCCCGCGAGTATCGGTGCGCCCAGTGCCACGAACAAATCGGCGGCTCCGAACTGAGGCAGGCCGATCCATCGCTCGGCGATCTGGGCCTCGCCGAGTCGGTTCCCGCGAGCGGGGACGTGCGCGAAGCCATGCGCCGGCGGTTCCCGGCGCCACGGCCCACCCACCCGCTGGTCGACCAGCTGATCGACCTGCACACCCCTCGGCAGCTGCTGGGCCTGCACGGCATCCTGATGCGGATCGATGCCGAAGACCGCGTCGGCGCGATAACCGCGGCACTGCGTCTCGCCCTGCTCCACGCCGTGATCATCGCCAGCCGGCTCAACCAGTCTCACAGCAGGCCGGCCAACCTGCGGATATCCAACGGCGTCCTCAAGTTGCCGGCCCCGCACGAGTGGCGCGAGGTCAATCCGTGGGAGGCGTTCGAGGAAGGGCTGAAACTGGTCAAGGGCTTCGTCCAGCGCCTCGAGACGGGGACGCCCAGGGGCGCGATTGCCCGCCTTGGATCGGACATCGCGGCTCTCGAGGGCGGCACCGCGAATGTGACCCTGGGCGAGACCACGGCTAACTCGCTGCGCCGGCTCGGTCTGCACGGTGAGCGCATGTCGCACTCCGAATCGCCGTCGCGGGTAAAGCTGGTCCTGGGCCAGGCGCCTCTGCGGGTGACGCCGGAACGACTCGCGGCCTCGTATCACGGCACCGGCTGGATCTTCGGGCCGGGAGCGGTGTCGCTGCTGCCGTACGCGCCTCTATTCCAGGCGGGGTCCAGGCCCAGCCCGGCGGAAGAGGCGACCGAGCTGGCACGCTCGATCGGCCGGACCCTAGCAATCGCAACCCCGGCCCTTGCCCAGACGGGGCGGGCCGTGATCCTGCTCGAGGACGACAAGCCGGCCACCCTGGTCGCCGCGGCACTCGGAGGAGCGGCCGCCGGCTACCGTCTGGTCGATGCCCGTCTTCATCGCGGTGGCGCCGACACTCCTGGAATAGTGGTTTACGTGCCGCCCACCGGGATCATGTCGCCCGGGCCGCGGACGCGAGCCAACAGACCGCTGCCGCCGGTCATGGGTGGCGCAGGCGATCCGGGCACCATCCGCAGTCGGGGCGTCTTCACCGGGCCGGAGAAACTGGACGAGGGTGCGTTCCGAGCGGGGATTGCGGCTCAGACCGTCACAGACACGGCTGTCGAGTTGCTCAAGGCCCGCGGCGAGCCGGCCTCGTTCGACCACCTGCTGGGCGATCTGCTGATGGGGCTCGACAAGTCCGGCCAGCTCGCAAGGCTTGCCAGGGTGCTGCGACCCGAGCGCGCCGACGACGGTTGGTCGGCCTGGGTCGACGCCCGTGGCTCTTCCGATGGAGTTTCAGCAGCCGCACCCACGGCGCCTGCCACGACACCGGGCTGGGCTCCGAGCCGGGGTACGTCCACGACACCGGGCGCCGCGGGCGGCGCTGCCGTCCCCGGCGCGACCCTCGAAGAGAAAGTGCCCGATGGCCCGGTGGATCAGCTCGTGGGAATCATCCGCGGCGAGCTGGATCGACCGAACAACCGCCGCATCCGCCAGATCGAGCCCGGCCAGTACTGGCTTGCCTCCGACGAGGATCGAAGCGTCGCCGCCCAGCCGCTCGCCGACCGAGTCGAGTGGGCCGTCTTCTCGCTGCTGTCCTCGGCAGGGCACCTGACGGAGCGCGGCGCGATCGAGCGCACGGCGGCGATGTTCAAGGGCGGGGACGCTCCCGACGGCGCGCTCATCGAAGCCTGCCTGGCCAGTTATCTCGCGCCCACGAGCACGCCGGACGCCGTCGCGGGGTTCGAGCAGCTCGAATCCCGAACTGTCGACCACGATCGGATCATCACTATGCTCGCCGATGTTGGTCACCGGCTCGGTATGCGGGTCTGGATCGGCCGTCGGCAGCAGGGCCGGCGCATCGACGGTCGACCACTCGCAACCTGGCTCGACGACGCCGAACGTAGCGTGCACCTGCCGCTCATCACCTGGGCTCCGGAGGGCGAACTCGACAGGGTCGATTGCGCCTGGTACGTCCGGCACAAGGCGACCTTCCTGTTCGAGGTCGAATGGACGGCGATGCTCGGCGATCCGGTGCTCGTCCATCACTCCCGCTATCCGATCGACGACAAGGTCGTCCGCTTCGCGGTGGTCCCGCCCGCGAGGGCCGAGCTGGTGAAGTTCAAGCTGGCCCGGTCGCCGCTGCTGCGCGATGCCATCGAGGAGCGGAACTGGCACTTCATCAAGTGGAACCATCTCGCCCAGTTCGCGGCACGCCCCGACGCCACCCTGGCCGACATGGAGCCATATCTGGGGCTAGACGCCGTAGCCGACTCAGTCGGCGAACAACTCCCCCTCTTTGGCGGCTGATCGATCGCCGGCCGGACGGCCCATTCCTTCGTTGTCGCCTGCGGTCCTCGCTCACGCTTCGACTGCGGCGCGGTAACCTAGGCCCAACAGCCACAGCCGGGGACCCGCGTCGCTCGGTCGCTGCCAAGTTGAGGGAGGCTCCGGTGGGCGAGGGTAGCAACGCAGCTGTCGAAGTCAACGCGCTGGCGGATCGGTTCTGGAACGGCTTTCTCGATCTGAGCCCGATCAACGCGACGGTGCTCGGCTACGAGCAGGGCATGGATCGGCTCGACGACCCGGGCCCCGACGGTCGGGCGCGAGCCAGAACCCTGCTGACCGAGACGCTGCACGCCGCCGACGGCATCGAGGCCCGGGCCGGAGGGATGGCCGTAATTCCCGACGAGGAGCGAATAACCCTCGACATCCTTCGGATCATCTGCCGCGTCGAGCTCGAGCAGCAGGGCCAGCGTTTCGACCGGCTCAAGGTCGTCGATCAGATGGACGGCCCTCAGACCATCCTGCCGCTGCTGGCTGCCTTCCAGCCGACCGAGACGGCCGAGCAGTTCGAGTCCTTCATGGCCCGCCTGGCGGACTACCCGCGATACATGGCGGCCAACGCGGAGGTCGTTCGCGAAGGCCTGGCCGGTGGTCTGACCGCCGCGCGGATCGTTACCGAGCGGGTGATCGGGCAGCTCGAGCGACTTCTCGCGATTCCCGACGACGAGTCGCCGATCGTGCAGGCAGTCAAACCGCCGACACCTGCCGATCGCGACCGGGTCGTCGAGGCGATCGGGAAGTACGTGCGCCCGGCCGACCGCCTCTTCCTCGACGCACTGCTCGGCAAGTACCGTGAGGCCTCGCGCGAGGAGCCGGGGCTGGGCTCGGCGCCGAACGGCGAGGAGCTGTACCGGACCCAGATTCGGGCGTGGACATCGCTCGACATCGACGCCGCAGAGCTGCATCGCATCGGTCTCGAGGAACTCGCGGCGATCGAGGAGGAGCGGCGCGTCATCGCCCGCGGCCTCGGCTTCGGCGACGACACGAAGGCCGCCCGCGCCTCGCTGAAGAGCAGCCCCGCGGCCATCCCAGAATCGGTTCAGGAGCTGCTGGACCGTGCCCGCGGTCAGATCGAACGAGCCCTCGCCAAGGCCCCGGACTACTTCGGCATGCTGCCCAGAGCCGGCTGCGAGGTTCGGCCGGTCGAGCCATTCAAGGAGGCGGACGCCCCCGCCGCTTACTACTTCGCGCCGGCGGTCGACGGCAGCCGGCCCGGGATCTACTACGTCAACACTTACGACCTGCCGAGCCGAAGCTATGTTGGCCTGGCCAGCATGAGCTTCCACGAAGCAGTGCCGGGCCACCACTTCCAGATCGCCCTCCAGACCGAGCATCCGAGCCTCGATGCCTTCCGGCGAATGGGATCCCGCATGGCTGGGATGTCGTACGTGGAGGGCTGGGGCCTCTACTCGGAGCGCCTCGCCGACGAGATGGGTCTCTATCTCAACGAGGCCGAGCGGTTCGGGATGCTCGACGGCCAGTCGCACCGGGCGGCTCGGCTCGTCGTGGACACGGGCCTGCACGCCTTCCACTGGACCCGTGAACGCGCTGTGCAGCAGCTCCTCGACGCAGGCCTCGCGGAGACCGACGCCGGGATCGAGGCCGATCGCTACGTGGTACTTCCCGCTCAAGCACTGACCTACAAGGTCGGCCAGCGCGAAATCCAGAGGCTCAGGCGCGAGGCAGCCACAGCGCTGGGGCCTGCTTTCGACATCAAAGCCTTCCACGACGCGATCCTCGGCCACGGCACGCTGCCCCTCGCGACCCTCGCCAAAGAGCTGCCGGGCTGGCTCGGCATCGCCGGGTAGTCGCTGGCGCGACCGGTTCGCGGGCCGGCCGGTTCGCGGGCCGACCCGCCGCCTGGGTCGTCAGCCCTGGGCGATCTCCCGCAGCGCCTCGGCCAGGCGGTCGATCTCCGCGGGGTCGTTGTAATGGGCGAGGCCGACGCGGACCATCCCGCCCGACTCGGCCAACCCAAGGCGCCGGATCAGCTCGTAGGCGTAGTAGTCGCCGTCCCATACCGCGATCCCGCGAGACCCGAGTTCGGCCGCGACGTCGCGAGGTGCATGGCCTTCCAATGTGAAGGCGAAGGTTGGGACTCGTTCGTCGATTCGGGCCGGGTCCAGGATTCCGCGCAGCTTCAACCCCGGAACGCCGTCGAGCGCCGCGAGCGCCGCGAGCGCAAGCCCGCGCTCGGTCGCCCGGATCGTCCGCATCGCGGCGCGGAGCGCCTCCCGACGTGTCGCCGCCTCTCCGGCGCCCCCGAACGTCCGCCCCAGCCAGGTCAGGTATTCGAACGTCCCCAGCAACCCGGCGATGGACTCGCCGGCCGGCGTGCCCGTCTCCCACTTGCCGGGCGCCTCGCTCGGCGCGGGCCGAACCTTGTACGAGGCGAGCTGTGCCAGCCGCTCGCCCTTGCCGAAGAGCAGCCCGAGGTGAGGTCCGAAGAACTTGTACGGCGAGCAGACGAGGAAGTCTGTGTCGAGCGCCACGACGTCGATCGGTATGTGTGGCGCGGCGTGGACCGCGTCCACATACGTCCAGGCGCCGGCGCCGTGAGCCATCTCGACGATGCGCCCGACCGGGTTGATTGTCCCGACCGCGTTCGAAGCCAGTCCAACGGCAACCAGCCGAGTGCGCGCTCCAAGCGCTCGCTCCAGCCCGGCCAGGTCGAGCGTGCAGTCTTCGGGGCGGATATCCACCCAGCGCACCGTGACGCCGCGCTCTTCCTCGAGAGCGAGCCAGGGCGCGACGTTCGCGTCGTGGTCCAGGCAAGTCACGACGACCTCGTCGCCAGGCCCCAGCCTTCGACCGAGGGCCCGGCTCACGGCGAACGTGATTGTGGTCATGTTCTGCCCGAACGCGACTTCGTGGGGCCCTGCCGCGCCCAGGAACTCAGCTGCCGCCACGTGGGCCTCGGCCAGGATCGCGTCGCTCTCCTCGCTCGTCGCGAACGCCCCTTCGTGGTTCGCGTTCGATCGCTCCAGGTAATGGGCCATCGCCTCGATCGTTCGGCGGGGGACCTGGGTGCCGCCAGGGCCGTCGAGGTAGCTGTACGGGTGGCTGCCGTGCAGGCGAGCGAGGGCCGGGAACTCGGCCCGAACGGCCGCGATGGCGTTGCCGCTGCCGATTCCAGCGGGGATCCCGGCCCCTCCGGATGTCGTGGACTCCGGCTTTGTCGCAATTCCTGGAAGACGTTCGCTCGGCACGGCGGCTCCGGCTGGCAGGGGGTGGAGTGGTTCAGGGCGATGGTACGTCGCGGATCGGCGGCCGGCCGGCCCGACGCGTTCGCTCGGCGCGGCGGCCGTGGGCGGCTGGGAATCTGTGAGCAGATTGAAGCACTTAGGGCCAGAGATGAGTGCGTCCGCAACAACTTCGGGCCCTACCTTTTGTGTCAGGTAGATGACGGCTGCAGTGCCTCGAAGACGTCCTCCCAAGGCCTTGACTAATTCCGAGTAACTATGTCAACATTCCCTCAGACGTTGCACCTCGCGAGACGTAAAGGGCCTTTCGTACCAGATTGGCGACCCAGGTAGGTAGGTCTCGCGAGGCTGGAGCGTCAAGCGGTGCGGTAGCCGCAACAAGCCTCAAACGTCGCTCCGGTTCGGGCGCGGTGCGACGGGCAGCCACCGATGCTGTGTGGAAGCCCTGCTCAGCTTCCAGTCGGAAGACGCCCGTTAGGAGAAAACCGATGCTCGACGGGAATGCGGTACGGTCGGTCGACCGCGCTGCTTCACTCCTGATCGCTCTGGGGGAGACACAAGGAGAGGCAGGAGTAACCGAGCTCGCACGCCGCCTTGGACTCCACAAGTCGACCGCGTCGCGGCTGCTCGCAACTCTTCAGAAACGGGGATTGGTCGAACAGGACGACGATTCCGGCAAGTACCGGTTGGGGCTCGCCGTGGTCCGCCTCGGCGGTCATGCCGAACGCTCGCTGGACCTGCGTTCGATCGCCATGTCGGAGCTCGAGTCGCTGGCTCGATCGATCCGCGAGACGACAACGCTGGAGGTCCTCGAGGGCGACAGCGTGCTGACGATCGCGTATTCGGATGCATCCGGCATGGGTCGCGACCGGACCGGCCGCAACTCACCGCTTCATGCGACCGCACCCGGCAAGGTACTCCTCGCGAGCCAGCCGGAACGGGAAGTCATCCGCCTCTCGAAGATCGGTTTCACGCCGTACACGTCCCACACGATCGTTCGAGTCGATCTGCTCCTGGAAGAGCTCGCCCGGGTCCGCAAGCGCGGGTTCGCCACGGCCTTCGGCGAGCACGAGCCAACTGTCAACGCCATCGCAGTCCCGGTCTTCGACCAGCGCGCCGCAGTCGTTGCCGCTCTCGAGGTTCGAGCGTCGGGTAATCGGATCACGCCGAGCCGCGTGCCCGAGCTCGTGGATCGGGCCCGCGAAGTGGCGGCCGTGATCACCGATCACATCGGCGGCGTGGTGGCCTCGATCTGAGTCCCGGCCCGCTCGGCGGGCATGCCAGATACATCGCTGATCTTCCGCGGCCCCTCGGTCCCCCCTCCCGTGGGGCCGCTTCTTGTGTCGGGCCGCCCGACGGGATCGCTCCGCGTTAGGCTATCGGTATGAATCCCAGCCCCAGCCCAACCCTGATGCCGAGCGACCTGGTAATCCAGCTGTCGGGTAGCGACCTCACCATAGACGCCGGGACCCTCGCCATCATTCAGAAAGCGGCTGCGATCCTGGCGATCGTCGTCGTCTCATTGATCGTCATGCGCCTGGCTCATGTCTTCGTTCGGGGGACGGCCGCGGCGTTGCTCAGCCGGGAGAAGCGTGAGGGCTCGGCCCAGGAACTGACGGCGGTCGAGCTGAAAAAGCGCCAGGACACGATCGAGGCCCTGGCGATCAACGTCGTTCGCCTGTTCGTCTCGATCATCGCCGGCTTGATGATCCTCGAGACGGGATTCGGGCTCGACATCGGGCCTGCCATCGCCGGCCTCGGAATAGCCGGGATCGCCGTGGGTCTCGGGACGCAGCATCTCGTGCGCGACTACCTGAACGGCGCTTTGATCCTGATTGAGAACCAGTACGGTCGCGGCGACGTGGTGCGAGTGGCAGGCGTGACCGGCACGGTCGAAGACTTCACGCTCCGCCGGACGACGCTGCGCGATGCCGACGGAACCCTGCACACGGTGCCGAACGGTGAGATCACCGTCGCCTCGAACCTGACCCGAGTCTTCGCCAGGGTGAACCAGGACGTACAGGTCGTGTACGGCACGGACATCGAAGCCGCGACTGCCTCGATCAACCGGGTGGGCGAGGAGCTGGCAGCCGACCCGGACTGGGGCCCGCGAATCCTCGAGGCCCCGCGCGTCGATCAGGTTTCGGCCCTGGGCGATCTCGGGCTGACGATCAGGGTTACGGCCAAGGTGCGTGCCGGCGAGCAATGGGACGTGGGTGGCGAGCTGCGCAAGAGACTCCTGTCGGCTCTCGGGGAGAACGGCGTCGAGCTCGCTCAGGCGCAGCGCGTCGTGGCGGCCGCGGCAGCGGGGACGGCCGCGCCGGCCGCGGGTCGCACGCGGAGACCATGACCGTGAGATCGATCGTGACCAGGGGTTGGAGTCTGAGGCGTCGGGCGGGTTAGGAGGCGCGGATCGACGGGTTGGTGTTCCGGCCGCCGCTGAAGATGCCCAGGAAGCCCTGACCGGACTTGGCCGCGCCGGAGTCGCGCGTGGCCATCATGCGCTCGCACAGGGTCTCGATGTCTTCGATGACCCTCTCCTTCGGGAAGCGCTCGACGGCCGAGCGGCCCTCGTTGGCGGCACGAACGAAGAGCATGCCCGCCGACCGGATTTCGGCCAGGGCCGGCATGCCGACGGTCCGTTCCATGTCCGCGACCGAAACGCCGGAATTGGCGCGGTTGACGACCATCGCCAGGCGGTCGCGGATCTGGAGCTCGACCGCAACCTCGCGGAACTGGACCGCCGCGCGGATCGCCGGCACGTCGGGCGTCACCGGCACGACGATCTTGTCGGCCCGCTCGAAGATGACCTGGTTGAGCGGACCGTAGTCCGGGTGCATGTCGACGATGACCCAGTCGAAGACCCGGCATGCCGTCGTGATCGCCTCGGCAACCCGCTTGGGCTCGAGGATCTCGGTGTGAAGCGGAGACTCGGCCATTACGAGCACCGACACGCCGTTGTGGTGTTCCGTGGCGATGTCGGCGAACGACTCGTTCGCGCCGGTTTCGAGGTCCTCGGTCCACGCGTCTGCGACGGTCCGGGTGTTCTCCATGCCGAGCGACGAGGCGACGTGACCGGTGACCGTGTCGCAGTCGACCAGCAGCACTCGCTGGCCCTTGCGGACCTGCAGGAGGGCGGCGACGTTGACGGCGATGGTCGTCTTGCCGACCCCGCCCTTGGGGTTGAAGACGATGACGATCTGACCGCGGGGGCCTTCGATCGGAGCCTCTTCGGGCTCGGCCGCCTGGATGATGCCGCTCTCAGTCATCTCGATCGGGGTCTCGGCCCGGATGAGCATCGCCTCGACCCGCCAGCGGAGCGACTCGGCGGAGTAGGGGCGGGTGAAGTACTCGTCGTTTACGCGAGCTCTGCCGGCCAGGCCCATGCGGTCGAGGGCTCGGGCCGCCACGACCATGAGGGCGGGGATATTGCGATCGTCGTCGTGGAGCAGCGCGTACATCTCGAGGGTCCGGTCGAAGTCGTTCTCGCCATCGAGAATGGCAACACCGATGTCATCGCGCTGCTTCAGCAGACCCTCGAGCTCATCCGCGGTCTCGACCTGAATCGGCTCGTAGCCAGCCTCGGACAGCTGCACGCTGACAGCGTCAAACTCGGCTGGCGGTAGAGCGATTGCGACTGCGGACCGTGGCACGTGACGGCGTCTCCTGTGGCGTGAGAGGGGTGGAAGTCTAGCCCTCCGCCTCCGGATCGTGCGCGGAGACGTTGAGCACGCCTTCGCGCTCGCTCACGACACGAGCCTGGAATGCCGGCAGAGTGGGGATGAGCGAAGTCAGCGAGGTCTCCGGGCCGTGGCCGACGGTGAAGATGAACTCCCCGTCGGGTCCGGACGAGACACCTACGTTCTTGACGCCCGGCAGGCGGCCGACCTGGCGCTTGAAGGTTGCGATGCTGGCCACGCTGACGAGCCCAACGACCACGACCTGGGTGGACTCGATGGGAGCCTGCTTCGGCGGCGCCGAGGGGGCGATTTCCTTGGGCTCCTCTACAACGCCGGGTTCCTCGGGGGCGGGCTCCATGTCGGGGGGAGCCGGCTCAGTGCCGTCGGCGCCCGAAGCGCCTTCCGCCGGTCCCATGATTTGCTCTCGCCGCTCACGCAGGTCGGTCACGATGCTGCCACGGTCGACCTCGTGGAAGGACGGTGGGTCGGGCATCTGGGCCGCCATGCTGGCGAAGACCGTGGGATCGGCTTCCTGGAGGAGCTGCTCGAAGAAGCTCGCGACCTCCACCTCGAAGCTGGCGACGTGCTTCTGGACGCGTTCGATCTCGAGCTCGATGGCAGAGTTGTATTCCTGGAGTTCCTGCTCGAGAAGCTCGCGGCGGCGGGCGATGCGCTGCTCGGTCTCGACGCGGATCCGCTCCATCTCGGCCTTGGACCAGTCGCGAATAGCGCTAACGTCGGCCTCGGCGGCCTTCCTCAGAGAAGCGGCCTCGTCGTCTGTCCGCGCGTGGAGCTGTTCCGTATATGCCTTCGCGTCCGCCTGGCACTGATCGATCGTCGCCTGCCGCGCCGTCTCGGCGGTCGAACGCATGGCCTGCGTGAGGTCCGCCAGGAATCGGTTCGGATGACGCGCGGCCGTCTCGTTCACGCTCATCTCCCCGTGGTCTTTACTCCGGGCCCCGGCCGGTCGCCGGAGATATCCCGTTCAGGTTACTCCCCGTGTGGACTTCCAGGCTCCGCACCGTTGGCCTGGAACCGCGCGTGATTATCGCGGGTCGGGAGGCCTGTCACGAGAACCCTTTCGTCGGTGGAATCATGGGCCGGGTGTTGCGGCCAGGCACCCCGCTGGATGTACCAGGACCGACCGCCTTCCGTACCGCCTTACCAGAGGTTAGTCCGCCCCGCCGAGCGGGCGACAAGTACCAAAGGCGCGGCGGTAGGTGTTGTAGGGGCGCGGCCCCGTGAGGCGAGAAGCCGGCGCTAACTGGACCGTCGCGCCTGCATGCGAGCCGCCAGGGCGGACGGGGAGTCCATCCACCAGTGATCCGACGCTTCTTTGGCCCTCGGGGCTGCCTCGGGCCCCGGCTCAGGCTCGGCCGGGGAAGCCATTTCGACCCGCTCGTCCCGGGCTCGGAGAATGCTCAGCAGGCCCTCGGGGCCCAGATCGCCGAATACCGGCGGATCGGGCACCTGGGACGCCATGGTGGCGAAGACCGCGGGATCCACCCCTTGGAGCAGCTGATCGAAGAACTCGGCCACTTCCTTCTCGAAGGCGGAGACTCGCGCCGCAACGGAGTCGATCTCGACGTCGACGGCTGAGGTCAATTCCTGGAGATCACTCTCGAGGGATTCGCGGCGCCGTGAGATGCGCTGGTCGCTCTGGAGGCGGGCGCGCTCCACCCAGATCCGAGATTGCTTCCTGATGGCGGCCACGTCGGCCTCGGCCGTACTGCGCATCTCCATGGCTTCGTTTGTCGTGCCGCTCCGCAGGCGCTCTTCGTACGTGCGGGCGTCTGTCGCGATTTGCTCCAGGCTCGATTGATGAGCCGCTTCGGCGGTGAGGCGCATGGCCTGCGTCAGGTCGGCGAGGAACCGGTTCGGGTGTGCCATCGACTCGTTCACGTCGATCTCCAGGACGGGTCTCGAGCCGGGCGGCCGGGGACCGCCTGGATCATGGGTCGAGCGCCGGCGACGCAACCCCTCCCGGAGGTACCAGGACTGGTCGCTCTTACGTACGGTGCCGCGGGCGGAGTGGTCGGGCCCGAACCGGCCGAAGGGAGGTCGGTGACTACGTCGAGGACGGGCCCTCGGGTACCGTTCGAGCGCGGGCCGCCTTCTCGGCCCAGGCCCCGAGTACCTTGTCCTTGTGGGGCCGTATCGGGCAATGCCCGTCGCGGTTTCCGGCCTCGTCGCAGTAGCCCAGTGGGACGCACTTGGGGGCGAGGAAGCTGCCCAGGAATGGACTGGCCGCGAAAACCTCATGACGGATCAATTGGAAAAGCCGCCGTATCTCCCATTGAGCCATCGTGCACAACCTCAGCCCCGACATGTGGATCAAGGCTCGCAGGTTTGCGGTCATCACCAGGTTGGTGCGGGTCGCGTTCGGGAAGACAAACCTCGCATCCTCGCCGGGGATCCCAGCGTCGATCATCTCGGTGTAGAGCTCCAGCGCACCCTCTACCTGGCCCTCGTATCGCTCCAGAAGCCCAGGATCGGCCTCGGCGATTGTGCCCGGCAGCATCGTCGATGCGCCCTTCTTGTACGAGACGTAACGCTGGCTCTGCTGGTCGAAAGCCACACCCGCTCGATGGCGGACGAGCTGATGGCTCAGCGTCCGGCTGACGCCGGTGATCGCGAACGTGAAGACGATGTGTTCGATCGTGCTGCCGTGGCCCGACTCGATCACGCGGCTTATGAGCTCGCGCTGCTTCTCCGGCGCAATACGGCCGTCGACGGCGCGCTCGAATATGTCGTCCGGTGCCAGCTCGGAGTAGCACGTCCGGCAGGCGGTGTAGATGAGCGGGACGTAGTAGCGCTCGACGATCTCCCGGTTGGGGAAGATCATCGTCGCCCGCATTCCGAGGTCTCGGCGTCCGGAGTTGCGGGGGATCGGGTGGGTGGAGGCGCCGGGCTGGCCCGGAGCGCGGGTTTCGGCCGTCACGGCGTCAGGATAGCCGCTCCGAATGCCGGTCGGGCGTGGAGAACCGGATCACTCCACGTTGCGCGACGCCCAGCCGCGTGCCACGGGCGATAGACGGAAGCGACTATCTCGCCGGGAGTTAGTCATTGAAGGCTACCTGGCGACCAGTTAGTCTCTGGCGGATGACCGATGGCTCCGGGGTGGTTCTGTTCGGGGACGTAGTCGGGTCGCGGCGCGACGCCGCCGCGTCGACGGCGTGGTTGCGCGACCTCGTCCACGAACTCGACGAGGCCTACGGGGAGGAGCGACTCGCGCTGTTCGGTTTCACCCGCGGCGACGAGCTCCAAGGAGTGCTCGATCCACGCGCCGACCCACTCACCGCGATATTGCGCGCGGCACTCAGACCAGGCGGGTACCGCATGCGCTGGGTAGTGGTTCTCGGAGCGGTCGACGTCGACTCGACCGATGGAAAGGCTCCCGCAACCGAGTGCACCGGTCCGGCTTTTCTGGCGGCTCGGACTGCGATCGAGGGAGCGCGGGCGAGCCACGACCGTCTGGTCATCGACACCGGCCGTGCCGAGGTAGACGCGTTGCTGGCGGATCTCACGCCCGCCCTCGTGGACAGCCTCGACGGCCTGACCGAGCGGCAGCGAACCGTGGCCCGGCTGGCCTTGATAGACGACCTGCGCCAGTCGGAGGTTGCCGACCGACTGAATGTCCGGCGGGCGACGATCTCCGTCGCGTTCAGTCGAGCCCACGTGCGGCCGCTGCAGCGCCTGGTCGCGGGTATTCGGCGCGTCTACTCGAGCGGTTCGGACAGTGACGTTCCGAACCCCGCGGCTCGGAGCGAGCCCGAAGAACGCCGCGCCGGTTCGGGGGCCGCTACGGAGTGACCGCGGCACGACCGGCTTCGCGCCGGCCGACTGTTCGAGCTTCGGCAGGTCCGGCGGGCCGGACCTGCGCGCGCTCGAGCGGGAGCGTGTAGGCTGACCCGGCCGACCCGCCGCGAGTCGCTCGGCGGATCGGGATGTGGCCGCCAGGCGCCGTCGAGCGGCCAGGAGGAGATCAGGATGTCCGCCGCCGGCAAGCCCGTGACCGTGCAGTACTTCTACAAGATCCGCTGGGGCTTTCAGGACGAGTTCGTCGAGCTCTTCGACCGCAACCACTGGCCGCTGCTCCGAGCTCAGCTGGAGTCCGGCCGCCTACTCGACGTCCGCGCCTACGCCCCCCGGTTCCATGGCGACGGCCGCCAGGACTGGACCTTCGAGGTCACGATTACGTATCGCGACTGGGCCTCGATGGAGGAGCACACCGACCCGGCCGTCGTGGCTCGCCTCTACCCCGATGCCGGGAAGCTTGCCCGTGAGGAACAGCGCCGCTTCGAGCTGGTCGAGGCCCACTGGGATTCGCCCCTCGAGGAGCACGTGCTGCCGCGGTAGGTCAGGTGGGCTCGACAGTGGTGTCGAGCGATTGGATCGTGGCGCGGAGAACGTCGGCCGACTTGCGAACTCCGCGCGCCTCCCGAGGGCTGAGATCGAGCCTGAGCACCCGTTCGATGCCGCGGCGACCGATGACCGTCGGCAGGCTGAGGCAGACGTCCTCGATGCCGTAGTAATCCTCGACCAGGCTCGAAATCGACAGAACCGTGTGCTGGTCGCGCAGGATCGCCTCTGTGATCCGCATCAGGCCCGCGGCCACGGCGTAGTACGTAGCACCCTTGCGACTGATGATCTCGTACGCTGCGTCGCGGGTCTGGCGGAAGATCTGCTCCATGGTGTCGGGGCTGAGCGGAATGCCGTTCTCCGCGCAGAAGGTCGGCAGCCGCATCCCTGCGACGTTGGCGAGCGACCAGACGGGCACCTCGCTGTCGCCGTGCTCGCCGACGATGTAGGCGTGGACGCTGCGCGGGTCGACGCCGAGATGCTCGCTCAACATGTAGCGGAAGCGGGCCGTGTCGAGGATCGTGCCCGACCCGAACACACGCTGCGCCGGCAAGCCGGCCATCTTGAGCGTCACGTAGGTGAGGACGTCGACGGGGTTCGTGGCCACGACGATGATCCCCTCCGGATTGGCCTCGGCCACTCGCGGCACGATCTGGGCGAAGATCGCGGCATTCCGGCGAACCAGTTCCAGGCGGGTCTCGCCGGGGCGCTGGCCGACGCCGGCAGCGATCATGGTGAGGACGGCGCCCTGGCAGTCGTCGTAAGTACCCGCGCAGATCTTCGTGGGGTGGGCGAACGGGACGGCGTGGTTAAGGTCCATTGCCTCGCCCTCCGCGCGCTCGTGATTGGCGTCGATCAGGACGATCTCGGAGGCGATCCCGGAGAGGAGCAGGGTGTAGGCGAAGCTCGCGCCCACCATGCCGACGCCGACGATGGCGATCTTGGTCGGCCGGCTTGTCTGGTAGTCCGGCTCGTGGGTGATCGACGGCTCGCCGGTTGGGCGGCGACGGCGCCCGGAGAGTCGCGCCGCGGCTCCAGCGGCTACGGAGGAACTGGTGGCGGCTGAGTCTGCTGGGTCGCTCATGGTCTCATCGTGCCACGATCAGGCCACGGTGGCGCATCGAGTTGGCGAAGGTGAGGTCACGGGACCACACCGGCCACCACCGGCACCCGGACCGTTACAGGATCGGCGTAGGCGAACTCGAACGTGATCTGGACGCTCTGCCCCGCGGCCAGCGGGCGGGCGAGGCCGTTCAGGACCATCTCACCGTCGCCGGCGCGCAGCTCGATGGTCTCGCCCGCCCTGATCAGCCACCAGGGCATGGGCGCAAGGTTCGCCATGCCGGTGTCGTCCGTGGGTATGGGCCAGAGGCCGCTCGTGGCATAGAGGCCCGCGGTCTTGGCGATTGGCGACGATCCTCCGATGAGCTTGTCATCGCGCCCGGTGCCGTTCCTGATCGAGCCTACGACGATGACTGGGTTGCCGCTCCCCGGTATCGGAATGGCCTGCGCGTCGATGATGTTCATGCCGCTAGCGTGCGATGGCGTCGCGACGGTGGTCGCCGGCGTGGAGCCAGGTTGCGACGGCCGGAGAGAAACGCCCAGGATGGTCAGCCCAACCACGAGCACGACCAGGCCGGCCGCCAGGCCGACGGGTAAACCGGCGGACGTCCCGACTCGGTGGCGTCGCGCCGATGCGCCACCGACGCCTCGCAACTCGGACCCTTCGGTAGGCACGGCCGTATCGAGAGCGCTCAGCCTGCGGCGCAGCCGCTCGTCGAACCTATCGTTCATCGCTGGTACCCTCGATCACCGGCCGAAGTCGGTCGCGCGCCCGCGACAACCAGCTCGCGACCGTGCCCCGCGCGACGCCGAGGGCTGCTGCCACCTCATCCTGGGTGTAGCCGTCCAGGACGGTCAACAGAAGGGCGGCCCGGGTCGCGGGCTCCAATTCGGAGATGGCTCGCCACAGGTCCGGATCGGTTTCGATGGCCCAGGCCGCGTCGCTCTCGTGGAGTTGAAGGAAGCCCCATCGCCGCCGTCTCCGAATCTCGTCGATTGCGAGCCTGATCCCGACGGAAGCCAGCCAGCGCGCGACGTCGTCACGCGATCCGATCGGCCACCTTTCGACGGCACGCGCGAACGCTTCCTGGGCGAGATCGGAGGCCTCTTCCGGATCGCCGACCATGAGCGCGATCCGCCGCCGAAGCCAGGGCATGTGGACGCCAAAGGCTGCCGCCAGGTCCCCAGCCTCGGCCGGAGTGAGTCGGGTCGCTGTCTCCAAGATGCCTCCCTCGCATCTTGTCTAACGCCTGGTCCTACCGAAGTGTTGCATTCCGCGCGAGATCGTGAAGAGGGTCGTGCCGGGGCAGGCGCCGGTCAGCAGAAGCGAGACGTGGACCTGAAGCTGAGCGCGAGTTGGCAGGTCAGCCCTTGCTCTTGCCCAGCTCCGTGATGACCGCGCGGAACGGCTCGGCGTAGCCGGTGAAGCCGGCGAAGAGCCGCCAGACCTCCTCCGGCGGGCGGCCCGACTTGAGCATCCCTGCGCTCCAGCTCTTGGCGTTGGCGTTCGTTCGCGGCCCAAAGCAGCCGTAGCAGCCACGGCCGTACGTCGGGCACAACGCGTTGCAGCCCGACGTCGTGACCGGGCCCATGCAGGCCTCGCCGCGCGCCACGACGATACAGACGATGCCCTTGCGCTTGCACTCGCGGCAGACGGCCTCGTCGCGGATTTGGGGCCGGCGGCCGACCAGGACGGAGGTGAGAAGCTCGGCCAGCTGCCCACCGTCGATGGGGCAGCCGCGCAGCTCCGCGTCCACCTTGACGTGTTCCGCGATCGGGGTGGCGGTGGCAAGCGACTCGATCCACTCTGGGTGCTCGTATACCGCCGCGCGATAGGCATCGTGGTCGGCCCAGTTGCGTAGCGCCTGGATGCCGCCTGCGGTGGCACAGGCCCCGATCGTGACGAGGACTCGAGCCTGCTTGCGCAGCTCCTTGATGGCGTCGATGTGATCGGGTGCGCTGATCGAGCCCTCGACGAAGACGATGTCGTACGGTCCGGGCGATCGGCGCGACGTGGCCTCGGGGAACTCGACGATGTCGAAGCGGGAAACGATTTCGAGCAGCTGGTCCTCGAGATCGAGGATCGTCAGCTGGCAACCGTCGCAGGACGCGAACTTGGCGACGGCAACTCGCGGTCGGGCGGTTCTACCGGCTGTGGCCATCAGATTCCCTCGCGGTTGAACATGTCGCCGAGGTCGTTGAGGCGGAACACGGGGCCGTCCTTGCACACGAAGCGACCCGCCATCTGGCAGTGCCCGCACAGGCCGATGCCGCACTCCATGTGGCGTTCCATCGAGACGCAGATCCGACCCGCCGGGACGCCCTTCGAAATCAGGCCCTGGACGGAGGCCTGCATCATCCGCTCGGGTCCGACGACAAAGGCCGTGACCTTCGAGCAATCCCAGGAGATCATGTCGAACAGGTTGGTCACGACGCCGACCCGGCCCTTCCACTCGGGACCGGCGCGGTCGACGGTGACCACGACGTCGATTGCCTTGCCCGCGGTCCACGCCGCGAGGTCGTCACGGAAGAGCTGGTCCTCCGGCGTTCGCGAGCCGTAGAAGAGCGAAATCGACTCGAAGCGGTCGTGGTTGGCCACGAGCGCGTCGACCAGGCCGTGAAGCGGCGACAGGCCCACGCCGCCGGCGACCACCACAGCGTGGCGGCCCCACGCCTCCTCGATGGGCCAGAAGGTACCCAGCGGCCCGCGCAGACCGACTTTCGCTCCCGGGTGCAGGTTCGTGAGAGCTGTTGAGGTTGGACCGACGGCCCGGATCGTAAGGTCGATCCCGTTGGCGCGGAACTTCGAGATCGAAATGGGCACGGCCGGGAAGGCGGGCAGCGTGATCATCACGAACTGGCCGGGACGGCCGCCGAGGAAGGCCGGGTCCAGGTCCGTGAGCGTCAGCGTGCTCGTGTCCTCGGTCTCCGGCCGGATCGAGGCAAGGCGCGCGACGGAGTAGTTGCCGGGGCTGGCGGCAACCGGCTCCACCGCGACCGGCCGGACGACCGGCGGGATCGGCGGCGCGATTGCGGCGAGCTCGTCGCGGACGTCGATCTTGACGGGGCACCAGGCGATGCAGCGGCCGCAGCCCACGCAGCCGGAACTGCCGAACTGATCCCACCAAGTCGAGAATTTGTGGGTGAGCCACTGGCGATATCGATCGCGCGGGCGGGCTCGGAAGTCGCCGCCCGCAACCTTCGCGAAGCCGACGTCGAAGCAGGAATCCCACTGGCGCTCCGTGACGCTCGACTTGCCGTCCATGTCGGACTTCTCGATGACCGAGGTGCAGAAGCACGTCGGGCACGACATGGTGCAGTTGCCGCATTCGACGCAGCGATCCGCGACCTGAGCCCAGCGGGGATGATCGAGTTGCAGCTTCAGGCGGTCGCCGATACCGGCCATGGGCAGCAGCTCGCCAATCTGAGTTCGAACCGCCTCGACGGCGTCCACTGCGGCGCCGGCCTCGGCGTGACTCGGCTGTCGCGTCGGCAGCTTGGCCACGACGGCCGCGCCGGCCGGCGAGCCGGATGCAAGGACGAACCCGTCCTCGATCTCGGTCAGGAGGATATCGTAGCCGCCGCGGACCTCCGGCCCGGTCCCCATCGAGGTGCAGAAACAGGTGCTCGATGAGGTGGTGCACTGGACGGCGACGATGAAGGCGGCCGAACGCCTGGCCCGGAAGTCCTCGTCGGTGAACTCGCTGCCCAGGAAGACGCGGTCCTGTATTCCCAACGCGGCGAGCTCACACGCGCGAACCCCCAGGAACGCCATCGGAGGGACCACCGGCATGGGCGGCTCGAAACCGAAGGAGTGCGTTCGCTGGGCGGTGGCAATCGTCAAATTGGGAGGAAAGGTGAACCGCTTCCACGTGGTGGGGCCCACGGTGTAGCCGAAGGCTCGTTCGGACGTTCCTCGCTCGATCCGGTAGCGGCCGGCCGATTGCTCGTCGTGCCAGCCGGTCGGGAGATCCGCGGCCGACTCGATCTCGTCGTAGACGATGGCTCCCTCGCGGATCGTGGGACCGATGACGCTCCGGCCAGTTTCGCGGATGGCGTCGATCAGGGTGCCGAGATCGGAGCGCGCCAGGAACCACTGCCTGGCCGCTGCCGTCTGGCCGGGGGCGGGGCTGCTGATCACGGCGGTTCGGAGACCTCCTGGGGAAAGGCTGAGATGCGGGCCCGACGGTCAGCGAGCGAACAGATCCAGAAGCTGCAATCGGGTCGCTCTGAGCCGTCGGCCGACGGCCTTCAGGACTCGAGGGTAGAGACTCGCAGCGAGGGCATGGTCCTCCTTGAGCGCCGCCCGAAGCCGCGTGCCTTCGATGACGATCGCCTTGCTGGCCTCCGTTGCCACGACTGTCGACTGTGCCTGAGTGTCGGGCAGAACGGCTGACCAGCCGAAGATGTCTCCCGGCTCGACGCTCAGGATCGTGACGAGCCCTCGTTCCGGGACGAGGGTCCGCAGGGCCAGCCGCCCGGAGATGAGGATGCCCATCTCCTTGGCATCGTCGCCTTCGTGAAGGATGACCTCCTCGACCTCGAAGTCCTGGAGCTCACCGAGCTTGACCAGACGTTCCTGGGTCTCAGGTGAGAGCTCTGCTCCAAACCAAGTGTGGTTGAGCATGGCGATGGCTTCGGCGTAATCGTCCATTGCGGGAGCATGCATTTACGCCCGCGGCCCTGGCAGTGCCATCTAGTCGGCGTGCGCGGGCCATTCGGCCCCGTTGCCGGGTAGGGTCCACTCGCCGGCGCCTGCCCCGTTAGACTGCAAGCCGAGTCTCCGAAAGGGGAGTTGAGATCTGGTGGAACCAACCCGTCGCGTCGTTGCGGCCATGGGCGGAGCGGCCTTCGTTCTGATCGCGCTCGGCGTTGCCGCGATCGTGTTCGACTACGGCTTCGCCGGTGGCAGCGGATCGGCCTCTCACAGCGCCGGGCCGACGGCCCCGCGGCCAAGCTCACCGCCGATCAGCGTGTCGCCGACCGCTCGCGTGTCGGCGCCTGCCGGCAGCGGCAGCCCGACCATCGCGACGCCGCCGGTCTCGGCGTCCCCGTCCGTGTCCGCCGCGCCGTCGGGCCACCCCGTCGGCTTTGCCCAGGAGCAACGCCATTACCTACTACGCCGCGGACGGTTCGACTGTTCCCGTCCAACCGGTGCCCGGTCTCGAAGTCCGGCTCCAGTCGGGCCGCGCCGTTTACTACGCCCTCGCGTCGAACAAGTACGGCCTCAAGACCGGGTCTTATGCCGGTGAGTTCATGCCGCTCGTGACCATGGGCCAGGCCGACGGGTCGAGTGCCGAAACAGGCGGCTGCGTCCTCGATGGCCACGTCGTATCGAAGCTGATCTCGGACGCCCTTGCCGCAATCCAGTCAGACACGGATCGATGGATCGTCGCTCTGCCGGTCGACATCCGGTCGGCCCAGGGCTCCCCGGTCGATGTCTCCTTCGACCAGTTCGGGCTGGCCGGCTGGTCGAACACGCCTCGGGTAGTCATCCAGTTCAGCGGCTCCCTGAAGATCGTCGAAACTATCCCTTCCAACGGCGGCTTTCACGTACTGGTCGAGGAACTCGGAGTCTCCGCGTGGCAGGTCATCGACCCGACGCGGCTCACCCTCGCCACGGGCGCGATCGACCCGGCCCACGCCATGAATGAGCTGCTGGTCTACGGCTCCGGCACCCCCAGCGTCCAGCGTGACCTCCTGTTCGACAAGCGCGTGCTCGTCGGGCAGCCGATGCTCTCCGCCACTTCCGACGTGAGCGTCTCCCTGGTCGTGAACGGCAGCCGCGCCGCGCTCGGCCCGGACAAGGTGCTCACGATCGGCGACGTGCCCGTCTTCGTCGCCTCGAACAGCTAGGGCCTCCTCCTAAGGAAGGGCATCATCCGGGCCGAGAGTCCGACTCGCGGATGATCTCAGGGTTCCGTTCCGTAGCTAGACTGACCTCGGCGCAAGCGAGGCAGCGAGGTAGGTCATGAACAACGGATGGCGCGAGATCAAGAACGACTCCGATCGGAATGGGCGCGCGGGCACTCTGGGTATCGGCTTGTTGCTGGTCGTCATCGGGCTCTTCTTCTTCGTCTCTGAACAGGTCAACTTCGACCTGGGCCGTTACGGCTGGCCGATCTTCGTGATCGTGCCCGGCCTCTTCCTGCTAATCCTGGGCCTCGCGATTCCACATGAAGGCGGTCTCGGCGCCGCGATACCGGGCGGGCTCGTCCTCACGGTTGGGTTGTTGCTTGCGTTCCAGGACGCGACCGACACGTATGCGAGCTGGTCCTATGCCTGGGCGCTCGTGGCGCCCGGGTCCGTTGGGGCCACGTTGACGTTGTATGGACTTCTCCACCGCCGTTGGGATCTGCTCGACGCAGGGCTGCGCACCGCGGCCGTAGGCCTCTGCCTATTCGTCGGGTTCGGGCTTTTCTTCGAGAACATCATCGGCATCGACGACGCCCACCCGAATACGGTCCTTCGCGACGCGCTCCCGGTGATGGCCGTGAGTCTGGGCGCTTTGATCGTGTTGTGGAACCTGATCCCGCGGCACGGCAGCCGCCGGCCGGCCTTGGATACATGGAGCCAGGGCGAGGCTCCGGTCCCGCCCGCGACGCCGCCCGCCGTGCCGCCCGCCGGCTGAGTGACGGTCGGCGCCACCCGGTCGGCGCCTCGGCCTATTGCCTGAGTCGCACCTCGACCACCTTGTAGTCCAGCGTGCCGGCAGGTACCTGGACCCGGATCGTCTCGCCGGGATGCCGGCCTAAAAGGGCCCGCCCGATCGGTGACGTGAAGCTGATCTTTCCGGCCGCGGCGTCGGCCTCCGCCGAGCCAACGATCGTGAATGTCTCCGCGCCGTGGCGGTCCGTCTCGACCACGACGGTGGAACCGAGGATGACCTCGTTACCGCCCTCCGAGCTGGCCTCGATCATGACCGCGGACTTGATCATCTGTTCGAGCTGCTGAACGCGGCCCTCCAGGAAGGATTGTTCCTTGCGGGCGGCTTCGTAGTCGGCGTTCTCGCTCAGGTCGCCGAGCTCGCGAGCGGCCTTGATCCTGGCGATGACCTCCGGCCGGCGGCGATTGGTCAATTCATCCAACTCGGAGTGGAGGGCGGCCAGGCCCTCCGCGGTCAGATGCGTTGGGGCGTTGTTCTGGCCGCCGGGTCCGTTCGAGGAGCCGGCCGACCTCGACGACCGGCGGACCACGGGCGTCTCGATCGCGGACGGCCCGGTTGTCGGCGGCGGAACCTTGGCTTGCCTGCGAGGCGCCGCCCTCGGTCTGGACGGTCTGGCGAGGGAGGCGGGCCTGGTTGGGCGGGTCCGGAAGGACGAGCTGCTGAGCGCCATCTGGCTCTCGTCCGCGTCCGGAAGCTTAGTAACCCGGGTGACTTTCACCGGTGCCGGCGGCGGTACGTCGTGGAGCGGAGCCGTCAGACCGTGCTCACGGCGCTGGCCGCCGGGAGTGGCCAGGACGGCGAACGGGGCCGAGCCGACGGTCTTGATGAAGGATTCGATCAGCGTGTCTTCGTAGAGTTCCGGATCGGATACCGGCGCCCACCAGATGCGGGCCTTGTTCAGGTCCCGAAGGGTCTTCAGCCAGTAGCCGGCGGGCTGGGGCCGCCGCTCGCCCAGGGGTGTCTTGTACATGCCGGCCAGCCGGATCGAGACCGATTTGATGCTCGAGCCGATATACAAGATGGACTGGCCGGGAAGCCAGAACGACGCGAGGCGCGTCTGGATCTCGGCCACAGTCGGCCGTTTGCCGTCCAGGCGGAGTTCCGGCGCTCGATTCAGCCAGTCCCGGATGGCGTCCGGATCGATCGAGACCTTGGGCTGCGGACCGGCAAGCTCGACGATGAACACGCCAGGGCTGCCGCCCGAGACCGGCCGGCCCCACAGGATCGGGCCCTCGACGGAGAGGCCGTTTGCACGCAGAAGGTCGCGGCCATTTAGCAGCGGTGCGGGAGAAGATTGGTTAGTCACACGTGAACCGTGCCTTGCCGCAGCCTACATTGTCAAACGGGCGCCGCCGACGCCCGTTATTGCATGGCCTTCGGGTCTCTGGCGGGAGACGCACTACTTGAGAAGCGACGGATCCTCTGGAACGGGGATGCCGAGCAGGAGCGGCAGGCCGATCTGGCTGGTGTAGATCGGCCGATATCGATCGGTGTTGTACATGGTCTCGATGTCCACCGATCGCGGTCCCTGGTTCGGGTTCGGAAGGGGCGAGTGGCTGTACTTGCCGCCGCGAATCGCGACCATGCGGCCGCTGACGCCGTCGGCGATGAGGTTCATCGCCACGTTGGCGAAAGTGATGCCGACCATCGAATCGACCGCGTCCGGATCCCCCGAGCGAAGGTCGTAGGTCAATTCGCTGGCCAGGGTCTCTTCGCCGGAGCGCGCCTGGATCTCCGAGGCGAGGACCTCGGCGATGTTGGCCTTGTGCTTGTGGCCGAACGCGTCGGCCGGACCGTACTCGCCGATCTCGCCGCCCTGCCACATGGCCCCTTCGGCGGCAATCACGAGGGCGTACCTGCTCGGGTTGTTCCGCTTGTCCTCGACCGCCAGCTCGACCAGATGGTCGAGGTCGAACTGGTATTCCGGGATCAGGCAACGGGAGCTGGTTACGTAGGCGGTGTAGAGCGCGGTGAAGCCCGCGTCGCGGCCGAAGATTCGGAAGACGCCGATGCGCTCGTGCGAGCCGAGCGTGGTGCGCTGGCGGTTGATGGCGTCTTTGGCGCGCGAGATCGCCGTCGAGAAGCCGATGCAGTACTCGGTGCCCTGGACGTCGTTGTCCATCGTCTTGGGGACTGCGACCAGCCTGACACCCTTGTCCGCCAGAACCTGGCTGAAGCTCAGGGTGTCGTCGCCGCCGATCGGGACGAGGTAATCCAGGCCGAGCTTCTCGATGTTCTCGAGGACTACCGGCGTGAAGTCGTAGACGCCGTCCTTGACTTCGAGCTGCTTGAGGCGCTCCGGGCCGATGTGCGCGGGCGTCTTGCCGGCCTTCATCTTGCGGGCGTTCGTGCGGGAGGTGTGCAGCCACGTGCCGCCGGTGCGATCGATCGCGCGAGTGTTGTTCCGATCGAGCGGGACGATGTAGGTCTCGTCCAGTCCGGGGCCCGGCTTCATATGGGTCAGGCCTTCCCAACCGCGCCGAATGCCGAAGACCTCGTAGCCCATTTCCGTTGCGCGATAGACGACGCTCTTGATTACGGCATTCAGACCCGGGACATCGCCGCCGCCGGTGAGGATGCCGATGCGCGGAGTTCGACTCATGCGTGCCTTCCGTGGTGTTTGGGCAGCCGAGGGATGCGGCCGCGTATTGACGACATGCACATCTTAAGGCCGGCGCTGCGTCGGGCGGCGGTCCGGAGGACACGAAACGGCCATTCGCGGTCCCGCTCGCGCCCGACGCGTGGCACGCCTGGCCGGGGACGCGTGGCGCCCCGCCGGCGCTCTACCCCGCCGCTCAGGACTCGAAACGGTACCGAAGGAAGAGGTCGTCGCCGGCCCGCCGCACCGATGCCAGGCTCGCCCAGCGGCCGTTGCCCCTGCCGAACGCCGTTCCCTCGACCAACCCGAGGCGGTGCGCGGTGGCGTCACGACCGATCGCCTGCGGGGCGACAGTGAGGAACAGCTCGTCGACGAGCCGGGCCCGCAGCAGTTCGCCGAAGAGATGCGGCCCGCCCTCGCACAGAGCCAGGCGCGCGCCGGTTCCGCGGACGATCTCGAGCAACGCCCCGGCCGGAACCGTCGTGCCGTCGCCGACCGCCTCGACCCTCACGTTCGGGGCAAACGGGAGCCTCGAGAGTCGATCGGCACCGGCGGTTGTCGTGGCCACGATGACCGGCACGTCGGGGGCGTTGAGGCCAGAGTGTGTCGCGTCCAGGTTGCCGCTGGCGGTCACAACGATGGTCGTCGGCTGCGGCGCCAGCCACAGCTCGGAGCGCCACGCGGCAAAGGCCCGGGCAAGCGCGGGCTGGACGTGGCGAGCCGTCCATTCGTGGCGCCGGCCGACCCGCACCGTGCCCGCGCCCACGATCACTACGTCGGCGAGGCCACGGAGCAGCGCCATCTGATACCGATCGGCATCCGAGAAGCCGCTTATCTCGCCGCCGCCGGTGCTGGCTTCGCCCGGCCCCAGCGCCACCACGCCGTCCAGGGCCGTCACGAAGTTGGCGATGACGGTCGGTCGGTGGGCCTGGAGCGGGATCGAGAGTCCCCCCTGGTACCGCTCGGCGAGCTCGGGCGGGAGGAGGCCGCCGCGAGTATCGACCAGACCGGTTACCGGGGGAGCAGCCTCGTAGATCGACTCGAGCGGCAGACCCTCGCTTCGGCCGGTCATGGTCACCTCAGTCGCTTGCTCCTCTTCGGAACCCCGCAAGATCGTAGAACTCCGCGCGCAGGGCCGCATTGGTTTCGAAGGCGCCACGGAACGCCGTCGTCCGAGTGACCGGGTTGGCTTCGCGCACGCCCCTCATCTGCGTGCACAGGTGGTGCGCCTCCATGTATACGGCGACGCCGTGGGGCTCGGTCAGCTGGACGAGCGCTTCGGCGATCTGGTGCGTCATCCGCTCCTGGACGCCGAACCGGCGAGTGGCGATCCGGACCAGCCGCGTCAGCTTGCTGATGCCGATGATGTTCTCGTGGGCGATGTAGCCGACGAACGCACGGCCGACGAACGGCAGGGCATGGTGCTCGCACAGCGCAGTGAACGGAATCGGACCTTCGACCACCTGCGACAGTTCGCAGCTCGCTCCGCCGTAGCATTCGGTCGGGAAGACCGTGACGAGCTTGCGGTCGCCGGCGTAGCCTTCTGTCGCGTCGAAGAGCGCCCGAACGAACCGCCGCGGCGTGTCGCGCGTGCCGGGGGTGTCGAGATTCATTCCGAACGCGGAGAAGAGGTCGGCCACGCTTGCCTCGAAGCGGGCGAAGTCTTCAGGGCCGATAGCCGCGCGGCGAGAGCGGGCGGTCGCATCGTCGAGACTCAGCGAGAGATCGGCCGCAGGCGTTCTCGACGCGCCGCCTGCCGGATTGGTGCTCCTCCCCGCCGGGTGCTCGTGCGCCGAACCGCGCTCGTGGCCGCCGGCGTTGGGTGCGCCCACCTGGACTGTGGGCTCGTCTGTCGAATGGTGCTGCATCGTTGGGCCTCCGGATATGGAGCCAATATGACCCCGACGCGGACTCGCCGGCAAAGTGTGAGCTCTGGTCGCGGCCTCGGGAACGACGCTACAGCCGGCGGAGTTCCGTGGTTTCGTCCTGGGCGATCGCTCGGGCGCAGGTCGGGCAGTACCAGCGCGCCTCCAGCGGCGTGCCGCAGGTTGCGTGGCGGAGTGCGTCGGACGCGTCCGAGCGCGACCCCCAATCGGCGAGCAGCCGCAGTGCGCCGGCGAGTTCGCGGCCGTCGGCGGTCAGCTCGTAACTGAGCCGAACCGGGCGTTGCGAGTACGGCCTGGCCAGAAGCACGCGTTCGCGCTCGAGGCGCTTTAGCCGGTCCGACAGGATGTTCGGGGCAATGCCGAGGAGCGCCGCCTGGAGTTCGCTGAAGCGCCGCGGCCCGTCGAGCAACGACTCGACCACGAGCAGGCACCAGCGGTCGCCGACGCGGTCGAGTGCCGCCTGGAGCGGCGACGGCGCGAGTTCCTCGGCCACGCCACTCGCGGTCGGCGGTGTTGAGGTCTGGGCTTCTTCCGGCACGCCTCTCATGGTAGCGAGTCCGGTCTTGCGCTCCCGGGCCGCAGGCAGTAACTTGCGCCTTGCTAGTTACTATGGTGAATCACACAGCGGCTGCCGGCAAGAGAGTCCGGGGACCGAGGAGCAATCGATGAGCGCACTTGACGAATTCGAGCAGGCAGTAGCGAAGGTAGCCGAGCGAACCGGACCAGCCGTCGTCGGCATAGGCGGCCACTGGCATCGCGGCAGCGGGATAGTCGTCGCCGAGAACCGGGTGTTGACGAACTCGCACAACGTTCACGGCGACGAGGCTACTTGCGTCTTCCCCGATGGCCGGCACGAGCGTGGAAAGCTGCTGGGTGAGGACATGGACGGCGACCTGGCCGTTCTCGAGGTCAACACCGCTAGCACCGCGCCGCTGGCCTGGGCGCCGGGCGGCGCCCTGCCGGGCGTGGGCTCCGTGGTGTTTGCCGTGGCCAGCTCGGGCAATGCCGGCCTCCGCACCACGGTCGGGCAGGTTTCGGGCGTGGCCCGCTCGTTTCGCGGTCCCGGCGGGCGGCTGATCGGCGGCAGCATCGAGCACACGGCCCCGCTCGCATCCGGCTCCTCCGGCAGCCCGATCGTCGATGCCGATGGCCGGCTGCTCGGTCTCAATACCCAGCGGCTGGGCGAGGGCTTCTATCTCGCGCTTCCGGCCGACGCAGAGCTCAAGGCACGCATCGACGCCCTTGCCCGCGGCGAGTCCACTGTCCGGCCGCGGCTGGGCGTGGCGGTCGCTCCCGGCCACGTGGCCAGGCATCTGCGACGGGCGGTCGGCCTGCCGGATCGCGAAGGCATCCTGGTCCGGGGCGTCGAGGAAGGCAGCCCGGCCGACAAAGCCGGTATCCACGAAGGCGATCTCATCGTGTCGGCGGCGGGCTCGGCCCTCACCGATCCGGACGAGCTTCACGCCGCGCTTGCAAAGGCCGGAACGGGCACGATCGACATCGGGCTCGTCCGCGGCGTCGAGGAGCTGACCGTCAAGGTCGACCTCGGAAAGGCACCGCCCTCAAAGGCCAACTGACGCCGGTGGGCCGGTTCGGATTGCCGTCCCGGGCCGCCCGCGGAGCCCACGTGCCGCGCACCTAGCACCGGAAGCTCCGAGCGAAACCGCGGCCCACGTCCGCCTCGGCGTGCGCCATCATTGGCCCATGCCTGCACAACGAGCCGGCGCCGCTCGCACGATCGTCGGGGTGGACGTCGGCTCGACCCACATCAAGGTCGCGCTCGTGGCTCCGGGGAGCGGCGTAATCTACGTCGCCCGCCGCCCTACGGAGACCCACGCCGTACGCGGCGGCGGCGCCTACCACCGCCCGGGCGAAATCATCGCGGCGGTCGCTTCGGCGATCGCGGAATGCGTCGCGGCCGCCGGAGCCCGCCAGAAGCCCGTGGCGATCGGCATCGCCAGCATGGCCGAGTCGGGCATCCCGATCGACCGCCGGAACCTGCCGGTCGGCGACATCCTGGCCTGGCACGATCCGCGACCCGAACGTCAGGCCGCCTGGCTGGAACGACAGATCGGGGCCGCGTCTCTCTTCGCCCGGACCGGGCTGCGGCCGGAGCCGAAGTACACGTTGCCGAAGCTGCTCTGGCTCCGCGAGCACAAGGCCGCGGAGTTCACCCGTTTGCGGCACTGGGCGGGCGTGGCCGAGCTGATCGCACTCGATCTGACCGGCGAGCTGGCGACGAACGCGTCGCTGGCCTGCCGGACGCTCGCGTTCGACGTCACGGCGCGCGCCTGGGACGCCGGGCTGCTGGCTCTGGCAAGCCTCGGACCGGACGAGATGCCGGCGATCCTGCCGCTCGGCCAGCGAGTCGGGGGGCTGACCGCGGCACCGGCCGCTCTGCTCGGGTTGCCGGCCGGTACGCCGGTCGCGATCGCCGGCCACGACCATCTTGCGGCGGCGCTCGGCGCGGGTGTAACCACGCCGGGCGACGCCCTCGATTCGATGGGCAGTGCCGAGGCGACGCTCCTCGTGACCGAGCGACCGGCCCTCGCCGAGGAGATCAGGCGCGCCGGTTTCTCGACCGGTTGCCACGCCGTAGACGGCCTGTCGTATGTCGCCGGCGGTTTGCAGGCGTCCGGGGCGCTGGTGGAGTGGTTCCTCGACACGTTCCTGCCGGCGAGCGGCCCCGATAACGACCGCACGGACCGGTACACGCGCTTCATGGCGCTTCTCGATCAAGCCGGCCCCGGTCCGGTCGAGCCGATCGTCAGGCCGTATCTGCGCGGCCGGACGGCTCCGCACCGCGACCCGTCGGCCAGCCTGGAGATCGAGGGGCTGCGCGAGACTCACACCCTGGTCGACCTGGCCGGGGCGGTCGTCGACGGCTGCGCCTATCACGTTCGGTGGATGCTCGACGAGCTTGCCAGGATCACAGGCACCAGGCTCGACCGCGTGAAGCTCTCCGGCGGGGGAGCGCGCAACCGGCGCTGGGTCGTTGCCAAGGCCGCGCTCGGTCCGGGCCACCTCGAGGTCGTGCGTACCGACGAGGCCGCCGCCCTCGGTGCGGCGCTGGTTGCCGGCGTCGCCGGCGGTGTCTATGGATCCGTGGCCGAAGCCCTGAGCGACGCCTCGCCCTTCGACCGCGTCACGGCCCCGATCACCATCCGGGCTCGCTACGACGCCGCCTATCTCGATCACTGGCTCCCGGCTGTGATCACCCGACTTCGCCAGAGCGGGCTTTCTTAGCCGGGACCTCCACGACCCGTTTCGGCGGCGGACCGGGGTGCCACCTCAGCGGTAGGCGGCCGACTCCGAGCGGACGAGGTCTACGAGGTTGCCGAGGGCGATGTTTACGTCGACGACGTGGAGGCCCCAGGTGGGTGCCTCGGCGATGCTGAGCCCGGGCCGGACATCCGACGTGCCGCCCGTCCGGTCGATCTGAAGCCAGTTCGCGCCGCCTGCGCTCTTGCACTCAGCCGAGAACTCGTTCGGATACGTCACGAACGGCGTCGAAGCAGTGAGCGCCGGGGCGTGGCTCCCGAGGAACAGCGAGAGACCGGCCGTCGGGAAGTAAGGCTCGAGCGGCGCGGAGCCGCCACTCGGCGAGGCCGGGTTGACGCACAGGATCTGCAACGGCACGGTGGAGCTCGTTGCGAAGGGGTCGATCGGCGAGCCGATCCGGCCGAACACTGCCCCGGCCGGCGGAGTGGTATCGAAGCTCGAGTAGGCAACGACGCAGCCGGTCTGGCCGACTGAGGCGCAGGCCGGGATGTTCGCGAAGTCACCGCCGACGGTCTTGCCGACCGGAACGGTCACGTTGCCGCCCATCAGCAGCGCGGAGACCGTCAGTCGTAGCGCGGCCGAATCCGGATCGACCTCGTACTTGAGCAGCGCGGTGAGGAGCATCGCGCCCTGGCTGTGGCCGATGAAGACGACACCGCGGCCGTGGTTGTAGTCGGCCATGTAGTCGCGGAACGCGGAATCGACGCCGGCGTACGCGACCAGCGCCGATGCAAGGGAGATCGAGCTGGGCTTGGCAATCGCCGCGAGCGTCAGCTGCCTGTACATCGGGGCGTAGACGCGGCAAACCTGCGAGAAACGAGCTGCCTGGGCGACAGCCACGGCGCGCTCCTCGGGGTCGATCGTCAGGTTGGCGTTTGTCGTGGTCTGCCGGCTGACCGTCGGGTAGACGTAGAAGCAGTCGATCGGTGGGTCCGGGACGGGCGCGGCCGGCTGGAGGGTAGCCGCACCGCTTGCGTCGACGGACGTGGCGTTGAGATTCCCTGAGCACGGGTCGTTGGCGAGGCCGGGCTTGCAGAGCCAGACGGTGTCGTCCGGGACGGGCGCGGCCGAAACGGTCGGATCGACGGTCGACGAGGCCGATGCGGAGGCGGTTGCGGCGACCGTAGCCGACGGCGCGGTTGCGGTCGGCATGAGAGTCGCTGCAGCGGTGGGCGCGGGGGTCGGGGCCGGAGTGGGAGAGGAGGAGCTGCCGCATGCGCCGACGGCCAACGCGAAGGCCAACGCGATGAGAAATATCCTTCGGTTCATCGCCGAATGGTCGACCCAGGTGACGCTTCCTGTCCAACGGCCGGCCGGCGTGTGCCGGTCGTCGACTCTGCCGCTGTCCCCACGGGTAGGCGTGGCGCCCCGAGGCTCGCCCTGCGGCCCGCCCGGCCAGGGAACGGATGGGAGCGGATTCTCCGCGTAGACTTGGCTGCATGAGTTGGTTCGTCGCTCCCCACAAGCTCCGAATGCCCAAACCAAACGAAGTCCTGCCCGGCCGCTCCGTCGAGATGCCGGTTCCGGCCCGGCACGCCGTGAACGGCGCGTCACTTCGGCCGCCTTATCCCGCCGGAACCGAGATCGCCGAATTCGGCATGGGCTGCTTTTGGGGCGCCGAGAAGCTCTTCTGGCAGCAGCCCGGAGTCGTATCGACCGCAGTGGGCTACTCGGGCGGTTACACACCCAACCCGACCTACGAAGAAGTCTGCACGGGTCGGACCGGCCATGTCGAAACCGTCCGCGTCGTGTTCGACCCCAAGCGGGTCTCCTACGCCGAGCTGCTCAAGCTTTTCTGGGAGGAGCACGACCCCACGCAGGGAATGCGCCAGGGCAACGACCAGGGGACGCAGTATCGATCCGCGATCCTGACCCACGGCGACGCCCAGCAGCGGGAGGCGGAGGCCTCGCGCGACGCCTTCCAGGAGCGCCTGAGCGCGGCCGGCCACGGCGAGATCAGCACGGAGATCCACGCCGCCCCGGAGTTCTACTTCGCCGAGACCTACCATCAGCAGTACCTGCACAAGAACCCGAACGGCTACTGCCCGAACCACGCGACAGGCGTTACCCTCCCGGCCGACTTCTTCAAGTCGGAGGGGGCAGCGCGACGGGCCGCCGACGCGGCGAAGGCCATCGACCAGGCTCGCTGACGAGCCTGCTTGGGGCGGGATGCGCTGCGCGCAGGGGTTGTTCAAGACGGACAGATGATGGGCTGCAGTTCCGAAGCCGAAGCTGGGCGCCTGAGCCGGGCGAACGTGCGTCGGCGTCTCCGCCGGACATGAAGCGGCCGCCGGGCGAGTCGCCCGACGGCCGTGTTGCGACGCGAGGAGCGAATCAGGCGGCGCTGACCCCGGCTAGCAGCTCGTCGAGCCGCTCGAAGCTCTGGGTCGCGCCCCATTCCATGCCCGAGGCGACCATTCCGTCGCGCGCCTCCGTGGAGTTGAAGACGATCAGCTGCGAAAGCGTCGTGCGGCCGTCATGCTCGGTCAAGACGTTGGTGACAACCGATTCGTGGATGGAGAAGGGTTCGACGTCGTAGATCTGGGTGAAGACGAGACGCTCCGGGGCGGCGATCTCGCGCCAGACGCCCTTGAAGGGATGGACGCCGCCGTCGGGGGACCGCTGGACTAATCGATATGCGCCGCCGGGCCGGAGGTCGATACTGCACTCCGCCAGCTCGTATCCTCGGGGCCCCCACCACTTCGAGAGGTGCTCACATTTGATCATCGCCTCGAAAACGAGGCTCCTCGGCGCGTCGAACGTGCGCGTCACGGCGATCTCTTTGTCGGAGGGGAGGGTGAGGGCCATGCGGTTGGCGATCTTCTCGGTCATTTCGGTCTCCTTGAAGGGTGGTGCGGCTATCGCGCCTGGCTGTTGCGCTGTAGCTCGGCCTTGAGGTTGTCGAGCAGGTCGCGCGTTCCCTGCTCGCGCCAGGCCGGGTTGTCGATGCCCTCGATGTAGGCGCCCTGTTCGGTGAGGATCATGTGCGTTCCGGTTGCGGCGGGTAGGAACTCGAGAGTTGCGACCGACACCGACGTCAGCGTCTCGTCGCGGTGCATCTGGTACCTGTAGACGATCCGCCGGTCGGGGACGATGTCCTGTAGACAGCGTCGAAGTAGTGGACCGGACCGCCGGCTGGGCCACTACCGGTGTGCTCGTGGCCGCCGATCCGGAAGTCGAACAAGCTCCATGACTTGACCCAGTCGGCGGGACCGGCGAACCAGCGGGCCTTGGCCACCGGGTCCACGAAGGCGGCAAACACGCGCGACGGCGTGGCGTCGAAATCGCGCTCGATCACGAAGGTCGAATGCTGCACCGTGCGCTCGAGACCCGGTGCGCTAGCTGTCTGGGGAGGCATGGTTCTCCTCCTGCGATTGGAGCTCCTTGAGGTAGTCGTCGAGCCGGTCCAGGCTCTCCTCCCAGAACCGGCGGTACTGCCCGACCCACGCGGCAACGTCCCTGAGCGGGTCCGCGTCGAGCCGGCATGGGCGCCACTGGGCGTCGCGGCCCTGGACGATCAGGCCGGCGCCCTGGAGCACCTTGAGGTGCTTCGAAACGCCGGGCATGCTCATGTCAAAGGGCCGGGCCAACTCCGTCACCGTCGCCTCCCCCAGGGCGAGACGGGCAAGGATGGCCCGTCGGGTAGGGTCGGCGAGGGCGGCGAAGGTCGTGCTCAGGGGGTCGGGGAGCGGGGATCGATCCGTGGCGGTTCTCCTGGTTAGCTAGTTAGTTATATAACCTGCCGGTAAAGTACGGCTCGGTCCAGGGTTGGTCAAATCGGTTGCGCGGCGCGGTCCGGATCGGTCTCGATCGGGGGCCGCCGCGTCGCGCCGGACGCAGTAGACCAGAGGCCTGCGGTCCGCCCGCCGCATCCGGTGCCGGCCGATGCCCTGGCCTCGGCACATCCAGTGGATGATCGCGCCATCGCCTCGGCTCCCGGGGCGCGCAAGGGTGGCAGGCGATGGACGGTTTCGACTTCGTGGTCATTGGGGCAGGCGCCGCGGGTGAGGCCGCGTCCTACGCGGCGCTCGAGCGCGACAGGACCGTGGCGGTGGTTGACCGCGAGCTATTCGGGGGCTCCTGCTCGTTCTGGGCCTGTCTACCCTCCAAGTCGCTGCTCCACGCCGCGAGCGAGCACCGCTTCGGTACGTATCCCTGGCAGCGCGCATCGGACCGGCGCGACTACATGATCAACCGCGAGGGGCGCGACTGGCCGGACGACTCCGGCCACGTCGGCGGACTCGAGAAGGCCGGCGCCCACATCTATCGAGGCACGGCCCGCATCGTCGGCCCGGGACTGGTGGAAGTCGCGACTGCGGGCGGCGCCTTCGAGCGGCTCGAGGCCGGTGCGATCGTCGTCGCGACCGGCTCGCAGTCCACGATGCCGTCGATCGAAGGCCTGGCGGAGACCCACCCGTGGACTAACCGAGAGGCCACCTCGACCCGCGAACTGCCACGCAGCCTGGTGATCCTCGGCGGTGGTGCTACCGGGGTCGAGCTCGGCTCCGTCTTTGCGCGCTTCGGAGTCGAGACGGCCCTCGTTCACGCCCACGAGCTGCCGCTCGATCGAGACCATGCCCGCGTTTCGGAGGCCGCGCTGCGGATCCTGCGCGACGACGGCGTCGAACTCCGAATGGGAGTGCGGGCCGTCCGAGTCAGGCCCGGAGCCGGGGACCGCGACGCTCACGTAGTCGAGCTGAGCGACGGCGGCTACGTAGAGGGGGAGAGAATCATGGTGTCGCTCGGCCGCTCGTTCGGGCTCGAGGGCGTCGGTCTAGAGTCGGTCGGGCTGGATCCGCATGCGCTCCCCCGCGATGGGCGGCTGCGGGTCGGTGAAGGCGTCTTCCTGATCGGCGACCCCGCGGGCCCGGAGCTCTTCACCCATCTGGGACACTACCAGGGCGGGCTCGCGGTGCGCATGGCCATCGGCGAGGACGTCACGCCCGACTACCGAGCCATCCCGCGAGCGGTCTACCTGGAACCCGAGCTCGCCTCCGTGGGGCGGAGCGTCGAGCAGGCCCGGGCGGCCGGTGTGGATGCTTTCGAGGTAGTGGCCGATTTCGCCACGACGGCCCGCGGCTACGCTGTCGAGGCCGCTTTCGGCCACCTGGCGATCGTCGTGGATCGCGCCGCTCAGACACTCGTGGGCGCGTCGGTCGTGGCCCCGGATGCCTCCGCGGCGATCCACGAGGCCGTTCTCGCGATCCAGGCCCGGCTTCCGATCGCTACGCTGGCGTCGATGATCCATGCCTTCCCGACGACTTCGCGGGCCTTCGACGGCCTGTATGCCGACGCGCTGAAACAACTTGGAGGACGGCCTGTGCCGGCTTGATGCTGCCTGCCAGCGAGCCCGCCGGGGTTCGACGGGCTCTTTGAGTCGGCGCGGAGCAGTTGCCCCGCGTGTCTTGCTTGGGCGCCGGCGAAGCCGTGTCGAGGAGCTATCCCGAGAGCTGGGCGCTGCCCGCTGAGACCCGCCCGAGCGCGGCTCGGTTCTGGCCAGGCGCCTGACCTGCGGCGTCACGAGGAATTCGCGCTAGCGGTTCTGGCAGTCCACCCAGAACACTCGGGCCTCACCGCCGGATCCGACAAACAGCCAGTCCGCCGCGATCCGCAAGCCCTTGACCGAGCTCATCGGCGGCAGACACACAGGCCAACCTCTGTCGTGGAAGACGCCCACGTTGTCGGTCCAGCTGGGTGGAGACTCGAAGCCGTAGGTTGTGTTACCGACGATGCATGAGCCGCCAATCTCTCCGGTGTCGCAACGGTCGGCGGTGTAGATCGGTGGGTGTACGCCATTGTTGCCTCGGATCCAGTAGCCCGCTCCGAATGCGGCGGCTACGACCAGCACCGCGACCAACACTGACAACAACTTTCTCGACATTGCGGTGTCCCCCCGAACGTTCGCAGAGCCAACCCCGAGAAGATGGCTTCGAACCCCGACTCCGTCAAGGCGCAGCCGGCATAAGTGGCAAGGGACGTGGCAACTGCGGGCTAGAAGTCGTGGGGTGACTGCTGAGGTCCCCGAACAGGTTCACGGAGATATAGCAGGCCGACCAGTCATGTGA
>JBIOII010000011.1:0-37284 GCA_044449785.1 Candidatus Limnocylindrales bacterium
CCCCCACCCTCTCCATCCGGAGCACTCCTTCCCCCAGCGCTCCGCCAACGCCTTGCCAAGGGACGCACCCATGGCCGCCGAACGGCTACGGGCCGGCGCCGGTTGGCGTGACCGCCGAGATGCCCAACGGAGCGGTCGTGGGCGTGGTCAACGCGACCGACAGCGATTACTGGTACCGCGTTTCGATCTGGCGCGACCAGGATTGTCTGGGATGGGTCCTCGACCACGAGATCGGGGATCTCGAGTTCGAGTACGAGCGAGGGCCGTTGCCGAAGCACTCCCGGGTCGACACCGCGATCGGGTACACGAGCAGTCGCCCCGAGGACATGCATGTCGGCGTCGGGATATGGGACCACCGCTGCGGCGAGGCGTGCTCCGACCGCCCGATCGGGTTCCTGACCGTCACGCTCTCGACGATCGTGCCGCTATCGACCTGAGCCGCGTTATCCCGAGCGCCCCGTCCCGAACTGGCGGTCTCCGGCGTCGCCCAGGCCCGGCATGATGTAGCCGTGCTCGTTGAGCTGCCGGTCCACGGCCGCGCAGTAGATCTGGACGTCGGGGTGGGCGGCGGTGACGGCGTCCACACCCTCAGGGGCCACGATCAGGTTGACGAGCTTGATCCGAGTGGCGCCCCAGCGCTTGAGGACCTCGATGGCCGCCGTGGCCGAACCCCCGGTGGCGAGCATCGGGTCCAGGATCAGGCACAGATCGACGGTCGCCGAGTCGGGCAGCTTGTTGTAGTACTCGACCGGCCGGAGCGTGCGTTCGTCGCGGAACAGCCCCAGATGCCAGACTTCGGCCGTGGGCATCAGCTCGAGCATGGCATCGACCATGCCGAGACCAGCTCTCAATATCGGCACCAGGCCGATTCGCACACCGAGCTCGTGGGCGTCGGTGGTCTCGATGGGCGTCGTGACGGGCCGCGGACGGACCTCGACGTCGGCCAGGGCTTCGTAGCCGAGCAGCCACGACAGTTCGCGAACGACCTCCCTGAACTTCTTGGGCTCCGTCTTCTCGTCTCGAAGGATGCGGAGCTTGTGGAGAATGGCCGGATGCCGCGAGACGTGAAGCGTCGGCCAGGCGGCATCACGAACCGGCAATGGAGCGCTGTCTGGCACCGATTGCTCCTCCGTCGTGCTGGTTCCGGGGTTGTCGGCACCATCCTACGAGGACCGGGCCCGGACCGCGCGGCCGGGAGCTCAATGGGCCCTCGGAATCGATCCCTCCGCGGCTCGTGAACGGCCGGGCCATCGCGCCGACGCAATCGATGCCTCGAGCTCCGCTCGGCCTCCCGCTGCCACGCGCCGCAGGTCCGTCCAGGACCGCGCCCCTAGCAGCGGCAGCGTGGCGATCATGATGCTCAACCCCCCGTACCAGAGGGCCGGCAGGGCGAGCATCGCGGACACCGGTACGGTCCAGCGGTGGTTCGTGCGGGCGCCCCAGACCACGAGAACGATCGCGAACGGCAACCGGACAACGAACGGGACCGGGACGGCCGCCCAGGTCCCGCTCTTGCCGGCGTTGTTCGCCAGAACCTGCGGCCACGTCCACCATGCGCCCGGCATCAGTACGAAGGACACGGCCACCACCGCGGCGGTCGCGGCAGACACGATCGCGAGAGAGCGCCATTCGCGCCTCACGGCAAACCACAGCAACCCGACGCCGGGTGTGATCTTCGTCAGCAGAACGAACGACCAGGCCGCCGGCCAGCGGAACCCGAGCACGATCGCCAACGCCACCAGCATCTCGATGTTGCCGCCCCAGATCTCCATCAGACCGAAGAACGCGAGGCCCAGCAGGATGAGCCTCGGACCGGTCAGGTAGCTCATCGCCGCGATCAGGATCGCCGCCCAAACCGCCATGAAGGCCTGCCACGGCAGCAGCCGAATCGGCTCGAGCAGCAGGAGGAACGCCGGCGAATACGGGTATGCGATCTGGTCGGTCCAGGTCGAATGAAGATACGGATCCGCCAGGCTGGGCACCCAGTAGCAGCGCGCGTCCATACCGGAAGGCAGGGCGGAGGCCGCCCACGGCTCGGCGAAGTAGACGATGCCGATCCACGAGACTACGAGGGCCGCGACACCGAGGACGACCACGGCCGGCGCCCTCCGACCGGCGAGCGCGATCGTCCGCGCCTTGGAACTGACCAGCATCTTCTCCTTGCTCCGGACTCCCCGCCAGCCCCTGGCATGCTAGCACCGAGCCATGGGTGGAGCGAAGCCCGACCCGGGATGGCGAGTTCGGCTCGGGTTCGGCTCGGGGTTCGGCTAGAGAAGACGCTGCAGTACCCGAGCACCGGAGTCCGGACCATCCGCGCGATCGACGACCGCCGACCGACCCAGCCGCTCGCGATCGGGATCCGGACCGACCGGCCCGAGCAGGCTGGCCCAACCTTCGCCGGCCAGTCTGTCCATGACGGCGGCTGCGACCCGGAGTGTCTGCCTGGCAAGCTCGCGCGCGTCGCCGTGCAAAGCGCCGTCGCCCAGGCTCGATCGCACAGCAGCCGCCGTTCGGGCAGCGGCCGCGAGGTCCGACGCGACGGCTCGGACCTTCCCGGCGACGCCCGTCTCTATGACCAGCACGGCGGGTCCGCCGGCAAGTGCAGCCACGAGGGCAACGGACCCGCCGGCAGAAGCCAACCAGCCCGAAGGCCCGTCGATGACCAATCCCAGTCCGGGGAAGAGGATCCGCCTGAGCCAGGTCTGGAGCAAGATCGAGCCGGCGTCGCCGTCGCCGGCTGCCCAATCCGGCACCGCGCCTATCACCAGCCGATCGGCCGCCACGCCGTCGGCGAGAGCCAGCTCAACGCCGAGTGCCTGAAGCGCCAGGGCGCGACCGGCGCGGGTCGCGGCATCGGACGGCATGCCGCTGGCCAGGTCGGCGCCCAGCGCGAGCGGGCCCGGACCGATGACTACGCGGCTGCCGGCCCTGGCCTGCAGGCGATGCGCGAATGCGTGGTCGGCCAGAGCCCGTTCGGGATCCACGTTGTCTTCCACGATCTCCCGGATCGGATCCGCGAAGACATAATCGATGCGCTCGAAGGCCGCCACGACTGCCTGCTCCGGCGCGGCGAACGCTGACGTGACGGTCATCAGCGCCGCGTAAGACCGGCGCTCGGCCGCGGCCTCGTCTACAGACGTGCGGAGCGATGCCAGACCGCGCTGGCTGCCCGCCGGAACGGGATCCTCGACCGCCGGAACCCGCTTCCCGAGTTGCCGCTTCGCCGGACGCCGCCTCCTCTTTCGTGACTCCCCTCGGTCTTTCGGGCCCTCGATCTCGAAGGGTCCCGGCGTCTCCAGACCGGCCTGACGGCGGGCCTCCGCGTACTCCCAGCTGGCCGGGACGCGGACCTGCACCACATCGCCGCCCTGGGCGACGATGGCTCGAGCCTCCGCCGATGCCGCCCCAACCTCGCCTGCTTCGAGAGCCACGCCCAACCACGGCTCGGCCGGCAGTCCCAGGACGTCGCGCATCTCGCGAGTTGCCGTGCGGTTGGCGTCGAACCGCTCCAGCGCCGAATCGAGCATCAGGGTGGCCCGCTTCTCGGCCGCCGCGAGCCGGTCGGGACGGGCCAGGAGCTCGGCCTCCAGGCGCAGGTCAATGGCCCCGGAGGCGACGTCGAGAGCTAGCTCGCGGGGCGGCATGTCGTATTCGAGCAACGCGACCGAGAACGGCAGGATCACACCCCGGGCCAGCCGACCGGTGTCAGAGCCGCAATAGCGTTCGGCCAGGGACGCGGCCAGAGGCTGCCCGTCTCGGTCGAGGCCGTCGACGCCGAGCATGCGCAGGACGGCCCGCTCCTGGGCGATCGTTGCGGCGCGGCGGGCAGGCCCAGAGAGCGCAGCCGCTACGTCGGCCGCGCGCCGACGGACCTGCTGCGCCTGCCCCGACAGTGTCTCTCTGCTCACTCTCACCTCAACTGGGCCCGCCCCGGCGGGTGGATTGCCGATGGCCGCTGCCCGGGCTGCCGCCAAGCCTAGCGAACCCGGAGCACCGAAGGGTAGGTCGTCGTGTCGTAGGCGACGAGCATGTTGTTCTGCGATATCGCCGTCGGCGATTCGAGCTTCACTTCCAGCGCGTGGCCGGCCGGGATCGAATACGCCGGGCTAACGGTCACCGTTATCGGCGTCTCGTAGTAGGTCCGGCCCGCGGCATATGCAGCGGTCCGGGTGGCGTTGGCGATCTCGACGTAGGTGCCGGTACCCGGGTTGTAGTCGCGCAGGTACGCGATCAGCGAACCGTTCCGGTTCGCCACGCCGGAGTTCGTGGCAGACCAGACATCGACCGTCACCGTCCCGCTGAGGGTCAGGCCCGAGGCGAAGGCCGAAGTCTGCCAGTTCACGTAGCGAAAGGCCGTCACAAGCCCCGGGCTCGGCGGATTGTTCCTGGTGATGCCGCGCCCGGGCCGGTTGGCGTGGTCGGTGTCGTAGTTGAAGAGCGTCGGCGCGGTGGGCACGGTCAGCGTCATCGTCAGGTTGTACTGAGCCGTGGTGTTCGCCGTCGGCGGCGTAGGGTTGTTGTCGAGGTAGTAGGCCCACGTGCCGGTCGTGAACGTGTTGGAGCCGGCCGACTTCGTCGAGGTGAACAGCGCCAGAGCTGAGCCGGTTCCCGTTGACAGCAGACAGCCGATCGTAACGGCCGCCACGAGAGTCGCGCGCAGGCGCAGCCGGCGCATCCGGCGCATTGTCAGCCTATCAACTCGCGCGATCGCTTCGCCTCGAGAAACTGGGCGACGTCGCGCTCGTACTCATCCTCGTCCTCGTCGTTCTCCGCCTCTTCAAGCAGCCAGAGCGCGAGCATCAAGGTCATGCCCAGAGCCAGGACCGAGAGCACGCCGGTCGGCAAGCTCAGCATGTAGATGATGTAACCCAGGTCGGGGATCGAGAAGTCGGCTCGGCCCATCACCGACGAGACCGGCGTCAGGGCCGGGTCGACGGAGGAGTTGGCGTCGCCCTTGGTCTCGATGTACACGCCATTCGGCGCATTGATGATTCTGGTGATGCGATGGGAGACGACGTTTCCGTCCGCCTCCTTCAGCGTGACGATGTCGCCGGGGCGAAGGTCGGCAGGCTGAACTCGCGAGACTTCGATCACCGAGCCGATATGGACGTTCGGCTCCATCGATCCGCCGCGGATCACGATCAACTGATGTCCGAGGGAGGGCCCGACGTTCACTGCCAGGACGAGGCCCAGGACGGACACTACGAGAACGATGAGGGCCAGGTCGACCAGCCTGCGGATCCATCGCACTGCGGTCTTCATGGGTTCCTCCAGTTGTCACCGGCAGAGAGCCGAACGGCCGATCGTGGCCCGTCGAAACGAACCACGATCGGCGTCGGTGCAGCCGTCAGGAGCTAGTTGTTCGCTTTCTGCGCAGCAACAAAAGTGAATGTGTAGGTGGATGTGGCACCTTGGAAGGCATTGCCCGTACCAAGCGGCAGGGAAGCCTTGAAGCAGAGCGTCTCATTTGTGAGGGCACTCAGCAGGCGGTCGCCGGCGGGGGCAGAGTAGACGCCTACCGGATTTCCGACCAGGTTGATAGGCCCGACGGGTACGACGCCGCTGAAGAGGACGTTGCCGGTCATCAAGGTGCAGCTGTTGCCCGCGTTGCCGTCGGGCTGGGCGATCGTGACGAGAAGCTGGGTGTTCAGCGCCTTGGTGTCGGGGTTGGTGGATGCGCCGGTGATGGCGTACCAGAGCTGCGCGGTGCCGGTGTTGCTAATTGTCACCACCTGGCCCGGGACCCCGGCGGGAACGCTGTCGCCAGGCATCATCGCCGCGGACGTGAGAATGAGAGGCGACGGGGCGACGCCCAGGACGATCGTGCCCGTGGTGAAGACGTTGTTATTGGCGGTGACCGTGCTCGTGAAGATTGCCAATGACATTGTGGCGCCAGTGGCGCTGATGAGTGCGGTTCCTGCCATCAGGATTGCCAGCAGGCCTCGCCTGCGGCGGTGTTTTCGGCGCGGCCTCTCGGTGATCTCCATGCTCCGTACCTCTCTTGCAGCCGGAGGCCGGGAACTCCGGTCGGCCAAGTCAGCGAGGGCACCGTTTGGTGCCTTCTGGCACCGACAGCTCGGGATTGCCCTTCGCGATGGGTCCATCAAACCTCCCAATGGAGGACTCAACAACGGGACCTCAGGCCAAGGTCTGCCGGTACCTTCGTCACCTCAAGTGCCACGCTCATCTCTCCGACCGGGTTTGCGTGCGCGCACCGGGACCTATGGCTGCGGCACGATCCCTGAACGGGCCCCTTTGAGCGACGTATGCGGACCGGTACCAATTGGCTACCGCGACATAGGCCGAATCGGCGGTCAGCGGTACCAATCCGATAGTCCGTCAGTACCTCTCCAGACGGCTCCGAGCGACTCCGCCTCCCCGGTTGATGGACCGTGCGAGCGGACCCCGGCATCGGCTGGGACGTCGTGGCAGAGTACCGGAGCGAGCGCACCTGGGTCGTGAGCGCGGACGGCAGGCGACAACGAAGGGATCGGCCGGCTGACCGGCGATCTACTCCGAGGCGGCTCGGTGATAGACCCCCGCGACTCGAACCATTACCGCTTCACGAAGCAGGGCGGCCAGCGCCGCCGCGCAGTCGGGCGACTCCGGGTCTGAGTCCAGGTCGGCCCAGAAGACGTACTCCCAGCGGACTCCTCGGCTCGGCCGGGATTCGAGCCGCGACAGGTTGATCTTCCGCTCGGCGAAACAGCCCAGGCAGCGGTAGAGGCTGCCGGGCACGTTTCGAACCGCCCATACCAGGGTCGTCTTCATCGGACCGGCGAGCGTCGCAGGGTTGAACCACTCGCTCGGGACGGGGTCGCGGGCAACCACCGCGAATCGCGTCCGGTTGGCGTCGCCGGTCTGGATGTCGTCGGCGAGCACCTCCAACCCGTACATCGGCGCAACGCGGGCCGAGGCCACTGCCCCCGCCCCCAGCTCGTGGCCGTCGGCGATTGCCTTGGCCGCGCCCGCGGTGTTGTAGCTCGTCATGACCTGCCACGGGCGGGATCGCAGGAACTCATCGGCCTGGTCGAGGGCCTGGGCGATGCTGTAGACGCGCTCGATCGCGTCGAGAGTCTGGCCCGGTAGCGCCAGCAGGGCGAGTTGAACCGGCACGGTCAGCTCGGCCGCGATCCGGATTTCATCGAACTTGAAGAGCAGGTCGTAGATCTCGCGGACGCTGCCTCCCTGAGAACGCTCGATGGGGACGACCCCGGCGTCGACCCTGCCTTCGTTGACGGCTTCGAAGACGGCGCGCCAGGTCGGTAGCGCCACGGCGTCGGAGGCGGGGAATGCCGCCAGAACGGCCTCCTCACTGAACGCGCCGGGCTCGCCCTGGAAAGCCACCCGTGGCGCGAGCGGAGGTTTAGCCACGGGCAAGGCCACGGCCGAGCCGGGGAGGCCAGACCCCTGTGAGCCGTCGGGCGCCGGCGATGCCATCGAACCCTCCGTCGGGCTATTGGGAGCGGGCTGGACGGACCGCCGGGGCGGTCCCGCTTGGTTGGGCCGAGGTCGTGAAGTGGCGCTCGTCGCGCCGCCGCAGCTCCGCTCCCGTCTTCCATATCGCGTATTCGAGAGAGTCGCACAGGGCGGCGCACGAGGCGGCGATTATGTTCGTGCCGCTGCCCATGGTCGACCACTCCAGGATGCCGTTCGATGAGTCGATGATGACACGGGTCTGGGCGCCGGTCGCCTCCTCGCTGTCGAGGATGCGGACCTTGTAGTCGACGAGGTGGACCGCATCCAGCTGCGGATAGAACGCCCCAAGAGCCTTCCGAAGCGCCGTGTCGAGGGCGTTGACCGGACCGTTGCCATCGGCGGCCGTGTGCAGGATCTCGCCCGCCACCTCGACCTTGACGGTGGCCTCGGCCAGCAGTTCGGCGCCGCCGCGCTGCTCCACCAGCACCGTGAAGTCGCACAGCTCGAATGGGCGGGCGTAGCCCGCCTTGTGGCGCTTTACCAGAAGCTCGAACGACGCCTCGGCGCCCTCGAAGGCGAGACCGTCGGCCTCGAGCTGCTTGATGACCTGGCTGAGAGCTTTGGGGTCCACGCCGTCGAGCTGCTGGCCGAGCTGCTCCGCCCGCAACTGAGTGTTGGCCTTGCCGCCCAGCTCGCTCACCACGAGGCGCGTGACGTTGCCGACGATGCCCGGATCCACGTGCTGGTATGAGCTGCTCGCCCGGGCCGTGGCCGACCCGTGAACGCCGCCCTTATGGGCGAACGCCGATCGGCCGACATAAGGCTGGTGGTCGTCCGGGGCGATATTCACGATCTCGGCCACGTAACGGGCCAGGTCCGTCAGCTCGCCGAGCCGGCCCGACGGAACCGGCTCGTAGCCGGTCTTGAGCTCGAGATCGGCCAGGATGCTGACCAGGTTTGCGTTGCCGCAGCGCTCGCCGTAGCCGTTGATCGTGCCCTGTACGTGGCGGACCCCGTTGGCGACCGCCGCCAGAGAGTTGGCGACCGCCAGCTCCGAGTCGTTGTGGCAGTGGATTCCCCACACCACCTCGGGGCGCCCGTCCGCGGCCAGGGCGGAGGACGTGGCCCGCACGATCGAGACCAGCTCGTCGCTGAGCGTTCCGCCGTTGGTGTCGCACAGAACCAGCGTGCCGGCGCCCGCGTCCCGCGCCGCCCGCAAAGTCGCCAGCGCATACCCGGGATCGTCCTTATAGCCATCGAAGTAGTGTTCGGCGTCGTAGATCATCTCGCGACCCGCGGCGAACGGAAACGCCACGGAGTCGGCCACCATCGCCAGGTTCTCCTCCGGCGTGGCCCCGAGAACGTCCCGGACGTGGAGCAGCCAGCTCTTGCCGAAGATCGTGACGACGGGCGTCTCGGCCGCGACGATCGCCACCAGATTCGGGTCCGTCTCGGGCCGGTTAGAACGGTGGCGAGTCGAGCCGAAGGCGGCCAGTCTTGCGTTCTTCCATTCGATCGATCGGGCGGCGGCGAAGAATTCGACGTCTTTCGGGTTGGAGCCGGGCCAACCCCCTTCGATGTAGGCCAGGCCGAAATCGTCGAGACGGCGCGCGATTTTGATCTTGTCGGCGAGCGACACCACCAGGCCCTCGCGCTGGGTGCCGTCGCGCAGGGTCGTGTCGTAGAGGACGACGCGGTTGCTCATCGTGCGGCTCCTGTCGTGGGGCGGCTCCCGCCGAGTGCGGCCCCGACGGGGCCCGCGGCGGTCAACGCGGCGACAACTGCGTCGCCCATTGCCTGAGTCCCAACTGGGCGGAGACCCGTCGCGTCGCCCGTGGCGGCCAGCAGGTCCGCCGTCCGGTAGCCGTCGACCAGGACCGCCGTGACCGCCCGCTCGATGGTCTCGGCGGCCGCCGTCTGGCCCAGCGACCAGCGCAGCAGCATCGCCCCGGACAGGATCGTGGCCAGCGGGTTGGCAACGTCCTTGCCGGCGATGTCGGGCGCGGAACCGTGGATCGGCTCATACAGCCCGTGGAGGCCGTGTGCGGTCCGCCGCTCCCCTATCGACGCCGAGGGCAGCATCCCGAGCGACCCCGCCAGGACGCTGGCCTCGTCCGACAGGATGTCGCCGAAGAGGTTTTCGGTTACGAGGACGTCGAAGACGGCCGGCCGCTGGATCAGGGTCATCGCGCAGGCGTCCACCAGCCGGTGCTCGACGGTGACGTCCGGATATTCGGCCCTGGTCTCCTCGACCACGGTCCGCCACAGCCGGCTGGACGACAGGACGTTGGCCTTGTCCACGCTGGTCAGCTTCTTGCGCCGGCTGCGGGCCAGCTCGAAGGCCAGCTTGACTACACGCTTGATCTCGTGCTCGGTGTAGGCCAGCGTGTCGACCACCTCGCGACCCGCCGGAGTGTTGCGCTGCCCCGACGGCTGGCCGAAGTACAGCCCGCCGGTCAGCTCGCGGACGATCATCATGTCGACCCCTTCGAGAAGCGCTTCCCGAACGGGCGAGCTCGCGCGCAGGACCGGCTGGACCGTAACGGGCCGGAGGTTCGCGTACAGACCGAGGCCCTTGCGCAGGGCGAGGAGCGCCTGCTCGGGACGGACCCCGGCCTTCGGGTCGTCGAACCGCGGGTCGCCGATGGCACCGAAGTAAACCGCGTCCGCCTCGAGGCACACCGCCAGATCGCCGTCACGAAGCGGCACGCCGTAGGCGTCGATGGCCACGCCGCCGATCAGCACCTCCCGCCAGTCGAAGCCGAACCCGAAGAGCCGGCCGGCGCTCTCGAGAACGCGGCGGCCGGCGGCGATGACCTCGGGGCCGATGCCGTCGCCGGGGACGAAGACGAGCCTGTACGTCGGGCCGGCTGGGGCGTTCCCGCCCGATGGGCTGGCGGTGGCGGTCACGGGAGCTTCTCTACCTTCTCGGGTTTCTGTCCGGTGGCCAGCGCCGACCGGACCAGCGCGGCCTTCGCGACCGCGTCCTGGTGTAGCTTCTCGGCGCCGGAAAGATACGCGGCCACCGAGGCTTCGATGATGTTCGTGGATAGGCCGTGGCCGGTCGCCACGAATGCATCGGGGCCTTCCTCGGTGGAACGGTGGAGGCGCGCCAAAACCTGGCCCTGGGCGTCTTCGCCGGCGGAGACGGCCTTGATCTCGTACTCGTCGAGGACGGGCTTCCAGCCCAGCACGGCCTCCAAGGCCTGGTCGATCGCGCCGTAAAGCGCGTCAACTGGTCCGTTTCCGGTCGCCTCAACCGAACGCGATTGCTCGCCTATGCCGAGCGAGATCATCCCCATCGCCCGGCCGCCGTGGGAGCTGGTGACGCTCCAGCCCTGCAGGCAGATGGTGCTGGGAGCGGCGGTGGCCCGCTGTTCGATGACCGCAAGCAGGTCGGCGTCGGTGACTTCCTTCTTGGCGTCCGCCAGCGCGATGACCTGGGCGTAGATCTCGTCCAGAGCCTCGCCATCGACATCCTGACCGAGTGTGCGGAGCTTCTCCCGCAGCCCGCGCCGGCCGGAGAGCTTGCCGATCGTCAGCTGGCTGCCCGACAGCCCGACCGACTGTGGGGTCATGATCTCGTAGGTGAGCGGGTTCTTGATGACCCCGTCCTGGTGGATGCCGGACTCGTGGGCGAACGCGTTTGCGCCGACGACCGCCTTGTTCGGCTGGACGGCGAACCCGGTCAGATAGCTCACCAGGCGGCTGGCCGGTGTGATCTGCTCGGTCACGACACGGGTCTTCAGGCTGGGGAACTGGGTCGGACGGGTCTTGATGCCCATCACGACTTCCTCGAGCGAGGCGTTGCCGGCCCGCTCGCCCAGGCCGTTGACGCAGACCTCCAGCTGGCGGGCGCCGTTCTGGAGTGCCGCCAGAGTGTTTGAGGTGGCGAGGCCCAGGTCGTTGTGGCAGTGGACCGAGACCGTGGCCGCCGCGCCGAACCGCTCGACGATGCGCCCGACCAGCCTGCCGAACTCGGCCGGGATTGCGTAGCCGACCGTATCGGGGATGTTGAGCGTGCTCGCCCCGGCGTCGACCGCGGCCTCGTACAGCTTCATCAGGAAGTCGACGTCGGTTCGAGTTGCGTCCTCGGCGCTGAACTCGATCTCGGCGTCGGGCCCGAGCGCCCGGCGCCCGTAAGCCACCCATTTCGCGGCCGCGAGCAGCGCGTCGTCGCGCGAGATTCGCAGCTTGTGCTTGAGATGGATGTCGCTGCTGGCGATGAAGACGTGGAGGTGCGGCCGCTCGGCGGCGCGGATGGCCTCGACGGCCCGCTGCGGGTCGCCGTCCTTGCACCGCGCCAGAGCGGCCACGGCCACTCCTCGGGTCTCGCGGGCAATCGCCTGCACGGCCTCGAACTCACCGGGAGAGGAGGCCGGGAAACCGGCCTCGATCACGTCGACGTTGAGGCGGACGAGCTGGCGGGCGACCTCGATCTTCTCGGCGGCGGTCAGGCCCGCGCCCGGCGCCTGCTCTCCGTCGCGGAGCGTGGTATCGAAGATGCGTACCGCCCCCGGGGCGACTCCCCGGGCGGGTACGGCGCCGCTTGCGCGGCCGGCTGCTGCGTTCTCGCTCACTGGATACCCCCGGGCATCAGCCCTTGGATCGGGCGGCCGCCTGCGGCTGGCCGTCGACGACTTCCACGGGATTGAGGAACGGCATGGCCTTGCGCAGCCGGGCCCCGACCTGCTCGACCTGGTGGTCGCGGTCCGCCTCGCGCATCTTGCGGAAGTTGGGCAGCCCGGCCTCGTTCTCGGCGATCCACGCCGCTGCGAAGGTACCGTCCTGGATCTCGCGGAGGACGGCGCGCATCTCGTCTCGGACGCGGGCGTCGATGATGCGCGGCCCGGAAACGTAGTCGCCGTACTCGGCCGTGTCGCTCACCGAGAAGCGCATGAAGTTCATGCCGCCTCGGTACATCAGGTCCACGATCAGTTTCAACTCGTGCATGACCTCGAAGTAGGCGAGTTCCGGCTGGTAGCCGGCCTCGACGAGGGTCTCGAAGCCGTTCTTGATCAGACTGGTGACGCCGCCACAGAGGACGACCTGCTCGCCGAAGAGATCGGTTTCGGTCTCTTCCTTGAAGGTTGTCTCGAGAACCCCGGCTCGCGTGGCGCCGATGCCGCGGGCGTACGCCAGGGTCCGGGCCCGAGCGGTGCCGGTCGCGTCCTTCTCGACTGCGAAGAGCGCCGGGACGCCGCCGCCCTGCTCGAAAACGGATCGAACGAGATGGCCGGGGCCCTTGGGGGCGACCATGCCGACATCGATCCCCTCGCCCGGCTTGATCCGATCGAACCGGATGTTGAAGCCGTGGGCGAACATCAGCAGCTGGCCGGCGTGCATGTTCGGCTCGATCGAGGTCTCGTACACCTTCTTCTGGATGGTGTCGGGGACCAGGATCATGATCGCGTCGGCCGACCTGACGGCGTCCTCGATGTTCGCCACCGCGAGTCCGGCTTCCTCGACGAGGGCGCGGCTCTGGCTGGTGGGCGGCAGCCCGACCACGACGTCGTAGCCCGAATCGTGGAGGTTCAGGGCGTGGGCGTGGCCCTGGCTGCCGTACCCGATGATCGCGATCTTCTGCCCGGCAAGCGCCCCTGGATCTGCGTCGGCGTCGTAGTACATCCGTGCGGTCATCGCTTGACTGCCTCCTCGATGGACCCGGCACCCCGGGACATGACGACGGTACCGGAGCGGACCAGCTCCTTTATCCCGAACCCGCGCAGGAGTGCGATCAGAGCGTCCACCTCTGCCTCCGTCCCGGTGGCCTCGACGATGAGTGATTCGGCGGCCAGGTCCACGACCCGCGCCTTGTACATCTCGGCGATGGTCAGGACCTCGCCGCGGTTGCGCTCATCGGCGCGGACCTTGATCAAGGCGATCTCGTGCTCGACGGTCGGGTCGCTTGTGACGTCCTGAACCTTGAGCACGTCGATGAGCCGGTACAGCTGCTTCGCCGCCTGCTCGACCAGCACGTCGTCGCCGTGCAGCGTCAGGGTCATGCGGCTGACGTCCGGTTGGTCGGTGTGGCTGACGGCGAGCGTGTCGATGTTGAAGTTGCGGGCCCGCATGAGGCTGGCCACGCGGTTCAGGACACCGGGCCGGTTGAGCACGATGGCGACGAGAACGTGGCGGTGGGCCTCGCCACGGCCCGGCAGGGCGCGCGCCGGCGGCGCGGTGTGGGCCGGCGCCGGATGAGCGGCGTGGTCAGGGGCGGGCCCGGAGGTGCCGGCGGGGCTCATTGCTTGGGCTCCTCGAATTGCTCCTCGAGCAGATCCGACAGGCCCTTGCCGGCCGGCATCATCGGGAAGACGTTCTGCTCCTCGGCGATCTCGAAATGGACCAGGGCCGGGCCGTGGACCGCGCGGGCGGCGGCGATGGCACCGTCCACTTCCTCCGGTGTGGTCGCCCGGAAACCCGCCACGCCGTATGCCTCGGCGAGCTTGAGCCAGTTCGGGCCGAGCAGGTTTGAGGAGTGGTAGTTGCCGGCGTAGACGAGCTCCTGCCACTGCCGGATCATGCCCAGCTTGCGGTTGTCCAGCAGCGCGATCTTTACCGGAATGTTGTCCTGGACGAGCGTCATCAACTCCTGGGCGGTCATCTGCAGGCCGCCATCGCCGACGATCGCCCAAGTCTCCTTGTCGGGCCGGCCCACCGCGGCGCCCATCGCCGCCGGCAGGCCGAAGCCCATCGTTCCCAGGCCGCCGGAGCTGATGTGGCTGTTCGGCCGGCGGAAGCCCGCATATCGGGCCGTCCACATCTGGTTCTGGCCGACGTCCGCGACGATCGTTGCGTCGTGCCCGGAAGCCATGCCGATCTGGGAGACCACGAAGTCCGCCGAGAGCTGGCCGTTCCGCCACGCCCCGGAGCCGTGCCAGGGCGTCTTCTCCGACTCGGCGCGCCACTCGGCGATCTGCCCGAGGTAGGCCGCGCGGGATTGGGCCGACACCGGCTCGATCTGCGGCAGGAGCGCCGCCAGGACCCGTTTGACGTCGCCGACGATCGGCACCTCGACGGCCACGTTCTTGCCGATCTCGGCCGGGTCGATGTCCACGTGGATGATCCGAGCATATGGAGCGAAAGTCGGGACGTGGCCGGTGACCCGGTCGTCGAAGCGCATGCCCAGGGCGATCAGCAGGTCGGACGACTGGATGGCCTTGTTCACGTGCTTCCACCCGTGCATACCCACGAACCCGAGCGAGAGCGGATGCGTCTCGTCCATCGCACTGACGCCGAGCAGCGTGTGGGCGACGGGTATCTGCGCCTTCTCGGCCAGCTCCCGCAGCTCCTCGGTGGCGTCCGAGATCAGGACGCCGTGCCCGGCCAGGATGACCGGCCGCTCCGCGCGGGCGATCTCCTGGGCCGCGATCTTGATCTGCCGGAAGTGGCCCTCGAACTTGGGCTTGAAGCCGGGCAGGTCCAGGGTCTGGGGATGCTCCGCCGAGCACGCGCCCATCAGCGCGTCCTTGGTCACGTCGATGTGGACGGGGCCGGGACGTCCGGTTCTCGCGATGTGGAAGGCCTCGGCGAAGACCCGCGGGATCTCGTTGGGGTCGTTGACCAGGTAGTTGTGCTTGGTGCACGGCAACGTGATGCCGGTTATGTCGATCTCCTGGAACGCGTCCTTGCCCAGCAGCGATGAAACGACGTTGCCGGTGATGGCGACCATCGGCACCGAATCCAGCATCGCGTTGCCGATGCCGGTGACGAGATTTGTCGCCCCGGGTCCCGATGTCCCGAGACACACACCGACCTTGCCGGCCGCACGGGCGTACCCGTCCGCGGCGTGGGCGGCGCCCTGCTCGTGGCGGACGAGGATGTGGCGCAGCTCCGGGTAATCGCCCAGAACGTCGTACAGAGGCAGGAGCACGCCGCCGGGAAAACCGAAGAAGACGTCGACGCCCTGGGCCAGAAGCGCCTCGCAGACCGCATCCGCCCCGATGCGCGGCCGCTTGACTCCCCGCTCGGCCAGGCTCTTGATCTGCTTTCGGAGAGTATCGGTGAGCATCTCGCGCCGACCGGCGTTGATCGCTTCGGCACGCGCGGTGCCGGCCCCCGGCATGTGGTTGATGCGCCCGCGCCCGAAGTCGGTCGCCGCGCCGCGGGCAGAAGCCCCGGCGGCATGGGCCGACGAACGGCCCGCCCCGGCTGCGGTCGCTGTCGGGGCACGACCCGAGTCGTCGGCTCTGGTCTCCATGGCTGCGTCCCTTCCTGTCGTGTGGCTCGTACCGCGAGCGCTCGCCTGTTTCTCCCTTATCCGGCCACCAAAAAACCCTCGCCTTCCGGCGAGGGTTCTGGTTGGTTCCGGGTCTTGCGCCGCTAGCGCTTGTCCCGCCGTCCAGTCTCCCGCCGGGAGCCGGTAATGAGCCCGAATACCCGCTCAATACCAAGCTCGAGAGAGCGAAGTAGACCGAGGAGGGATACGTCGACCAGGCCGAGGTCCTCAGAGGGAACCTGCACACGACTACCATCCTGGCGAACGAGGATGGCGACGTGGCGGCGGTTCCGGCTGTTGAACAGGCCCAACCTGGTTCTCCGTAGCTGGCGCATGCGGTTCTTGGCCGCAGTGTTCGGCGAGTGTACCAGCACCAGTCAATGCCTGCGCCATGCCCCAGTCGGGGGCCGGGACCATGGTACGGGAGTAATCGCCGGTAGCGGTCGCGACTGGGGCGCTGGTGCGCTACGTGGAGGTCGACGGTCCGGACCCCTCTCCTCGTCGGTGTAACGGCCACCAGGCTCGCTCACCTATGAAGGCCGTTATCGCCGGAACCAGCATGCTCCGGACCACGAACGTGTCGATCAGCACGCCCAGCGCCACCGTCAGGCCCACCTGGAAGAGAAGCTGGAGCGGCGATGTCACGAGCGTTCCGAACGTCCCGGCCAGGATCAGGCCGGCCGACGTGATGACCGTGCCCGTGCGGGCCGACGCGATCCGTATCCCGGGCCGCAATTCCCGAGTCGAGCTCTCTTCGCGGACCCTCGACATCAGGAAGATGTTGTAATCGGATCCCAGGGCGACGAGCAGCACGAAGACCATGAGCGGTATGAAGTAGTTGAGCCCCGGCTCTCCGAAGATGTGCTGCAGGATCAGCGCCGAGAGACTCAGGCTCATCGCGTACGACAGCAGGACAGTGAGGACCAGGTACACCGGCGCGACCAGCGCGCGAAGCAGCAGAATCAACACGATCAAGATGCCGGCGATCGTGATTGCCGCGACCCGCAGGAAGTCGGCCGAGATCGTGTCCTGGACGTCGGCGAACTCAGCGCTTGCCCCGCCCACGTATTCCTTCGGGGCGGCGACGGCATTGGAGCCGCCAGTCGCCGCGGCCGGAGCAGATACGGCAGCCGTGGCGCCCGCGGCCGAGGCGGCCGCCCCGCCCGCTCCGCCAGCAACTCCGCGCGCGGCGGTGAAGCCTCCCGGGTCGGTGGCGAGCAGCGCCCGCAGGTCGCGCACCGTTTGGAACGACTTCGTGTCGTACGGGTTCGTGGAAGTGGTCACGTAGAGACGGGTTACCGTGCCGTCGGCCGAGACGTACGCGGCAGTGAGGTCCGGCGTCACGTACAGCTGGCTCGCGCTGAAGCTGGCGGCCAGCTGATCCAGCTCGCCGGGGAGCCGGCTGCGGGCCGAGGCCATCGCCTGCTGTGCCGCGACCGCTTCAGGGGTCGGCGTTACGGAGGAGGGCGAAAAGTAGAACGCCGCCGGCTGATCCTTGAACCAGGCCGTAAGATCCACCACCGAGCCGAGCAGCTGGGCGAAGGCCAGCGGGTTGGTGGCGGCACTCAGGGCGGCCACGGCTTCCTGCGCCGACTGGTACGCGGCCACGGCCACTACCGCCGGCTGGGCGGCGCCGAGCTCGTCGAGGTAGGCCTTCAGTGCCACCAGCTGTGCCGCGTCGGAGGTGGAAGGTGCCGCGGCGGCAGCCTGGAGCTGGGCGGCGATGGCATCGAGCTGGTTCGGCACCAGGGCCTGCGCGCGTGCCTCGACTAACCCAGCCTGCAGGACCCCCAGATCGGTCGCAGCTACGGCCAGCGCGCCGGCGGGGAGGTTCGGAAATGCGGCCGCGAGATCACCGATGTAACCGGCGGTCGTCTGGAGTCCGGAGAGGCTCGCGTCGCCCAACTGGACGTTGATGTCCGCGCTGGGCGGTTTGCGGAAGGCCGCAGCGGTGTTGGCCAGCTGGACCGACGGTCGCAGCAGGTCTGACACCTTGCCTTCGCCTAACGGATCGACGACGCTGCGGACGGTCTGGACATTCGGGAGCGTCGAGATCGATTGCTCGAGCGCGGCCACATCGGCGAGCCCCCGATCCGAGGTGAACGTGTTTGCCGTGGCGGCCGGCACCTGCACCAGCACGGTCAGCGGCATCAGCTGACCCTCGGCGAGGTGCTCGCTGAGGGTTTCGAAGCCCTGGCGTGATTCGGCTGTGGCCGGCAGCTCGTTGAGCACGTCGAAGTTCTGCCGGAGCTGCGGCAGCGCGAGCGCAGGCACTATCAGGACCAGCAGCACGAGACCGGCCACCGTGCCCGGCCGCGCGGTGATCCGTCGGGCGAACGCCGCCCAGAAGCCACGCTCCTCTTCGGAGGCAGTCCGGGTCTTCTCGTGGAGCGGCCAGAAGAGCTTCCGCCCGAAGATTGCCAGCAGTGACGGCGTGAGGGTCAGTCCGGCCATCAAGGTGATGAAGACGGTGATGGCCAGGGCCGGGCCCGTGGTCTGGATCATCCCGAACCTGGCCGCGACCATCGACGTCAGGCCCACGATGACCGTGGCGCCAGACGCCGTGATGACCGCGCTGATGCGGCTGACCGTGACCCTCACCGCGTCCTCGGGGCCGTTCCGGCCCAGCTCCTCGCGGAAGCGCGAGATGAAGAAGATCGTGTAGTCGGTCCCCACGCCGAAGACCAGGACGACGATGAACGAATCCAGGACCGACGAGAGCTGCCACCCGCCCTGGGCCAGGAACCCTAGAACTCCGCGCGAGACAAGGAATGCCGAGCCGATCGTGAGCAGCGGTGCCAGGGCCGCCAGCGGGGCCCGGTAGATGAGCAGCAGGACGAGGATCACCAGGACGATCGTCACGACCGTCGTCCGGTCCGTGCCGTCCTGGATGGCCTGCAGGTAGTCGCGACCGATGCCGGCCTGGCCCGTGACCTGGGCCGAGAGCCCAGCGGGCAGGACCCCCGAGCGGGCGAGGTGAGCCCTGATCGCGTCGACCGCGTTGTTGGTTCGTGGCAGGAAGGACGGCGTGCTGATGTCGACGGTGGCCAGCTCGACGACCCCGTCGGAGCTGCGGTACATCGAGGCGAGCGACGGAGTGTTTTCGGCCGTGACGTAGCGCAGGACCGCGTCCGGATGACCGCCACCCTCGAAGTAGCTCCGCAGCCCCTCGATCGCGGCGCGATCGGCATCGGTCAAGCCGCTCGGCCGCGAGAACACGATCAGCGCCGTGGTCGGGGCCGAATCGTTCGGGAAGGAGCTGGCGATCACCTGGCGCGCGGCCAGCGACTCGGCGTCATGGGGCAGGAAACTCGTCTCGTCGGCGGAGCCGGCTTGAGCGAGTGACGGCGCCAGACGCCGAACAGCGCCGCTGCCACGAGCCAACCCAAGACGAAGACGAATCGGAGGCGAATGACAACCCGGCCGAGTCGATCGAACATGAGGGCTCCTGCGGAGGCTTCCCGTGGGCTCGACCGGGGGCGAATCGAGAGCGGGAACTGGGTCGACTCGATTGTATCGAGCGCGACTGAGCCCGGCGGGTTACTCGGGAGGCGCTAAGGCTACCGGCCGCGCGGCCCCGTCCACGGCAACGTTCGGGGTTTCGGGCGACGCCGCGACCGACTTCCGGCGAAGCCGGGGAATCGCCACGAGGATGGCCGGGGTGGTGATCCAGACGACCGGCATGGCCACGGCCGTGGCCACGGGCACGACCCATCGGCGGTCGGTGCGCGCGCCCCAGACGACCAGCAGAGCCGCGGCCACCACCCGCAGCCAGAGCGGCGGGAAGAGGAAGCTGTACCAGTCGTTCGACCCGGCGCCTGTCTCCTGGGAGGTCGTGAGGAACTTCAGCCAATCGGACCACGCGCTCGGAGCGATCACGAACGAGACCGCCGAGATAGCCGCGGTGGCGCCAAGAGCCCACGCCAGCGACCGCCACTCCCGGCGGACGACGAACCACAGCAGCGACACCCCCGGGGTGACCTTGGTCAGCAAGCCGATCGACCAGAGCGCCGGGTATTCGAAGCCGAGGACGCAGACCGTTGCCAGCAGGAGGTGCACGTTGGCGTGGAACAGCTCGAGCGGCACGGGCAGGAAAACCAGCCACACGAACGCCATACGACGGGTCAGCCACACCAGGTTGACGATCAGGAAGCTGTCCCAGAGGACGAAGAACACCCCAAAGGGCAGCGCGTGGAAGGGGCTCATGACCAGGGCAAAAGCCGGCGAATACGTGAAGGAGCCGATGCTTCCCAGCGCCGCCGTGTACGGGTGGAACGGATCCACGTTCCAGTAGGCGAACGAATCGAACCCGACCAGGCTGTTGAAGCCCGGCGCCGCGGGCACGACCAGCATCAGCCAGGCGAAGAGCGCGAACCCGAAGATCGATAGCCCCAGGATCGTGGGCTTGCGGTAGATCGGGAGGCGGGCGCGGAACCGCGCCGGCAGACCGGGCGCGGCGGCGGCGGTCATGCCGCGGCCGGCTCAGCCGCCGCGGCCGGACGCGGCGCCCCGGATGAGTCGGTCAGGGGCCCGCGATCGGCCGGACGCCTGAATCGCCACAGGGCGACCCACGGCGCGAACCTGCTGAAGGCGAGGATCGGGCAGGTTATGACCGCGGCCGCGTAGGCCAACCACTCCCGGCGGGTGTACGTCGCGTACAGCGCCACGGCCGCGGCGATGGCGAAACGAAGAACGAAGTCGAGCCCGCCCCAGGACGGCACGATGGCGATGACGCCGCTTCCCGACATCACCGAGTTGTTCTCCCACCCGAACGTGGTCGCGTAGCCGGACCATTCGCCCGGCGCCACCAGATACGAGGCGCCGCAGATCGCTGCGAAGACGGCCGTACCGATCACCAGTGGACGACGCGACTCCGGTTTGCGGAACCACAGGTACGGGACGAGCAGCACCGGACCGAACTTGAGCGCTGCGGCCCACGGCAGGAGGTAGGCACCGCGCCTGTCGCGCAGGGCGAATACCAGCATGGCCCCGATCTGGAGCGTGACGTTGCCAAGGCTGAGCTCGATCAAGACCGGCAGGAACGCGCACGCCACCAGCGCCGCCTTCCACGATCCCACCATGTAGCGCAGGCACAGGATCCCGGAGATCCGCCACGCCCAAGCCACCGCCAGCTCGGGGAGTGGGGCGAACGGGACGAACAGCTGGGCGAAGATCGGCGGGTACTTGAAGGCGCCGAGGTCCGAAACGCTCGCCTGCGTGTATAGCGGCGTGCCGTCCAGGACGTGACGGGCCGCCAGCAGGTACGCCCGGGTGTCGTAAGCGAGCCCGCCGTCGAGGCCGACGATGACGGCGACAGCGGCGAGGGCCAGTGCCCCGCCCAGGACCAGACCGACATCGAGGAGCACGCGCGCCGCGGCCGTACGAAATCGCTCGGAGCGCACGGAGCGAGAGGGCCCGCTCAACACGGGCCGCCGAACACAGCCGCGGACCCCGAGCCCGTTCGGCCCGGAACCACGGCGGCGATCCTGCCAATCTCGTGGGTCACGCGGTCCTACGACCTCGGTTCCGGTGCGCCAGCCACATCAGGGCCAGGCCGGCCCCAACCGCCACCGGCACGAGCCAGTATCGCCCTCCCGGATCCTCCGGCCCGGCGGCGATGCCGGTGGCACGCACTCGGACGAGGGGCATGCCCTCGCACTTGGCCGCGATCTCTGCCGGGCTGTCGTGCCAGGGATTGCCCAGGCCCACAATGCCCGCGACCAGTCCCATGCTCCGCAGCAGCGGGGCCGCGACCCGCACGCGCTCTGCTGGGTCGGTGACCTCTTCGGCCGTCCCGCTGAACGCGCGACCCGGAAGGATCGCCTCCACCCGCGGATCGACAAGCACGTTCTGGAACCAGTGGGTGCGCCGGCCGAACCCCGCGATGCAGTACACGTGCTCGCCGACGATCGTGTACCCAAGAGGCACATCCCGCATCTCGCCGCTCTTCCGGCCGCGGGTCCGGAGGATCATCAGGTAGCCGGTCAGTGGGTTCGACACGTACTTTCCGAGCCCCATCCGGAGTGCCGGCACGCTCAGCCACTTGTTGACGGACGTGAACGCTTCGTGAAGCGCGGGCAGGCACGGCCGGACCCAATCGGGGTAAGCCAGTCCTTCTCCCCACGCCGCGGTTTCTCGGGAACCGGTCGATCCGCTCGCATCGGACTTTGAAAACTCGTTCGTGATGACCACTTCCGCCCCCTTGCGCTTCGCCCACGATGGGCGCAGGTGAAGGTTAGGCCACTGCACCCCGGTTGGTGAGCCTGCCCAACGAGGGGCGGCAGGTCCGGCTCGGCGGTACGATTCGGCTAAGACCGATGTGGAGCGAAAGGACGATATGGCGCAGACGATCGAACCGGGTGCTGGAATCTCCCGCGCAGTAGAGCGCCTCGGCGAGCTCGTAGAGTCGCTGAGCATCGAGGAGCGTGCCCGGCTGACCTCCGGGGTCGACGCCTGGCACGCCGCCGGAGTCGACTCGATCGGTCTCCGGCCGATGCTGACACTCGACGGCCCCAACGGTGTGCGTGGGGTGACCTTCCCGAAAGGTTCCGACGCCACGTGCACGCCATGCGGCACTGCCCTGGGCGCCACGTGGGACGTGGACCTGGTTGCCGAAGTCGCCGCGCGGATCGGCGTCGAAGCGAAGCGTTCCGGCGTCGATTACCTGCTGGGACCGGTTCTGAACATCGTTCGCTCGCCGCTCTCCGGGCGCGACTTCGAGTGCTACTCCGAGGATCCGCTGCTGACGGCCGAGATGGGCGCCGCGTATGTGACCGGCATGCAGTCGCAGGGCGTCGCGGCATGCCCCAAGCATTTCGTGGCAAACGACTCGGAGGCACACCGGACCACGGTCAACTGCATCGTCGATGAGCGGACCCTGCGCGAGGTCTACCTTCTTCCCTTTGAGAGGGCGGCTCGGGCCGGGGCCTGGTCGATGATGGCCGCGTACAACCGCGTCAACGGCGTCCACTGCTCCAACAACCGGGCCTTGATCGGCGGGATCCTGCGCGAGGAGTGGGGCTGGGACGGCGTGCTCATGTCCGACTGGCACGCCATGCACGACACGGTCGCCGGCGCGGCGGCGGGGCTGGATCTGGAGATGCCGGGGCCGCCGCGCCATTTCGGACCGCCACTGGCGGCAGCGGTGAGGCGCGGAGAGGTTGACGAGGACACGCTGAACGGCGCGGCGGAGCGGATCCTCGCGCTCGCGGCCAGGGTCGGCGCGCTGAAGATCGAAGGCATAGGCCGAGGAGGCGTGGCACTGCCCGAGTCCTCGCGGCCGATCCACCTTTCGGACGCCGAGGCCGCGGTGGTGGTCCGCAGAGCTGCTGCGGAATCGTTCGTCCTGCTCGCCAACGACGGCATCCTGCCGCTGGCGCGATCGGAGATCCGCCGCCTTGCGGTCATCGGCCCAAACGCCGCCGCCCCATGCACTCAGGGCGGGGGCGCAGCTCACATCGAGGCTCCCTATGCGGTTTCGCCGCTCGAAGGCCTGCGGGCGGCGCTGCCGGCGGACGTCGAGATGATCCACGAGCGTGGTTGCAGCATCGACCTCTTCCTGCCGCGGTTGGACTCCCTGGGCGTGGCCGACCTGGATGGGGCGCCAGGATTGACGATCGAGTTCTATCGCGGCCAGGAGCCCGGCACCGACGCCGTCGCCAGGTACAACGTCCAATCGAGCAACGTGCACCTGTTCGGCGACCTGCCGGCGGGTCTCCCTCAAAACGATTTTGCCGTCCGACTTTCCGCCTGGCTGACACCCGCGAGCAGCGGCCCACACCGGATCGCCATGCGAGGTCTGGGCGGCCGGCGCCTGTTCGTAGACGGCGTGCTCGCGGCGGATCAGTGGACCTCGCCGGCCGGCGTCGACGTACCGACCGCCCTCTTCGAGGGCAAGGAGCACGGCGGAACGTTCGAGCTCGAGGCCGGCAAGCCCGTCCTCATCACGGCCGAGGCCCATTCGGCAGGCCACGAACCCGGCCTGCTTGCCGTGGGCTGCGCATCGCCCGAGATCGGCGATCCGATGGCCGTGGCCGTCGCCGCCGCCGCTTCCGCAGACGTCGCGATCGTCGTGGTCGGCACCGACGAGACCTGGGAGAGCGAAGGCCGGGACCGCAAGAGCGCGACCCTGCCGGGCCGCCAGGACGAGCTCGTCGAGGGTGTGGCCGCGGTGAACCGCCGGACCGTCGTGGTCGTCAACGCCGGCTGCCCGATGGATCTGCCCTGGGCGGACCGCGTCGCCGCCGTCATGTACGCCTGGCTGCCCGGTCAAGAGTTCGGCCACGCCCTGGCCGACGTGCTGCTCGGTACCGCCGAGCCCGGCGGCCGCCTGCCCGTGACGCTGGCACGTCGAGCGGAGGACTTCCCCGCCTTCGACACAACGCCGGGCCCGGACGAGGAGCTCGTCTATCGCGAAGGCGTGAACGTCGGCTATCGGGGCTTCGATGCCGCAGGACTGGATCCGCGCTTCGCATTCGGGCACGGTCTCGGCTACACGACGTTCGAGTACGAGTCACTGGATCTCGTGGCGGACGGCCTGGCCGACGGCGAGCCTCTCCAGCTGCTGGTCAGGCTCCGCAACACGGGGACGCGGGCCGGCAAAGAAGTGGTCCAGGTTTATGTCGCCGATCTCGAATGCTCGGTGGCGCGACCCCCTCGTGAGCTCAAGGGTTTCGCCGCAGTACGTCTGGCCCCCGGCGAAGCGATCGAGCTGGAGCTCGCCCTAGAGGATCGCGATCTGGCCTACTGGGACGGCGCCCGCCACTCGTGGCGGATCGAGCCGGGTCTTTTCGAGATCGGGATCGGTCACTCCTCGCGCGACATCCGCCTCCGCCGCACCTTCGAGCTCGCCTGAGAGCCACCGCCCAAACGCCGACCCGACGGTCGGGCCCGAGCCGGCATGCATCCGGCCCATAACGAACCTATAGACGAAGCTCCCGGCCCCCCCGACGCGGCGCCACGTCGTTCACAGGTCCTCGCGAATCTAGGGCTCGGCCGAAGTCCAGCGACGTCGCCCGAGCCTCCGGTCAGAGTCGAGCCCCACCGGAGGGCCTCATGGGCCTGTTCGACGGCAGTTCACGGCACGCCGCAAGCCGACGCGGATATGCGCTGGGGGTAACCGTCGGACACAGCGGTCGGTCCATCGCCGATCCATCGCGCTCCGATCTGTCGCCGGTCGACCGGCGGTCGTCCGACGGTCCTCCACTCCGGTCCGGCGTCGCCGGCTTGTCTTCATCTGGTAACCTCGATGACCCTCGCCCGCTGTGAGGCGAGGCCCTCCAATCGCGAGTGGAGACATGGCTGAGAGACCGCGCACCCTGGTGGAGAAGATCTGGGACGACCACGTCGTGGCGTCCGATCCCGGCGCGCCGGCAATCCTCGCGATCGATCTACATCTCGTCCACGAGGTCACCAGCCCCCAGGCGTTCACCGGTCTGAGGGCGCGCGGCCTGCCCGTGCGGCGGCCCGGCCAGACGGTGGCCACGGCGGATCATTCGATCCCGACGCTCGACCCGTCTCTGCCGATCGCCGACGAGCTCGCGGCCAGGCAGCTCCGCCAGATCGAGGAGAACTGTCGCGACTTCGGGATCCCGTTCCACGGCAAGGGCTCGCCCAACCGCGGCATCGTCCACGTCATCGGGCCTGAGCTCGGGCTGACGCAGCCGGGCATGACCATCGTCTGCGGGGACTCCCACACCGCCACCCACGGCGCCTTCGGGGCGCTGGCGTTCGGGATCGGTACCAGCGAGATCGAGATGGTACTGGCCACGCAGACGATGCTCCAGCGCAGGCCCAAGACGTTCAAGGTCCAGATCGACGGCCGGCTCCAGCCGGGCGTCGGGGCCAAGGACATAATCCTGGCCCTGATTGCCCGCATCGGGATCGGTGGCGGAACCGGCCACGTCATCGAGTACACCGGCGATGCCATCCGCGTGCTCTCGATGGAACAGCGGATGACGGTCTGCAACATGTCGATCGAGGGCGGCGCGCGGGCCGGTCTCGTCGCCCCGGACGAGACCACGTTCGCCTACCTGAAGGGCCGCAAGTTCGCACCGCACGGAGCGGCCTGGGATCGGGCGCTTGCCCGCTGGCGGGAGCTGCCGAGCGACGAGGGCGCGGTCTACGACCGGACGGTCGTAATCGACGGCGACGCGCTCGAGCCGATGGTCACATACGGCACGAACCCCGGCATGGGCCTCCCCATCACCGGCCGGGTTCCCGTTCCATCCGACCTCGCCCCGGCCGCCAGGGCGGACCTCGAGCACGCCCTGGAGTACATGGGCCTCCAGCCCGGCGCCTCGATCGCCGGCCAGAAGCTCGACGTCGTGTTCATCGGCTCATGCACTAACGGCCGAATCGAAGACATGCGATTGGCGGCATCGGTCCTCCGCGGACGGCACGTCGCGAAAGGCCTCCGAGTGCTCGTCGTTCCGGGCTCCCAGCAGGTCAAGAAGCAGGCCGAGGACGAAGGCCTCCACGAGGTCTTCAAGGCTGCCGGCGCCGAGTGGCGCGAGTCGGGCTGCTCGATGTGCATCGCCATGAACGGCGACCAGCTCGAGCCCGGCCAGTACGGCATCAGCACCTCGAACCGAAACTTCGAGGGCCGCCAGGGCAGGGGGGGACGGACGTTCCTCGCTTCACCGCTCACAGCCGCCGCGAGCGCCGTGACCGGAGTGGTCACCGATCCGCGGACCCTGTCGGGCGTCGCGCCCGTCGCCGCATCGAAGGCCGCGTCCGTGGAGGCCAATCGAAATGCCTGAGCCGTTCGTCAAGACAACCAGCCGCGTGATCGCAATCCCGCGGGCCAACATCGATACGGACCAGATCTGCCCGGCTCGGTTCCTCAAGATCACCGACAAGGCCGGTCTGGCCGATGCCCTCTTCTTCGACTGGCGGTTCACACCGGACGGGAAACGGCGCGAGCCGATCTCGTTCATCGACGAGCCGCACAACGCCGGGCGGGAAATCTTGCTCACCGGCGACAACTTCGGCGCCGGCTCCTCCCGCGAGCACGCTCCGTGGGCCCTGCGGGCTTGGGGCGTGAGGGCCATCGTCTCGACCAGCTTCGCCGACATCTTCAAGGGCAACGCCCAGAAGAACGCGCTGCTGCCGATCGTCGTAACCCCCGAGCGGCACACCGCGCTCCAGGCGTTGGTGGCGACCGACCCGGACGGCGAGTGGACCGTCGACCTCGAGGCCCAGAAGGTGTCGCTTTCGGACGGCGACTCGTTCGGCTTCGAGATCGACCCGTTCGCGCGGACGATGATCCTGGCCGGCACGGACGAAGTCGGCTACGTGCTGACCCGCCTCCCCGCCATCGAAGCCTGGGAGGCCGCACACCCGGCTCGAGTCGATACCCGCGAGGGCGCCGCAGCCGGGTAGCGTCGTTCTCGCGGGCCCGATATCACCGACTGGATCCGCTCGCCGCCGGTCAAGCCGGCGAGGCGATGGCGACAACCACCGGCGCGGGCGGCAAGGCCCCGAATATCGGGGATGCCAAACCCACCGGTACCATCGTCTCGTTGCTGAATGGAACCTCGTTCGGCACTGTTGTGGCGTCACTTTAGCGGGAGTTTATGTGAGCGTGCCACGACCAGGGCGGCCGGAGGCTTCGGCTTCAGGCGCGGCAACCACTTCGAGTAGCTCTGGTCCGGCTGCGGCGCCACTGGTCGCCGTTGTCATCCCGGCGTTGAATGAGGTCGGGAAGATCGGCAGAGTCCTGGACAAGTGGCCCACCGACGGTCGATTCGAGGCGATCGTCGTGGACGACGGCTCGACCGACGCCACAAGCGACGAGGCGAGCACCCACGGGGCGGCGGTAGTGCTACGGCACGATCATCGTATGGGCGTTGGAGCGGCTATCAGGACGGGCTTCAGATGCGGTCGCGACCGGAACCGGCCTTACCTCGCACTATTGTCCGGGGATGACCAGCATGAGCCTTCGGATTTGGTCGGGGCGCTCGACACGGCCCTCGCGAGGAATGTCGACTACGTGCAGGGGTCGCGCTGGATGCGAGGCGGCCATGTCGTCGGCCCAACCGGCGGCCGTAACATTGGCACCCGGTTCTACTCACTCGTATTCAGCCTGCTGGTGTTTCGCCGCATCACGGACGCCACGAACGGGTTCCGAGTCTTCCGGACCTCGATATTGGACGACCCATCGATCGGTATCGATCAGCGTTGGCTCGATAGTTACGAGCTCGAGCCGTACTTGCTGTACCGAACGATCAGGTCCCACTATTCGGTCGTCGAGTACCCGGTAACGGTTCGCTACCATGGCAAAGGCTTCACGAAGATGCGCGGCCTGCGCGATTGGTGGCGTCTCTTTCGACCGGCTCTCCTGCTTCGATTGGGGGCTAAACGCTGATCATGCTAGAGCGTGCCTTTGGTGGCCGGCGAGTACTGGTTACTGGCGGCGCGGGCTTCGTCGGTTCCGCGCTGGTTCGCCGGCTGATCGAATCCGGAGCTCGAGTCACCGTCCTCGACGACCTGTTCACAGGCCGGCGCGACGCGGTTCCCACCGGCGCGGAGCTAATCGAGGGTTCCGTCACCGACGAGCAACTCGTCCGCGATCTGGTGAAGCGGCACACCGTCGTGTTCCACCTCGCGGCTCGAAACATCATCGCCTCGACAGCCAATCCCCGCGACGACTTCGCCACGAACATCGGCGGCACGCTCAATGTCCTGCTCGCGGCCCGCGATTCGAACCTCGAACGGGTCGTGTACACGTCGTCGGCGTCGGTCTACGGCAACCCCCGATCGATTCCAATCAACGAGGACGACGGCCTCGTCACGCTCTCGCCATATGCAGTCAGCAAGCTCGCCGGCGAGAACTACTGCGTGGCCTTCTATGAGAGCTACGGGCTGCCGGTGGCGGTGGTTCGATATTCGAACGTGTACGGGCCATACCAAAGACCTGAGAACCCATACTGCGGAGTGGTTTCGAAGTTCCTCATGGCCGCCTATGCGGGCCAACCGCTGTCCGTCCATGGAGACGGCGGCCAGACTCGAGACTTCACTTTCGTAGATGACGCGGTCGATGCGACGCTTCTCGCAGCCACTCACCCAAGGGCCGAGGGCGAGGTCTTCAACGTGGGCACAGGTGTCGAGACCTCCGTGAACGAGCTCGCCACAGCCATAGGTCGAGCGTCCGGTCGCAATGTCCTCATCGAACACATCGACCGCCGTGACATCGACAACATTCGCCGCCGTGTCGTCAACATCGAGAAGATCCGCCGGATGCTGCGATGGGCGCCCCAGGTGACCCTGGATCGAGGGCTCGATCAGACGGTCCGCTGGTTCGAGCAGACCGGCCTCCCCTCCGCCGACGTCCAGCTCACTCGGACAGCGGCCCCAACCGCGTCCCAGGATGCGCCAGGCGGCAAGGCGACCTAGCCAAAATGGAGATCGCCGGAGATCGTCATCTGTTGAAGGCGGCACGAGTAGTCGTGGGAATCGCCGTCAGCGCGGTCTTCGGATGGGCGACGCTCACTCGCGTTGACCTTTCGGCAGCCGGTCAGGCTCTCGGTCGTGCCGCGCTCCCGGGCGTCGCGGTCGCCGTCGCATTCGCCTGGCTGGAGATCGCCGTTCGCGCGTGGCGATGGCGCATCCTGCTGTCATCCCTGGGGAGAGTCCGATTTGGTCAGGCCTTCGCGTATACGTGTGTCGGCTACTTCGCCAACACTCTGCTGCCCTTGCGGTTGGGAGATGTGGCGAGGGCCTATCTTTCGGCCTCGGCGCTGCATCTGCCACGCCTGGCGACACTCGGCTCGATCGTGACCGAACGCCTGGCCGACGGCCTGACCATCTTGCTCATCGCCGCGGGTCTGGGCCTGGTCGTGACCCGCGCGCCGGCGATGGCACCGGCGGAAGTGTGGCTCTTCCTGGCCTTGGCGTTTGTCGTGAGTCTGCTGGCCATAACGGCCGCCGTTTCGCGACGCCGGCATGCTGTCGAGCAGCTGATCCCAGGGCGCATTTGTGAGTTAGGTGCCAGGCTGCTTCAGGGCGCGGAAGCGGCTCGTTCACCGAGGGGTCTGTCGGCAGTCGTTGGATCCACCGTGGTTGCGTACGCATGCGCCGTCGTCGCCATGGTCGCCGTCGCGGGATCGGTAGGTTTGCACGTCACGCCGGCCCAGGCCGCCTTTGCCATGGCATGGATAGGTCTTTCGACGGCTATTCCCGCGGCGCCCGGCTCGGTCGGCACTTACGAGTTCGTAGGCGTGAGTGTGTTGACGGTGCTCGGCCAGGATCCCGCCACATCACTGGCCGCGGTAGTCCTGCTCCACGTCATCGGCACGCTGCCGGTAGCCCTGGTTGGACTGGTCATGACCTGGGCGCTTCACCTGCGCCTCTGGCGGCTCGGCGACGACGCCAGCCGGGGGCCGGAGCCTGCGGTCCAGTTGGCCTGAGGTCCGGCCGGTACGGTGGGAGGAAATGTCCCGTGCCGCCGGCGCCAGCTTCGGCCTATCTCACCTCGTTCCCTCGCGGGTTGTTCACGGCCGCGCTGTAAGCGAGGTGCCACCGACGACGGCGCCGGGGTCGAACTCTGAGCTGGCGACCGCCATCGCTTCGATCTTGTGGGGCGCCGCGGTCCTGCCAGAGGATTCCGGCTTGCCCCCTGCGATGGAACGGGCCATGGGCCAGGCCGCGGGACCTAGAGCCACGAGGATCAAGGCCGGCGTGTGCACGCTCGCGACCGGCGATGCCAACCACATCAGCGATGCGCCGATCGCGAAAGAGATGCCCGGCGTTCGCCGCGCGACCCACATTGCCCCGATGCCGGAGATCAGGATGACCCGAGGCAGCCAGGCGGCCAGGACGCTCGGCAGGCCGAGCACGGTGGCGAGACCTGCCGCCCCTGTTACGGTCGCGGGCCCGGCAACGTTCGTAGTGGTGACCTGTAGGAATTTGACCATGATGAGCGGCTCGCTGCCTGCCATGGCGATGAGGCCGCATCCGACGCCGACTCCGATCCCCACGGCCGCCGCCCGGCGACGGCCCGTCACGTACAGCCACCACACGAATATGACGGGGGTCAGCTTCAACGACGCCAGAACGGCTATCAGGATCGCCGCCCGCTCATCGTGGCCTTCAACCAGCCAGCGCCAGGCAGCCAACATCCCAAACGCAACCAGGCAGTCGACGTTGCCGAACTCCAGAAGCACCCCGATCGGGACGCCGAGGACCATCAGAGCCACGCCGGTGAGAAGGGGCGCGCGGCGAACCAGCATCGCAATGGCCAGGAGCTCAAGGGCGTCCATGGCGATCCACGATATGTACTGGCCATTGGCCGGAAGAAGCACGATGAGCCGAAACACCACGCCGATCAGCGGCGGTGAATACAGCGCGTAATCGGAGAAACCACCACCACTCGGCACGACCTCGTCACCCGGTCCGTACGTGTACAGCGGGTGTCCCTCGTTGAGCCGAAGTCCGGCCAGGATGTAGTTGTGGATGTCCCTTCCTGGGGCTCCGATCAATGCGTGCGTGAACAGGTACCACACGACGTAGCTCAGGAAGGAGACGCCGATAGCGACTGTTGCCCAGGCGAGAACCTGCAGCGGCTTTGGGAGGAAACGAGCGGGCGTTGCCCTCAACGTTGATCTCCGTTCGTGGGCCCGGGCGCGTCAGCTGCCGGCTCGGAGTTGACTCGCGCCAACCAGCCCCTGGGGTCGGCGCCGTATCGCTCGATACCTCGACGGCCGGGTCGGCCGCTCGCCGTATTCATGCCCGGCGGTCCGGCAAGAAGAGCCACGATCCCGACGAGTGCGGCCGAGATCGTAGAGAGCGGCTGGAGCAGGGCGACGGCATATAGGCGCGGCCACGGACGCATCAACGGCAGCGCGAGCACGAGAGGAAGTGCCGTCAGCGGACCGGCATACGGCGACACGAGTATGCCCGCCGCAAGTACCCACGCCAGCGAACGATTCTCGTCGACCCGCACGACCACGAGCAGCGTGAGGGCCATGACCACAACGGCGACGGGAACAGCGAGCGAGGGCAGGTAGGCGCTGACGCCGTAGTTGCCCTCCCAGCCTGAGATGTACCCGGTCCCGTTCACGAGGTTGTGGAGCCAGTCGAGGTACGCGGCCGGCCCCGTCACAAGCGCCGCCAGCGCCGAGGCGATAAAGCCGGCCGCCACCGCGCCTTCGAAGGCCCTGCGGCGGTGCGCCAGCAGCCACACGAAGTAAGGCACCAGAAGAGGCTTGGGGATCGCCGCCGCGACGAGGCCGAGCGCTATCCCGGAGCGGCGGGCGGGCCGCCCGAACGTGGAGACCGCCATCGCGGCGGTGATCGGAACCATGAAGTTGCCCGGGGCGACGTCGTTGATGAACGGCAGGAAGGTGAGGATCGCCAGGACGGCGAGCCATGAGCCGCGCGTCAGCCAGTACGTGACGCCGACCGCAAGAGCCACCTTGAGCAATGCGTAGATCAGCAGCGCGTACTCGCGCGGGACCAGCGCCGCCGGGATGCCGAAGACCACGGCAAGCGGCGCGTACAACATTCGCGAGTCCGAGTAGATCGCACCTCCGTCGAGCAGCCGTTTGCTCGCCTGGAGGACCAGATCCGCGTCGAAGCCCCACCAGCTGCTGTCGGGATAGATCTTGATGATGGTCTGTACCTGCGGCCCGAAATCGAGGATCGCGTACCCGAACCAGCAGAGCAAAGCCAGAGCCCAGGCCAGTGGCCGCGGTGGCGGGATCGAGAAGCGCGACCGCGAAGGCGTCGTCGTCACGGGCCACATGCTACGGGATCGCGATCGGCCACCGGCGGCCTGGGGACCCTTTGACCGCCTACACTCTGGCCGGGAGCCATTCGGCGGTCTCGGGCGCATCGGAACGGCGGGTCGATGGACGAGCTGAGTTGGAACGGACTCGTGACGTTCGATTCGAGGGTCGATCGGGCGATCATCGGTTCGCTTCGAAGTCGCGATCTTTCCGGGTTCGAGATATGGCGGTGGCTCGGGTCCGAGCAGGGAGCCGAGGGGCTGCTGACCGAGTCCAACCTGTACCCCACCCTGTACCGGCTCGAGGCGGAGAGGCTCCTCCAGAGCGACTGGCACGAGGAAGAGCGCACGCGGCGCAGGTACCGCTTGACCGCGACCGCGCTCAGACGAGCCGCCGAGAACGGCTGGCCGGCGCTCGCGTTCCGGGGTGGCCATGCTCCACCGGGCGAGGGCGAGCCTCGCCGGTCGGCCACCAGCCCCGATCCGGAGACCGGGTCCTGGTTCGTGCCGCCGCGGCCGGATGGCGCCGCGAGAGACGACGGAGGCCCGGCGGCCATCAGCCCCGGCGAGGACCCCGCCAGAAGCGCCGCGATCAACGGATACTCCAGGGAGCTGGACGCGTCGCTCGACCTGCCCGAGACCGAGCGGAACCGGGTTCGCCAGGAGGTCGCCGACCATATTGCCGACTCAGCGTCCAGCCTCGAGCACAACGGCATGGACGCAACTACCGCGACCCGCAGTGCTCTCGATCACCTGGGCGAGGCGCAAGTTCTGGCGACCCGAATCGAGCGAGCCCAGCAGACCGAAGACCGTCGCAACCGAGCCATCCGTAGGGCCGTGATCGAGCTCGTTGGCGAGATGGTGTTGTGGCTCATGCTTGCGGTGCCGGTCTTCGTGCTGGCCCCCGGGATCGCCGATGTGATCACGAAACTGAGCGGCTTCGTGGGCCTCGATCTGGTCGTGCTCCGCTCCTCGGAATGGACAACGAACCAGGCCGCGATAATGGTGTGCATCGGCGCGTTCGCCGCAGGGCGTTTGAGCATGGGCCACCTGGCCAGGATCAGCCGTCACCGGGACTCGACGTTCCGAAGGCCATGGGCGGCGATCGGAGCGCTGGCTGTGCTCACCGTCGCTCTCGTCCTCCCCGGTTACCAGGATTGGCTCGTGGTCGCCACCCTCCTGGCGACGCCCGTCGCCTTCATAGCCGGCACCTTCCGACCGAAACACGCCGGCGAGAGTTCGTACAACCTGCGAGCCATCGGCGGCGCCATCGTGGTGGTCGCGGCCGTCGCCTTCCTGCCCGCCGTCCGGCTGTTCGCGTACGACCCGAACGGCACGCCGGGAGCGCCGCTGGTGCAGGGGGATGCGCAGGGCGAGTTGTCCGTGAACCAGCTTCGCGACGGGACGTTCGAGTTCACAGCCTCGACGAACAGGCCCGGGGTCCTGTCGGTGGAGCTCTGGGCGGCGACGGCGAATGGGCCATTCATCGTTGTCGACCAATCCGGCCCCGGACCGACCCAGGTTGGGGCGAAGGCGGTCGACCTGGCGACCCTCCCACCGTACCGCGCGTGGTGGGCCGCGGCCGTCGTGACCGGCCCGGACGGCAAGCGGATGGCGATCGCCGTGGCCATCCAGACGGGCGCCTCACCCGCCCCGGGGACCGCCCTGGGATGGCTCATCTCGAAGCTCTAGCCTCGGCGTCCATGCGGCGCCAGTCCGCCTCCGATCGCGGTCCGCGGGTGCGGCCGTGTCTCCGCCGATCGGCAAGGCCTAGACTTATGCCCGACGAAGCGCATCGCCCAGCCCCGCGGAGAGAGCCACCATGCCTGACGACGCCCCTCGGCCCCTGCCCTACGACGTGCCCAGCGATCCGGCCAAGCGCCACAGCGCGGCCCTTACCGACGGCCCCGACCGCGCCGCTGCGCGTGGCATGCTCAAAGCCATCGGCTTCGACGACAAGGACCTGGCCCGGCCGCTCATCGGAGTTGCCACGACCTGGACCGAGACCATGCCGTGCAACTACAACCAGCGCCGGCTGGCCGAGCACGTCAAGGCGGGCATCCGAGCGGCCGGCGGGACGCCGATGGAGTTCAGCACGATTTCGGTTTCCGATGGAACCTCGATGGGCACCGAGGGCATGAAGGCCAGCCTCATCAGCCGGGAGGTCATCGCGGATTCGATCGAGCTGTGCGTACGCGGCCACATGCTCGACGGCGTCGTCTGCCTGGTGGGCTGCGACAAGACGATCCCCGGCGCCGCGATCGCCCTCGGCCGGCTGGACCGGCCGGGCCTGATCCTCTACAACGGCACGATCTACCCGGGCATGTACAAGGGCAGGCGCGACGCCACGATCGTCACGATCTTCGAGGCAGTCGGCGCTTATCGGGCCGGCAAGATCAAGGCCGAGGAGCTTTACGAGATCGAGTCGGTGAGCTGCCCAGGCGCGGGGGCTTGCGGCGGGCAATACACGGCCAACACGATGTCGATGGTCCTCGAGATCCTCGGCCTGTCGCCCTCGGGCCTCAACGGCATCCCGGCCGAGCACCCCGACAAGGACAAAGCCGCTTATCGCTGCGGCGAGATCGTCATGGACCTGATCCGGCGCGACGTCCGGCCAAAGGAGTTCGTCACCCGCAGGTCGATCGAGAACGCCATCGCCTGCGTCGCCGCGACGGGCGGGTCGACGAATGCAGTCCTGCATCTGCTCGCCATCGCCCACGAGTACGGCCTGCCTCTCGAGATCGACGAGTTCGGCGAGATCGCGGATCGCACCCCGATCGTCGGCGACCTGGTCCCGGGCGGGCGATACACCGCGGCAGACCTGTTCGAAGCGGGCGGACTCTCGCTGGTTACGCGAGAGCTGCTCAAGAAGGGTCTGATCGACGGCGGCACGCCGAACGTCGACGGCGGGACGATCGCAAGCGCGGCAGCGGCCACCGTCGAGACGGCGGGCCAGAAGGTCGTAGTGCCGATCGAGGCGCCCCTAAAGGCCAGCGGCGGTCTGACCATCCTCCACGGCACGCTGGCCCCCGACGGCTGCGTAATCAAGCTCGCCGGCCACGAGCGCCGCTTCCACAAGGGGCCCGCCCGCGTCTTCGAGAACGAGAACGCCTGCTACGACGCGGTCCGCAAACAGAAGATCAACAAGGGCGACGTGATCGTGATCCGCTACGAGGGTCCGGTGGGCGGCCCGGGCATGCAGGAGATGCTGTCGGTGACGGCGGCGCTCGTCGGGGAAGGCATGGGCGAGCACGTCGCCCTGCTAACGGACGGCCGGTTCTCCGGCGGCACGCACGGGTTGATGATCGGCCACGTGGCGCCGGAGGCGGCGCTGGGCGGCCCGATCGCGCTCGTTGAGGAGGGCGACGAGATCGTGGTCGACGTCGACCGCCACGCCGTCGACCTGAACGTGGCTCCGGCCGCCCTGGCGGCGCGCCGCGCCCGCTGGGCCCCGCCGGCGCCGCGCTATCGGAGCGGCGTGATGGCCAAGTACGCGGCCCTGGTCTCGTCAGCTTCCCTCGGGGCGGTCACGACGGGCGATCGCCTGGCGGAGCAGCTGAAGTCATCGACGGGGGCGGATTAGCCGGCGTGGCCGATCAAATGACCAGCGAACCGGACCTCCGTCTTTCCGACGCCGAGCTGTCGGAGCTGGTCGAGCTGCTGCGATCGCTTATCCGGATCAAGAGCGTCAACCCGCCGGGAGACGAGATCGTCGCCGCCCGCTACCTGGAGGGGGTCCTCGCCGACGATGGCATCCCGTCGACGGTCGTGGAGCCGTTCCCCGGCCGCGGCTCGATCGTGGCACGGCTCCACGGCGACGGCACGGGAGGCGACCCGCTGCTCCTGCTGTCGCACCTCGACGTGGTGCCGGCCGAGGCTGCCGGCTGGACCCACGACCCGTTCGGCGGCGATCTGGCGGACGGCTATATCTGGGGACGCGGCGCCGTCGACATGAAGTCGATGGTAGCGATGGAGGTGCAGGTCATGCGGCGCCTGGCGAGGGCAGGGCGCACGGCCGGCCGCGACCCCGCCTCGGACCCGATACCGGGCCTGCGTCGCGACGTGATCTTCTGCTCAACCGCCGACGAGGAGGCGGGCGGCTGGCACGGCGCCAGCTGGATGGTCGACAACAACCCGGAATGGCTCCGCGCCGCTGGCGCGCTGAACGAGGCGGGCGGAATGTCCACCACCTACGGTGGCGTCCGCTTCTACCCGATCCAGGTCGCCGAGAAGGGTTTCGTCGTCTACAAGATCCGGGTCAAGGGCCGCTGGGGGCATGGCTCGGTGCCGACGCCCGACAACGCCGCCGTCCTCGCCGCGCGGATCATCGCCCGGCTCTCCGAACCGGGCCCGATCCGCCTGACCGAGCCGCTGGCGGCCTCGCTGGCGCGGGCGATCCCTCATCTGAGCGCTCGCGCCGCCGCGGCGATCATAGCCCTCGCCCGGGCCGCCCGGACCGGCCTCGCAGCGGCAGACGAGACCGCCGGCGTCGACCCGGCCAGGGTCGAAGCCTTACTCCGGGAGCTGTGCGACCCGGTACTTGGCCGGACGGTCTCGGCAATGATCCACGACACGATCTCCGTCGGGGTCGTCCACGCCGGCGTCAGGTACAACGTGATTCCGGGCACGGCCGAGATCGAGCTGGACTGCCGGACGCTGCCGGGCACCGACGAGCCGGCGATGCGCGAGGAACTGCGCCGTCGAGTCGGCGACGAGCTCTGGGGCCGAATGGAAGTCGAGTGCGAGCAGGTCGGCGCCGCCGTCCAGGCATCGCTCGATGACCCGCTGTATCGAACCATCGAGAGCGTCCTCGCGGAACACGATCCGCGCGGCGTCCCGCTTCCGTTCCTCGCTCCCTTCGCAACGGATGCGAAGCACCTCGCCCGCATCGGCGTGCCGACCTACGGTTTTTCACCGCTGC